>JBBQTR010000172.1:0-1576 GCA_038213095.1 Lysobacterales bacterium | reverse complement strand
GCAGTCATGGCGATGTCCATTCCGTGATTGGGGTTCGATCTTCGGCGCGCGCAAATGACCTGCGCGTGAATCGCCTGGCCGCTGTTTTGTTGGTCATTCAAAAACGCGGTTTCGAAATGCGTTGGATTGCTCGCAGTCTCCTTCGTCATGAAATCTGTGCATCGTGCGCGACGCGGCATGGCACACATCCACGCCAAGCATCGTTCACCTCTGACGTAGCCGCGCCGCCCGGTGCGACAGAGAGGCCTGCGATGCGCATGCCCACCCACCGCGTTTCCATCCATCCTTTGTGTGCAGCGCTCGCGTCCGCATGGATGGCCGCCGCATCAGCAGCCACGCCGAATGCACCGTTCGGGTCGATCCTGACGGAGACACAAGCAGTGCTTGGCTCGTCATCGCGTGCCGGCGCGTTGATGCCCGCGGGCGGGCCTGTCGTCGCGGTGACGAGCTGCGCCGACAATGGTGTGGGCAGCCTGCGCGCGATCGTGGCGGACGCGGTTGATTTGGAAACCATCGACGTCAGTCATTGCAGCAACAGCACGATCACGCTGACCAGCGGCGAGATTGCGGTGCCAGTCGACAACCTGACCATCACTGGCTCGCCGGTGCTGCAGGCGCCGGAATGGTCCGACCCTGCGGTTGCCGCGGCGATGGTGCAACCGCTGCCCATCATCGATGGCCACGGCAGCAGTCGCATCTTCGAACACGCGAGCACTGTCGGCGCGTTCTATCTGATGCACCTTGCGCTGCGCAATGGCAGCGTGGACGGACCCGGCGGCTGCATCCTGTCGCAAACTGGCCTCGGCATCCTCGGATCCACCATCAGCGGATGCACGTCGCATGCGACGGCGACCGGTTCGAGCATCGGCGGCGCTGTGCTCGTCAACGGCACGCTGGTGCTCAAGGACAGCAGCATCAGCGGCAATACGGCGATCGGCGATTCTTTCGTGCGCGGCGGTGGTGTTTTCGTGAGTGGCGCGCTGACGATGGTCCGCAGCACGATCGCGAACAATACGGTCAACGCAACGTCGGGCGCGTTCGGTTTCGGTGGCGGCTTGTATGCCGGCACGTCGGTCTTCATGACCTACTCGACGATCTCAGGCAATCACGCAAACGACATCGGCGGTGCGGAGCTGATCGGTGCGATTGGGGCGTCGCTGCTCATCATCAGCAGCACGATCTCGGGCAACAGCGCAGCCGGCGTGGGTGGATTGCTGGCCCTGCAGGCGCCGCTGGCAATAGCGTCGTCGACGATCGCGTTCAACACCGCGACGGCAGCGACCGGTATCGGCGGTCTCGCGCTCGGCAATCCGTCGACGCTGCAAAGCACGTTGATCGCGCGCAACCTGAGTGCAGGCATCGCTTCGGACATCGCTTCGCGCTGCGGCATCACGGCGTGCACGATCACCGTCGGCGGCGCGAACAATCTCATCATGTCGTCGGTGAACATGATCTTGCCCGGCGACACGATCAGCAACGAACCGCAACTCACGCCGCTGGCGAATTACGGCGGGCCGACGCAGACGCATGGGCTGGCACCGGCGAGTCCAGCGATCGATCACGGCAACACGATCGG
>JBBQTR010000171.1:0-1649 GCA_038213095.1 Lysobacterales bacterium | reverse complement strand
ATTGGTGCCGCTGCAATAATCGCCTAGTGCTTCGGGGGCCCAATCGCCCAGGAACACCGATCCTGCCGCCTGCACTTGATCCAGCCACCCACGTGGCTCACGCAACGCGAGGATCAGATGCTCTGGGGCATACGTATTGCTGATGCCGAAGGCAACATCAAGTGTGTCCACGAAGATCGCGACCGAAGCGGACAACGCCTGAGATGCGATGGTTGCGCGTGGGAGCCGCTGCAGTTGCACCTGCAATTCCTGTTCGACAGCATCGAGCAACGCGTCATCGTTCGACAACAACACGACTTGCGAATCGGGGCCATGCTCGGCCTGGGACAGCAGATCCGCGGCAACGAACCTTGGATTGGCGCCGGCGTCGGCGATCACCAGCACTTCCGACGGCCCAGCCGGCATGTCGATCGCGGCGCTATTCTGGTGCATCGATATCTGCCGTTTGGCTTCTGTTACATAGGCATTGCCGGGTCCAAACAATTTATCGCAGGCCGGAACGCTGGGTGTGCCGAACGCCATCGCCGCGATGGCTTGCGCGCCACCGATCTTGAAGACGCGCGAAATTCCGCACTCCTGCGCTGCGTATAGCACCGCAGGATCTGCGCTGCCGTCCGGGCGCGGCGGCGTACACAGCACCACCTCGCGACACCCGGCCAACCGCGCCGGCACACCGAGCATCAAGGCCGTGGACGGCAGCGGTGCACTGCCTGCAGGCACATACAGGCCGACGCGTGCGATCCCGCGCAGGATGCGTTCGCAGCGCACGCCATCGGCGGTGTCCACCACGTACGGCTGCATCATACCCGCGTAGTGGTAGCGCTCGATCCGTGATGCTGCATCGCCAATCGCTGCTTTCAATTCTGCGGGAACAGCTTCCGATGCAGCCGCGAATTCGTCATCGGGAACCAGGAAGTCATCCAACGCCACGCCATCGAAACGCGTGCCGAATTCGCGCAATGCCGCATCCCCGCGTGTGCGCACCTCATCAATGATCGATGCAACCGTCCCACTGACCTGCGCACTCATCCGTTGCACAGGACGTTGCAGGGCCGTGCGGCGTGCATCGGCGTCAAGTCGTGACCACTGCAAACGCGTCCATTTGAATTCGGTCATGCCAGCATCCGCTCGACCGGCAATACCAGAAGGCCATTCGCGCCGGCGCGTTTGAGATCTTCGAGCCGTTGCCACGTCACCGCGCCATGGCAGATCGCCTGCAACGCCAGGCGCTCGCTGCCATCGATACTGGTCACAGTTGGGGCTTCGGCATCGGGCAGCAGTTTCAACAATTCCGCCACCGCACCGCGACTGGCCTGGAACAGCAGCAGCTTGCTGTCCTTCAGCCGCAAGACCCCGTCCATGCGTCGCAGCAGGAGGGAGGCGAGCTCGGCACGCTCATCATCGAATGCGCCGACGGGCCCAGCCAGCACCGCTTCGCTGGCCAGTAATGTTTCAACAGGCTTCAACTGATTAGCGGTCAATGTCGCGCCGCTGGACACCAGGTCGCAGACGGCGTCAGCCTTGCCCAGCCGCGGCGCGATTTCAACGGATCCCGACAACATCATCACTTCAGCGTCGATCTTGTTCGTGGCAAGCCACTCGGCCAACAAGGCGGGATAACTGGTAGCGATGCGCCTACCGCGCAGCTG
>JBBQTR010000170.1:0-2089 GCA_038213095.1 Lysobacterales bacterium | reverse complement strand
CTGCGTTGGCGGCAAAGACCGGGTTGTGTGCGAAGGCGCCCTGGATGAAGGCATCGACCGCCGTTGCCAATGCCGCACTGTCGTTGGCCGCAGGTGTCGCCGCTGATGGAG
The DNA here is from genome assembly GCA_038213095.1 of Lysobacterales bacterium. Taxonomy (GTDB): domain Bacteria; phylum Pseudomonadota; class Gammaproteobacteria; order Xanthomonadales; family Xanthomonadaceae; genus Cognatiluteimonas. The sequence goes on along the minus strand of JBBQTR010000170.1, from coordinate 1,978 downwards.
CCTTGGCCGGAGCCGGCGCATTGGTGTCTTGTTTGCAGCCGGCCAGAAGCGCGGCGGCGATGAAAGCGGACAACGTGACCACGCGGAACCTACGCATGCGGGTGACTCCTCTTGCGGAAGCGTCGAGACTATGCCCTCGCGCAGACAGGCGCAACGCTGACTGGTCACGTTTTTGAGTCGCGGGCTTTTATTCACATGCCGTCACGGGCCACGATCGCCAGTGCAAGCCGCGCCAATTGCTGCGCCTGATCGAGTCGCGCTTGTTTGGCCTGATTTTGCGTGCAGGCCTGGAAATGCAGTGCGTCGCCGGGACGAAGCTGCGCCAGTCGCGGCCAGTCGGCGCGGATGGCGTGACCGATCACGGGATAGCCGCCATGCGTTTGTGCATCGGCGAGCAGGATGATCGGGCGGCCGTCGGCTGGCAGCTGGATCGCGCCTGGTACGACGGGCGCGGAAACTCGCTCGGCTGTATCTGCCGGCTGCAATGCAACGCCTTCGAGCCGCAAGCCCTGGCGGTTGCTTGTGTTGGCGATACGCCATTGATGCGCGAACATTCCATCCCACAGAACGGTGCCGTCACTGCCGGGCAGGAAGCGAATGATGGCTGGCGCGTCGAAGTCCAGCTCGGGCGTCGGATCGACCCACCATGGCGTGATGTGCACGTCAGCGACGTTGTCGGTCGATGGTCCAATGTCGAGCTCATCGTGCGCGATGAGCGCACGTCCCTGGAAACCGCCAAACCCCCCACGCAAATCGGTGCTCGCGCTGTCCAGCACCTTCGGGACGACAAACCCACCCCCTTCTACCGCAAGATATGCGCGCGCGCCACGCCGACAAGCGCCGAGTGCGAGGACGCTGCCTGCAGGCAGCAGGATGGGACGCCAACCCGGAATCGCGACCTTGTCGACGTGCGCATCGATGTCAGCGCCGCAGATGGCGATCCGCGCGGCTTGCCCGAAATGCAATCGTGGTCCGGCGAGGGTGATTTCCAACGTCGCGGAATCGGAACGATTGCCGACCAGCAGATTCGCGATCGTATGCGAATACGCATCCAGTGCACCCGCACAACCGACGCCCATGTGGCGGCTGCCAGTTCGACCGAAGTCCTGCACGGTCGTCAGCAGCCCGGGCGTCACCACGCGCACGCTCATGGCGGCGTGCTCACAACAGGGCATCCTCGCCAGAATAATCAACAGCAACGAAACGCACGCGATCCCCAGCCGCCAGCAGCGATGGCGGATCGCGTTGCGGATCGAACAGCGATTGCGTGGTGCAACCGATGATGCGCCAGCCGCCGGGACTAGATCGCGGATAAATCCCGGTCTGGTCGTTGCCGATCCCGACACTGCCTGCAGCAACCCGGGTTCGCGGGGTCTGCAAGCGTGGCATCGCCAGTGCGGGGTCGAGACCCAGTAGATATGGGAATCCGGGGGCGAAGCCGATCATCGCCACGCGGTATTCCACCGCGACATGGCGTTCAATCACTTCGCTTATCGGCATTCCGGCGTGCGCGGCGACCGCTGCAAGGTCCGGACCATTCTCGCCCCCGTATCGGACACCCACCCTGATCAGACGGCCTTCGACAAAACGTTCGACAAACTCTTCGCCCACGAACACCTGCTGCAACCATATGGTCGCTTCATCCAGTGCATCCACGGTGGGCGAAAACGCGGAAAGATCGATGAACAACGCCAGGCTGGCGTAGGCAGGAACGATGTCGCGAAGCCACTCCGGTCGTGCCGATTCGATGCGACGTGCCAGTGCATGCACGCGAGTGGTGCAATCGGTGTCCATGCTGCTGGCGAGATGCACCAGCAACGCATCCTCGCCGAGCAAATCGATCTTCGGGATGATCTGATCGAAACCCGGCATCAGGTGAGCAGCGTTTCCTGCAGCAGCGCGATCCGCTCGACCAGCAGTTCCGGTGTATATGGACGCGCAGCGACGCGACCCCAGACTGGGGATGGCCACGCCGAAT
>JBBQTR010000169.1:0-2265 GCA_038213095.1 Lysobacterales bacterium | reverse complement strand
GCATCACTGTCGCAACGGACGCAGCGTCTACAGCTTCTGCATGTGTCCGGGGGGCACCGTGGTCGCGGCAGCGAGCGAACCGGGACGCGTGGTCACCAACGGCATGAGTCAATACTCGCGCAACGAGCGCAATGCGAATGCTGCGATTGTGTGCGGGATCACGCCGGAAGATTACGCGTCTTACGGTGAGGGGCCGCTCGCCGGTATCGCACTGCAGCGGCATTGGGAGTCACTGGCGTTTGAGCTGGGCGGCGGCGAGTACGAAGCACCGGGACAACTGGTCGGCGACTTCATCGCCAATCGCCCATCGGAGCAGTTCGGCGCGGTGTTGCCGTCGTACACGCCTGGCGTGCGCCTGGGGAGTCTTGACGGATCGTTGCCACGCTACGCCATCCAGGCAATCCGCGAGGCGTTGTTCGCATTCGACAAGCAGCTCAAGGGGTTTGCAATGCATGACGCCCTGCTCACCGGCGTGGAGACACGCACGTCATCACCTGTACGCATCACCCGCGGCGAGGACGGGCACAGTCTCAACACGCGCGGGTTATTTCCGGCCGGCGAAGGTGCGGGATATGCGGGCGGCATCCTGTCGGCGGGCGTGGATGGCATCAAGACCGCGGAAGCCATGGCGATGAGCATCATGGCCGACATCGGTGTAGCACGATGACCCACGTCGATCCAATGCTGGACAAACCACTTTCGCCCGCGTACGAGCGCAACCGCGATCCGATCCTTGTGGTGTTGCGCAAATACTTCGCAGATCGTCGCCGGGTGCTGGAAATCGGCAGCGGCACCGGGCAGCACGCCGTGCATGTCGCCGCGGCGATGCCTTGGCTGACATGGCAGTGCTCGGATGTCGCCGACCATCTACCAGGGATTCGTGCATGGCTGGATGATGCGGGGCTATCGAACACACCCGCCCCGGTCGAACTGGACGTCGTGCGCGGAGCTTGGCCGCAGGATGGATTCGATGCTGCATTCAGTGCCAATACCTTGCACATCATGGGCTGGCCCGAAGTCGAGGCGTTCTTCAGCGGTCTCGGTCATGTGTTGGCAGGATCGGCGAATGTCGTGGTCTACGGTCCGTTCAACTACGCAGGCGCATACACCTGCGACAGCAATCGCGAGTTCGACGAATGGCTGAAAGCGCGCGATCCGCGTTTTGGCATTCGCGATTTCGAGTCGGTGGATGCGTTGGCGCGCGCGATCGGGCTGCACTTGCGCGAGGACATCGCCATGCCGGCCAACAACCGCTGCCTGGTCTGGCATCGCGACTGAAGCGTGCGGCTGAAGCGTTTCGTCTCGATGCCCGCTATCCTGCGGGCATGTTCGAACTCCGCCAGGTAGTCAGGCATTACGACAATGCGGTCGCGCTGGATGGCGTGGATTTGACGATTGCGGCGGGGCGCACCACTGCGCTGATCGGTCCGAGCGGTGCAGGAAAATCCAGTGTGTTGCGGATGCTGTTGGGGCTTGACTGGCCCGACAGCGGCGAGGTTCGCTTCGACGATGCGCCTTTGCGCCGTGATGCCTTGCTCGAGCATCGGCGACGGATCGGTTACGTGATCCAGGAAGGCGGATTGTTTCCACACCTCACCGCTGGCGCCAACGCCGGACTGCTGGCACGCACGCTGGACTGGTCGGCGCAACGCATCGCGTCACGCATCGACGACCTGGCCACGCTGTGCCGGTTGCCCCGCGATGCGTTGGCGCGTTATCCGGCCGAGCTGTCCGGTGGCCAACGCCAGCGCGTCGGATTGATCCGCGCGCTGATGCTCGACCCACCGGTGTTGTTGCTGGACGAGCCGCTCGCCGCGCTGGACCCGATCGTGCGCAACGAGTTGCAGACGCAGATGCGCACGCTGTTTTCCGGCTTGGGCAAGACCGTGGTGCTGGTCACCCACGATGTCGCCGAGGCGGCTTACCTGGGCGACACGCTGGTGCTGCTGCGCGATGGTCGCGTGCTGCAACAGGGCAGCGCGCGCGAGCTGATGGAAATGCCGGCCGATGCCTTCGTGCCGGCGTTCATGACCGCGCAACGCACGTTGCAGGTGCATGCATGAGGCGGTGGCCAGTCGCGTGCATGCTGCTGTGCTTGTCGCTATGCGGAGTGATGGCGACCACGGCGATGGCTCTGGACGCAACGCACGATAAAAAACAGATCGTCATTGGGTCAAAAAACTTTACCGAGTCCGTCATCCTTGGCGAGATCGCAACGAGCCTCGCACGCAAAGCGAAGCTTCCGGTCGAACATCGCCGCCAGCT
>JBBQTR010000168.1:0-2441 GCA_038213095.1 Lysobacterales bacterium | reverse complement strand
ATCGTTCAGTTCCTTCGTCTTCGCCTCTACCTGCTTCAGCACATCCTGGGTTTTTTCACCGGTGCGCAGGAAGATCACGCCTTCAACGGCGTCGTCCTGCTTCTCGAAACCGAATTCGCCCAGGCGCGGTGCGATGCCAATCACCACGCGACCGACATCCTTGAGCAACACCGGCGCGCCATCATGCACCGCCAGTACGACGTTGCCGATGTCCTCCACCGATTCCAGCCGGCCCACACCGCGCACGTAATAGAACTGGCCGCCCTGCGAATAGAATCCGCCACCGGCATTGCTGTTGTTGGCTGCCAGCGCGCTCTCTACCTGTTGCGGTGACAAGCCGACCCCGGCAATCTTCGCCTGGTCGAGCAGTACCTGGTACTGCATGGTTCCGCCGCCGAACCCCGAGTCATCCGCCACGCCCGGCACGGTTTTGTATTGAGGCTTGACCGTCCAGTCCTCGATGGTCTTAAGCTCCATCGGCGACCGGTCGGGGCTTTGCAACACGTATCGGTAAATGAGCCCCGAGGGCGACGTCAGGGGCGATACCGAAGGAGTAATACCCGTCGGCAGGCCGATGTCCGCGATCCGGTTGAACACTTCCTGGCGTGCGAAATTGTTGTCCGTCCCATCGTGGAAGGTGATCTTGACGTCGGATAATCCGTACAGCGAGATCGAGCGGGTCACGGTTGTCTTGGGGATGCCGTTCATCCCGACTTCGACGGGCACCGTGATCAGCCGTTCCACTTCTTCGGCTGCGTGTCCCGGCCATTGCGTGACGATCTCGACGATCGGCGGCGAAAGATCCGGATAGGCGTCCACGGGCAGGCGCTTCAACGACTGCCACCCAGCACCCAGCAGCAACAACGTCATGAGGATGACGAGGATGGGTTGTCCCAGTGACGAAGCCACGATCCGGTTCATGATCGAAGCCGCCCGCGATGGCGAGCCGGCGGGAGGTGGTTCGTCGCTCATTGGTTTTGCATGAATTGAAGGAAGATGCCGCCGTCGATCACGATCCGGTCGCCTGGCTTGAGTCCGGAGGCGATCACGTACTCGTCTCCCGTGCGCGCTCCAAGGTCAACATGCTGTCGCGCGAAGTGCCCGCCAGGCTGGGCGAGATAGACGAACGGCAGGTTCTCGTCATCGCGCAGGACCACCGAAGCCGGGACGAGCATGCCGGTGCTCTGCTGGCGCGAATGGATCACCACCCGCACATACATATGCTTCTTCAAGACGTCGCCGGGGTTGTCCACCACCACGCGCGCGACCACGGCACGGGTGTCAGGGTTCACCAGCGCCGAAATATTGGTCACGGTTCCATGGATTGGATCTGATGCTCCGTCGATCAGCACGTCAGCCGCATCGCCCACGTGGACCGAGGTAAGGTCGGAACCCGATATCTGTGCCATGACCCAGACCTTAGAAAGGTCGGCGACGGTGAAGCACGGCGTGGTGCCCGCTTGCAGGAGTTGTCCGGGCGTGATCAATTTTTCCACCACCGTGCCCGCGATCGGCGAGCGAATGACGGCCCCGACGCGGGACATCGAATGGCCTGCGGCGTTGATCGTTTTTGGATCGACACCCAGCGAGCGCAGCGCCTGCAGCGCGGCGTCGCGATCGGCATTGGCATTGATCGCGTCGGTTTCCGCCTGTTGCGCTTCGCGTGCGGCAACGCCGTCATGCGCCACAAGATCCTTGTCGGCGGCGGCAAGGCGGCGTGCGTTCGTGGCATTCGCTGTTGCCTTGCCATAGGCACTGATCGCCGCGGCAAAATCCGGCGAATCCACCACCGCCAATGGTTCGCCCTTGCGGACGTGCTGGCCCGGCGATACCAGCAGTCGCGACACCGGACCGGAAAATGGTGCCAGCACGCTCGTGGCGTGATCGTTGTCGAAGTCGACCGTACCGGACGTCTCAACGGTATTGCCAAAACTTGACCGCGCGACGGTGTACAGGTGCACGTTCTTTTGCTGGTCAGCTGTCAGCGCCACGTCAGTGGCGGTGACGGATGCGGCCTGCGCCTCGTCCCCCAACTTGGGCGTGCAGCCGGCAATCCCCGCCAGCGTTGCCATCACGGGCAGGACACATGCAAGTGCAAACTTGAATCTCACCAGACATTCCACAGGCGCAATCTCACGGGTTGATTTATTTTTCATCGTTGTCACGGGCGAGATCCGCGCGCCGCCACCAACCACCGCCAAGCGCCTGGAACAGCGCCGCCGTATCGGCAAAGCGATTGGCCTGCGCTTGGACGAGGTTGATACGGGCTTGCTGATAGGCCTGCTCGGCGGTCAGCAAGGTCAGGTAGCTGCCATAGCCGTCCTTGCGCTGGCGTTGCGACAGGTCAAGCGTCACGGAGGCTTGGTCCTGCGCGCTTGCTGCCGATTTCAGCCCCTCGGCGTCCTGTTCGAGCGCTGCCAATGTATCGGCGACATTCTGGA
>JBBQTR010000167.1:0-2532 GCA_038213095.1 Lysobacterales bacterium | reverse complement strand
ATTAACGATGCCTCATGCCAGATGCAGGGCGCCGTATCCGATCGGCGCCGTCTCGACTGCCGGAAACGTCACTTCTTCCCATGCCGACCGCTCGGCTAGCAAGGCACGTACTAGTTTGTTGTTGAGCGCATGGCCGGATTTGTATCCCTCAAATGCACCAAGGATCGCGTGGCCGGCCAGATACAGATCGCCCACCGCATCCAGGATCTTGTGGCGCACGAATTCATCGCCGTAGCGCAGCCCGTCGTCATTGAGTATGCGAAATTCGTCGAGCACGATCGCATTGTCCATCGAGCCGCCGAGGCCCAGGTTGCGCTCGCGCATGAATTCCAAGTCACGCATGAAGCCGAACGTGCGTGCGCGACTGACTTCCTTGACGTAGGCGACAGTAGAAAATTCCACCTCCGCGCGCGATTGCGTGGCTGGAATCATCGGATGGTCGAACTGGATGGTGAAACCAAGCTTGAAGCCGTCATACGGTTCGAAACGCGCGATCTTGTCGCCATCGCGGACTTCCAGCACGCGCTTGATGCGGATGAAACGCTTGGGCGCAGCCTGCTCGACGATGCCCGCCGACTGCAGCAGGAACACGAACGGGCTGGCCGAGCCATCCATGATCGGCACTTCCGGCGCGGACAAGTCGATGTAGGCATTGTCGATCCCCAAGCCAGCCAGTGCCGACATCAGGTGTTCGATGGTCAGTACCTGGCCGCCGCCATGCGACAAGCCAGTGCACAGCATGGTTTCGGTGACGAGTTCCGCTTTGGCGGGGATCTCGACCACCGGATCCAGGTCGGTGCGGCGGAAAATAATCCCTGTCTCGGCCGCAGCCGGGCGCAACGTGAGAAACACCTTCTCGCCGCTGTGCAGCCCGACGCCGGTGGCGCGGATGACGTTCTTGATGGTGCGTTGCTTGAGCATGCAGGCCCGAGGCTAGTGCGACTCATGACTCATCGCAAGCGATCGTTCAGGGGGACGGCAAGCAGCCGTTATCAGGATGTGAAGGTTACCACGCGATGCTGAACGCCCCGCCACGGGTCAATCGAAGCCGCTTGCCCCATGCGAGGTGACCGCCGCCGCGCCTGGAACGCGGCGGTGCCTCTTTCCAATCCGGCGACAGTGGTCTTCCCGCGGATCAATCCGCCTGCCGACGCAAAAACGCGGGAATGTCCAGGTAGCTGCTGTCATTGCCGAAATCGGCAACGGCCGGCGCGGTGGTCTCGCTACCGCCACGTCCACGCAGGCTGGCGGCGATGCCCATGCCTGGCGATGGCGAATACGGGTCGGACACCTCGTCGATCAGCATTCCGGTGGTGCCATCGCGCTTGCCCTGCGAATGGATCAGCTGGACCTGTGGCTTGCGCAAGGAGTCCCGACCGCTGTCGCGATCATGGTCGCGCTCACTCCCACGCACGCCCTGGCGTGCAACGTTACGGTTGAGCCCGGTGGCGACAACAGTGACGCGGACTTCGTCCTGCATGTCCGGATCAAGCACGGTGCCGATGACCACGGTCGCGTCTTCGGCGGCGAAATTCTCGATGGTGCGACCAACCTCGTCGAACTCGGCCATCGTGAAATCCGGGCCGGCAGTGATGTTGACCAGGATGCCGTTGGCGCCGGACAGGTTGACGTCGTCGAGCAGCGGGTTCTGGATCGCCGCCTCCGCCGCGGCCGATGCGCGATCGTCGCCACGCGCGTGGCCGGTGCCCATCATCGCCAAGCCCATCTCCGACATCACGGTGCGTACGTCGGCAAAGTCGACGTTGATCAGGCCCGGGCGCACGATCAGGTCCGCGATGCCCTGCACTGCGCCGAGCAGCACGTCGTTGGCCGCACGGAATGCCTGGATCATGGTCGCATTGCGGCCGAGCACGGTGATGAGTTTTTCATTTGGAATCGTGATCAGCGAGTCGCAATGCTGGCTCAACTCCTCGATGCCCTTGAGCGCCACCTGCATGCGACGGCGACCTTCGAATGGAAAGGGTTTGGTCACGACCGCGACCGTGAGGATACCCATCTCCTTGGCCAGTTGCGCCACGACGGGAGCCGCACCGGTGCCGGTGCCGCCACCCATGCCTGCGGTGATGAAAACCATGTCGGCGCCACCGAGCGCATCCATGATGCGTTCGCGATCTTCCAGCGCCGCCTGACGGCCGACTTCCGGATTCGCTCCCGCACCGAGTCCCTTGGTGACGTTGCTGCCGAGCTGCAGTTGCAACTTCGCGCCGCAGTTCTTGATCGCCTGCGAGTCGGTGTTGGCGGTGATGAACTCCACCCCATCGATGTTGCCATTGACCATGTGCGCCACCGCGTTTCCGCCACCACCGCCAACGCCAATAACCTTGATGACCGCGTTGGGAGCCATCTTTTCCACCAGTTCAAAATGCGCCATGACCTCGTCCTCCAGTTTTATGCAACTTGTCTGTGTTGCTGATTGTTTGATCGGGTTTGTGTTGCCAAGTCCCACAATCGTCCGCTCGTCCTGCCTGCCGCCATCGCGCCTTCGCGACGGTGCTGAATGTGTTTTCAAAA
>JBBQTR010000166.1:0-2648 GCA_038213095.1 Lysobacterales bacterium | reverse complement strand
CGACCTGCATCGCCTCGCTGGCGGCGAACTCGAAGCGATGCCCTTCGACCGTCACCACCTGCGTCCGGCGACTGACCAGGAAGGTCTCGATGCGGCCGGTGTCGACCCGGTAGTCGGCGCGATGCTCGAAACCGTCCAGGTGGAAATCGCTGTTGATCTCGCGGTTGAGGCGCGCCAGCAGGTTGAGCGTGAACGCCGCGGTGACACCGGCGGCATCGTTGTACGCCGGCGCGATGATCGCCGGTGATTTCTGCAGGTCGATGCCGATCAGCGCGCCGCCGCGCGCACCCATCGTGGCATGCATGGCGCGCAGCAGCCGCACGGCCTCATCGTCGGTGAAGTTGCCCAGCGTCGAGCCGGGGAAGAACACGAACGCATGTTCCGCCTTGCGCTCGGGCTCGGGGATTTCGATTGGCTGAGTGAAGTCGGCGCACACCGGCAGCAGTTCGATGTCGTCGAATTCGCGGCCCAGTCGCTCCATGCTCGCCAGCAACGCACTGCGCGAAATCTCGATGGGCGTGTAGGCCACCGGATCCTCGAGTGCATCGAGCAGGATGCGCGTCTTGCGACCGCTGCCGCTACCGTACTCGACCACATGCGCGCGCGGCCCAACCACGCCGCTGATTTCCGCCGCACTCGCCTCGAGCAGTGACAACTCGACGCGGGTCAGGTAGTACTCAGGCTGCCGGGTGATTTCCTCGAACAGTTCCGAGCCGCGGCGGTCGTAGAAATACTTCGACGGCAACCGCTTGGGCGAGCGTGCCAGCCCGGCCAGCACATCGCCGGTGATGTCATCGGGGGTCGGTCGCAGGTCGGTGAGTTTGAGCGTGGCGCTTTTGAAGAGGGGGCTTTTTAGGGTGGTGTTCATGCCGTGTCCCTGGCCAGTCGCACGCCCGAAAACTGCCAGCGTGCGGGGGGTGCGAAAAAATTGCGGTAGCTGGCGCGCATGTGGTCGCGCGGGGTGGCGCAACTCCCGCCGCGCAGGATCCATTGTCCACACATGAACTTGCCGTTGTATTCGCCCAGTGCGCCAGGCAGTGGGCGGAATCCCGGATACGAGGTGTAGGCGCTGGACGTCCACTCCCAGACATCGCCGAACAATTGCTGCAGGCCTTCGCCCTGCTTGCTGGCATCCGGTAACGACGCCGCGTGCGGATGCAGGAGGTCGTCGTCGGCGAAATTACCGTCGACTACCTGTATCGCCGCGGCCTGTTCCCATTCGAATTCGGTCGGCAGGCGCGCACCCGCCCAGCGCGCGAAGGCGTCGGCTTCGAAATAACTCAGGTGGCAGACCGGCGCATCTGGCTCGAGTGCGCGCAGGCCAGCCAGGGTGAATTCACGCTCGCCATCCGCATCCCAGTACATTGGTTGCGACCAGCGCTCCTCCTGCACGCGCGCCCAGCCTTCGCTCATCCACAGGTTTGGATCACGATAGCCGCCGTCATCGATGAAGGCGCGGTAGTCGGCGTTGCTGGCTGGACGACTGGCAAGCGCGTGCGCGCCCACCAGCACGCGATGTCGCGGTGATTCGCTGTCGAACGCAAAAGTATCGGTGGCGTGCCCGCCAACTGCCGGCCAAGGGGTTGCGCCGATCTCGACGATGGCTTCGTCATATGCGCGCCAGCGCAGCGATGTCGCAACGCCGCCAGTCATCGGAAGGTCATTGCGATACGCCGGCTTCAATGGATTGCACCACAAGGCATGTTTGATGTCGGTCAGCAACAATTCCTGATGCTGTTGCTCGTGGTGGGTGCCGAGCAGCAGCACGCGCAGGTCGTCGACGTCCAGGTCGCCAGCATCGAAGCGTCGCGCGATGCGCGCATCGACCTCGCCGCGATATGCGCGCACCGCATCCAGCGACGGGCGCGAAATCAATCCGCGCTGTGGCCGCGCATGCATCGGGCCGACGCTCTGGTAATAGCTGTTGAACAGGTAATCCCACTGCGGATCAACGGGCCGATAACCCGCATGGGCACCGAGCACGAAACGCTCGAAAAACCACGTCGTATGCGCCAGATGCCATTTCGACGGGCTGGCGTCGGGCATGCTCTGCACCATCGCGTCTTCGGCCGACAGCGGCGCGGCCAGATGCAGGCTGCGTGCACGCACCGCACGGTATCTCGCCGCCAACACGTCGAAGGCGTTCGGCGCGGCGCGGGATGCGGCTGCGAAGGTGGCGTCGGGACGTGCAGACATCGGGCGCAGGATACGGTGCAAGCGCGACTGCCGGGTGACGAAGGGCCAAACGCCGGCCGTGCCCGGTGCACGATGCGATCAGGCCCGCGTTAGAGTGCCGTATGTCCGTGATCCCCACAGTTTCAGCGAAGGCCGATGCACTGCGCGTGCAGTTCGAGCTGCCCGCCGGCATGACCTATCTGGACACCAGCGCGCATGCGCCGATGTTGCGGTGTGTGCTGGAGGCCGGACAGGCCGTGCTGGCACGCAGCGGCATCCCATGGAGCGGTACGGACGCGGACTGGAATGCCGGCGTCGAACGCGTCCGCGCTCTGGCGGCACAGTGGTTCGACGGTGATGTCGAGGGTGTCGCGTTCGTGCCCTCGGCCGCTTATGGAATTGCAATTGCCGCGCGCAACCTGGCATTGACGAGCGGCGATGCGGTACTGGTGCTCGAAGGGCAATTTCCGTCC
>JBBQTR010000165.1:0-2698 GCA_038213095.1 Lysobacterales bacterium | reverse complement strand
GCATCGACCGCGACGCGACGTTGCAGATCATCACCCCGAAAGATGACGCTGGCGTCGAGATCATTCGACACTCCGCCGCGCATCTGGTCGGGCACGCCGTCAAGCAGTTGTATCCGGACGCGAAAATGGTGATTGGCCCGGTGATCGAGGAGGGCTTCTACTACGACATCTGGAACGAGCGCCCGTTTACTCCCGAAGACCTCGCGGCGATCGAACAGCGCATGGCGGAACTGATCGACACCGAGTACGACGTCGTCAAGAAGGTGACGCCGCGCGCCGAGGTGATCGAGGTATTCAGGTCGCGCGGCGAGGACTACAAGCTGCGGCTGGTCGATGACATGCCCGATGAGCAGGCGATGGGGCTGTACTACCACCAGGAATACGTCGACATGTGCCGGGGCCCGCACGTGCCGAATACGCGATTCCTGAAGGCATTCAAGCTCACGCGCATTTCCGGCGCGTACTGGCGTGGCGACTCGAAGAACGAGCAGCTGCAGCGCATCTATGGCACCGCCTGGGCCGACAAGAAGCAACTCGCCGCGTATATCCTGCGTATCGAGGAAGCCGACAAGCGCGACCATCGCAAGATCGCCAAGCAGCAGCATCTATTCCATCTGCAGGAAGAAGCCCCAGGCCTCGTGTTCTGGCATCCGAAGGGATGGTCGGTCTGGCAGGTTGTCGAGCAGTACATGCGCAAGGTGTACCGCGACAGCAGCTATGCCGAAGTGCGCTGTCCGCAGATCCTTGACGTCGAACTGTGGAAAAAATCAGGACACTGGGACAACTACAAGGACAACATGTTTTTCACCGAGTCGGAGAAGCGCACCTATGCGCTGAAGCCGATGAACTGTCCGGGCCACGTGCAGGTGTTCAACCAGGGCTTGCACAGCTATCGCGACTTGCCGATCCGCTACGGCGAGTTCGGAGCCTGCCATCGCAACGAACCGTCGGGCGCACTGCACGGCATCCTGCGCGTGCGCGGATTCACTCAGGACGACGGTCATATCTTCTGTACCGAAGCCCAGATCGAGGCCGAGGTCACCGCCTTCCACCAACAGGCGATGGCGGTTTACGCCGATTTCGGATTCACCGACGTCCAGCTCAAGCTTGCCCTGCGACCTGAGCCGCGCCTGGGCGACGACGCAACATGGGACAAGGCCGAGGCAGCGCTGCGCAATGCGCTGCGTGCCTGCGGTGTGGAATGGGAAGAACTGCCAGGCGAGGGCGCGTTTTACGGCCCGAAGATCGAATACCACCTCAAGGACGCCATCGGCCGCACCTGGCAGCTGGGCACGATGCAGGTCGATTTCATGATGCCCGGACGGCTGGGCGCCGAATACGTGGATGAGACCAGCCAGAAGCGGCACCCGGTAATGCTGCATCGCGCCATCGTCGTTTCGATGGAGCGCTTCATCGGGATCCTGATCGAGCACCACGCCGGCAATTTCCCATCGTGGCTGGCGCCGGTGCAGGCGGTGGTCATGAATATCACTGATGCCCAGGCGGATTGGGTCGAACAGGTGCGCAAAACCCTTGCAAATCAAGGAGTCCGCGCCACCGCCGATTTGCGGAACGAGAAGATCGGCTATAAGATCCGCGAGCACACGTTGCAGCGTGTGCCATACCTGCTGGTGGTCGGGGACCGCGAGAAGGACAATGGCGCAGTTTCCGTGCGCACGCGATCGGGGGAGGACCTGGGGACCATGTCCGTCGCCGACTTCGCCGCACGTTTACACGGTGAGCACGTCGCACCCTGAACACTAGATCCGGCCCGATCGGGTCGGCACGTTCCACTCCGGAGATTGCAACATCAGTACCCCTGAAAAGCAGAATCGCAAGAACAACGAAATCCGCGTCCCCAAGGTGCGCGTGATCGGTAGTGACGGTGAAATGGTTGGCGTCCTGTCGCGCGAGGAAGCCCTCGCGAAGGCCGAAGAGGAAGGCATGGATCTGGTGGAAATCCAGCCCAATGCCGATCCGCCGGTCTGCCGGATCATGGATTTTGGCAAGTTCAAGTTCGAGCTGCAGAAGAAGGCGAACCTGGCCAAGAAAAAGACCAAGCAGGTCGAGATCAAGGAAATGAAGTTCCGCCCGGTCACCGATGAGGGCGATTACCAGATCAAGCTGCGCAACATGCGCCGCTTTCTGGAGGAGGGCGACAAGATCAAGGTCAACATCCGCTTCCGTGGCCGCGAGATGAGCCATCAGGAGTTGGGTCGCGAGATGGCCAACCGCATCGAGACGGATCTTGGAGAGGACATCGTCATCGAGTCCCGCCCGCGCCTGGAAGGCCGGCAGATGGTGATGATGATCGCGCCGAAGAAGAAGACCTGATCGCGCTTTCTTGATCCCTATATCTTGGGAGAAGGAAGGCAAAGCCACTGATTCGCAAAGGAAATATTTGCAACCCGGCCGCCCAGCCCGCATAATGCGCGGCCCGGTTCGCCGGGTTTGTACCAGCAGCATCAGGACCCGTCGCGGATTCTTTCAGGATCAACGACTTACGACCGGCAAGGGCAGGATGGAAAGCGTGGCGCGTGCAGAGTGCACAAGCCGCCGCCCAGCCAGTGACAGCAACCGAAAGGATCTCCCGCAATGCCCAAGATCAAGACCAATCGGGCGGCGGCCAAGCGCTTCCGGAAGACAGCTTCCGGCAAGTTCAAGTGCGGCCACGCCAACAAGAGCCACATCCTCACGA
>JBBQTR010000164.1:0-3377 GCA_038213095.1 Lysobacterales bacterium | reverse complement strand
TGCAACTCGCGCGGGTGCGGGCGAGGTTTTCACATGCAATAACCACCATCCAGTCGCGCCAATGACTGCCGCGATCATCCACCAGCCCCACGCTGGAATCCCACTGCGTCGTATCTCAGGTGACGGCGACAATTCGACGTGGACATTCGGCGTTTCGCCACGACGGCGTTCGGCCTCTGATTTGCGCAGTGCTTCGAGGATCAGCGACATCAGTGCAGGCTTCGCAGAAGATGCGGGCCGGAGCCTTCGGCCGATAATGCAAACTTGGTTTCAGGGCCGATCACGCCATCGGGCGTCAGGCCATGTCCGGCCTGGAACCGACGCACATCGTCTATGTGTGGCGTGGCTGACTGGATGGGTGAACGCCAGATCGCGGTGTAATCGCCATTCCACACGGACTGTAGTGCAACACGGGGGATGTCGATGACAGCGCCGTCCAGTTGCAGTCGCACGCGCAGCGCGTCTGCACCAATCAGCATGGCCCAAACTTCGCTGGGAGGACTGGCCATGTGCAAATGCAGGAGTGCCGGCCGGTCGATTGCCGTCAGCGTGTCGAGCGTGGCGCGACCGCGCAGGCAAAACACCTGATCGGCGAGTGTCGGCGCGCAATGCGCCGCGATGTCAATGTCGGTAGGACTGTCAGGCAACCCCCACGCTGAGAGCAATGACTGCCAAGCGGATAGCGACGCGGAGTTGGTGGAAGCCACACCCTGCATCAGCGTGGCAGCGTCCATCAGCGGCGTCGCGGGCGTTTTCGGGGTGCTCGCTGATGCAGATTGCATCTTCGGTGGCGTCGCAGCGTCGTGTGCAGAGACACGGAAAGGATGGCGAAACGCCAGGAACACGGATATCGCAACGATGGCGACGATGGCGGTCGCCAGTAGCGGCTTCCACGTGGACGGATGGGGAATCTTCGGAGGCAAAGCCTCCTTTGCCGCAAGATCGACCGTGCGTGCGTCAAGCAGGGTGGCGTCTCGTGCATAGCCTGCCAGCAGACTGCGTTCGGCGAGGACATTGATGAGCCGCGGAACGCCTCCAGAATGCTGATGCAGGCGCTGGATGGCAGCACGCGAAAATGGCAGGTGCAATCCGCCGGCGATGGCATGACGGTGACGCAGGTAACGCTCGGTTTCCGTCGCATCCAGAGGCGTGAGATGAAAACGCGCGGTGATGCGTTGCGCGAGCTGGCGCAGGTCCTCGCGCGCCAACAGCACGCGCAACTCGGGTTGGCCCAGCAGGATGATCTGCAGAAGCTTTTGCGTGTCGGTTTCAAGGTTGGTCAGCAAGCGCACTTGTTCCAGCGCATCGATCGACAGGTTCTGTGCCTCATCGATGATAAGTACCACCCGCAATCCTTGTGCGTATGCGTCCAGCAGATAAGCATTGAGCACATCGACCAGTGCCTTGATGCTGCCGCGTTGTACCTCGCTGCCGGGAAAGGCGATGTCGAGATGCAATTCCTCACAGATAGTTTCCAACAACTCCACTGGGGTCAGTCGTGGATTGAGGATGAGCGCGACGCGGGTGTCGGCCGGGATCTGTTCCAGCAACAGCCGGCAAAGGGTGGTCTTGCCAGTGCCGACTTCGCCGGTCAGCTGCACGAATCCGCCGCTGCCGCCTTGCCCGATCCCGAACAACAGATGCGCGAGCGCATCCCGATGGCGTTCGCTGAGGAAGACGAAACGCGGATCGGGGGTGATCGAGAACGGCGGCTCCTTCAGGCCGTAATGCTCGAGATACATGCATCAACCGATGGGGGGATCGGCTGCTAGCGTGCCACGAAAGCCGAACCGGGCGCGATCTTCCGGCAGGATGAAGCCGCTATTCGGCAGCGCCCTTGGCTTCAGCCGTCCCCAGCATCTCAGGGTGCTGCAGCGGGGTGGCGCGGCTGATCAAAGGATGGATCAGCACGGCGCTCAGGATGACCACGACCCCGAGATAGAACTGTGGCGTGAGTTGGCGCTGCTCGCCGAGCAGGATCATGGCCAGCGCGATGGCGTAGACGGGCTCCAGGTTGACTGCGAGTTGCGCGGTGAATGCACTCATGTGGCGCAACGCGACCAGCGACAGCGTGAACGGCAACAGCGTGCAGGCCAGCGCCAGTGCAAGCAGCAACAGGCTGTCATGCGCATCGGGCAGGACAAGCAGGTTGCCGGCAAAGGCGGGAAACACCATTGGCATCAATGGTGCCAGTAGTGACATCGTCAGCATGCCGGCGCCAAGCTCGATAGCAGTCACGGTCAGTGGGTCGGCGTGTTCCACCATGCGCTTGTTGAGCGATCCGAACAGTGCGACGAAGACAGAAGATAACGTACCGACGGCGATCCCCACGCGCATGGTATGTGGCACCCCGCCAACGACCAGGGCAACACCGGGCAGCACCGCCAGGCCCAATATCAGCTCGTGACGCGAGAACGCACGGCGCGCAAGCTTTGGCTCCACCAGCGCAGTGAATACCGTCGCCAATGCCATGCAGGTCGCACCGACCGATGCGTTGGACAGTTTGATCGCGCCGTAGAACGTCAACCAGTGCAACGACACCAACACGCCGATGCCGGCGTAGGACAGCAACAATCGGCGGCTCATGGCGCGCACGCCGTGCCAGACGCGAGGGACCAGCGCCAATGCGCCGACCACGATCAGCATCCGCCACCACACCAGCGGCAACGCTGGCAGCGTGATCAATTTGCCCAGGATGGCCGTGAATCCCCACAGCACTACACAGGCATGAATCTGCAGGAAGGCCTTGCGGCTTTCGCTCATCGGCATACGGGTCGTTCGCCAGCCGGACTCAAGGCGCGGATATATCCTGCCCCTGGATGGATTGGGATGCGACAGGATTGCGTTCGCTCGCGCGTCGAGGAATGGATTCAGCATCGAGCAACAGTTCGATCCGGCTGAAAACCTCGGCGCGGGCGAAGGGTTTCTTCATGAAATCGTCTGCGCCAATGCGCTGCACGTAGAACTGCTCGGTTGCGGCGGCATTGCCGCTGATCATGATGATCGGGATGGTTTTCGTCAGCGGTTCGCGGCGCAGCGTGCGCAACGCCGCAAAACCATTCATCCCGGGCAGGACGATGTCCAGGAAGATGATGTCGGGCTTCTCATCGCAGGCAAGCTTGATGCCGGTTTCGGCATCGAAGGCTTCCAGCGTGTCGTAGCCGTTCTGGCGCAACAGTTTTCGCAACAACGCAACGATCGTCGGTGAATCGTCGATCAGCAGCACCCGTGTGTGTGCGCGCGCATTGCGACGATGCTTGAGGCGGCGATCATTGGGATATGTAGCACTTTCGTAATCGTAAAACGGTGCGTCAGCAGGTTCGGCCGGATCGAAGATGGCGCTGGCAAGGCTAGCGTCCTCGCCAACTGTCGACGTG
>JBBQTR010000163.1:0-3477 GCA_038213095.1 Lysobacterales bacterium | reverse complement strand
CAGCCGCATCGCCGCCGAAGGCCGCATCGCGATGGCGCAGTCGGACAACAAAGCGGTGCTGGTTGAAATCAATTCCGAAACCGATTTCGTCGCCAAGGATGAGAGCTTCCTGAAGTTCGCTGACGAAGCGGCGCAGACCGCGTTGAACAGCGATGCGCAGGATGCCGAAACGCTCAGGGCGACCAAGACCTCGTCTGGCCAGACGGTCGACGAAGGCCGCCAAGGACTCGTGGCCAAGGTTGGCGAGAACGTGCAGGTCCGCCGCATGGCGAAGATGGAAAGCAGCAACACCATCGGCGCCTACGTCCACGGCGGCCGCATCGGTGTGCTGGTCGAAGTGAAAGGCGGCAATGCCGACCTGGCACGCGGACTGGCGATGCACATCGCCGCGATGAATCCTCCGTACATCTCGCCCGCGCACGTGCCGGCTGATTTCGTCGCGCGCGAGAAGGAAATCGCGATGGCGCAGGTCAAGGATTCCGGCAAGCCGCTGGAAATCCTCGAGAAGATGATCTCCGGCAAGGTCGCCAAGACCGTCTCCGAAATCACCCTGACCGGCCAGCCCTACGTGCTCGACACCAACCAGACCGTCGAAGCCGCACTGAAGGCTGCCGGTGGCGCACAGGTACTGAATTTCGTGCGCCTTGCAGTTGGCGAAGGCATAGAGAAGCAGACCGACGATTTCGCCGCTGAAGTGATGAAGCAGGCCGGGCTGGCGTGATCCTGTGATCGCATGAGTCCACGGAAAGCCGCGAGAATTCGCGGCTTTCCTGTTTCTGGTGCATGGCTGCGCTCTGTCCAACGAAAGGCCTCGGCAATGAAGACCTTTGACACTTCGAGGTTGTTTAACGGTTCGCTGACAATCGACTCGTCACCATCTGCCTGATGTATACCCCGGAGCCATGCCACGTGCGATCGATCCTGCTGAAGCCGCGCGCCGGGGAGTTGATGGCGACAGTGCTGCTTTCAAGCTTGGCCGCATGCGCGACGTACCACCCGCAATCACTCGACACCCGACCTGCTACACCCGCAGAACTCAGCACGCTGCAGGTCGACGCCACGCACATGCCGCTGCCCGCCCTGCGCGCGCATCGCTTCGATCCCTCCGACGGTCTGGACATCACCGAGACCGCGATGCTGGCGGTCGCCAACAATCCCGAATTACGCATCGCACGCGATGATGCCGGCATCGCTCGTGCCCAGGCGTTTTCTGCCGGCCTGTTGCCCGATCCGCAGATCAGCTTG
Organism: Lysobacterales bacterium; assembly: GCA_038213095.1. Classification (GTDB taxonomy): domain Bacteria; phylum Pseudomonadota; class Gammaproteobacteria; order Xanthomonadales; family Xanthomonadaceae; genus Cognatiluteimonas. The sequence continues at coordinate 2,232 of JBBQTR010000163.1, read as the reverse complement.
AGCGGAGATCATCCATCGGGCAATGTCGCTGGCAGCAACACCAACGCGTTCGGCCTGGGGATCAGTTACGACATCAATGCGCTGCTGAGACATTCGGCCGAAAAATCCGCCGCCGCCGCCGCGCAGACCCAGAGCGAGCAGGAGCTGCTTTGGAAGGAATGGCAGACCGTCGCGCAGGCGCGGTTGCTGTTCGTACGCAGTGTCGATGGCGAGCGTAGCCTGCGTGTGCTCGATGACGAACGAGCCCTCTTCGCGGACCGCCAGGCGCGATTGCGCCGCGCCTTGGATGCCGGCAACGTCACCGTCGACAGCGTCGCGACGGATTTTGCCGCGCTTGGAGACGTTCAGCAGAAAATCGCGGACCAGCAACGCAAACTCTCGCAGACACGCCACGACCTCAATACGCTTCTAGGGCTGGCGCCGAGTGCACATCCGCTGCTGGTCGAAGACGACACCCTTCCGCAGGTCGATGCCGCGCAATTGCGTGCGCTGGTGCCACAACTGGGCCAGTTACGCCCCGACCTGCGCGCACTGGCATCGGGCTATCGCAGCCAGGAACAAAAATACCGGGCTGCCGTGCTGGCGCAGTTCCCGGCGTTGACGCTGGGCTTCAATCGCGCGCGCGACACCAGCGGCATCTACACCACCGGCTTCAACCTCGGGTTGTCCTTGCCCATCTTCAATGGCAATCGCGGCAACATCGCCATCGAGAAAGCGACCCGCCAGCGCCTGTTCGACGAATACCACGCCCGGCTGGCAAGCGCTGCGGCGGATATCGACGCCGTTCTGGAAGATCGCGTGCTGGCCGAACAACAGCTGGCCGATGTCCGCCACAGCATTGCAGAACTCGAGCGCTTGTCCGCGCATTCGCAATCCGCCTACCAGGCCGGCAATATCGACGTCATCGCCTACGTCACCCAGCGCGATGCCCTGCTCGCCAAGCGGCTCGAGGCGCTGACGCTGGAACAGGCCTTGCGAGAACAGCAGATCAGCCTGCAGACGCTGTTCGGCAGCCAGATTCCTGGCGGCGATATCACTTCCTCAAGCAACAGCACCATGGCGAAACCGTAATGATGCCGAACCGACTGCGCCCAATCCTGCCAACGCTCGTATGCGCGTCGCTATTGGTTTCACTTCTTGGAGCCTGTAAGGGGTCAGCCGATCAAGCGGCACCTGCCGACAGCACATCCGACACCAGCGTTCTGGTCGAGACCATGCCGCCACGCCAGGAAGCATTGCCACGGACGCTGACGTTGTACGGCGAAGTCGCACAAGAGGTCGGCGCGACCGAAAACGTGAGTTTTGCGCGCCCCGTCCTGATTTCGCGGCTGCTGGTTGCCGCAGGTGAACGCGTGCACGCAGGCGATCCACTGCTGGAAGTCGTCACTGATCCTGCGGCGGCCGCAGCATTCCAGCAGGCACAATCGGCGGTCACGCTGGCGCAGAAGGAACTCGCCAGCCAACAGGAATTGTTTACCGAACGCCTGACCACGCAGGCGCAACTTGCCGCGGCGCGCAAGGCTCTCGCCGACGCGCAAGCCGGATCGAACGCACAACACCAGCTCGGCGCCGCGCCTGGCCCGCAGACAGTGCGAGCCAGCCACGACGCCGTCATCGCCAGCCTGACCCAGCAACAAGGCGACCGCGTGCAACCGGGCACGACCGTGATGCAGCTGTCGAAAGCGGGTGCGCAGCGCGCGGTGCTCGGCGCGGAACCCGAGGATGCCGCGCAGCTCGCACCTGGCATGCCGGTGCGCCTGATGCCCGTGTTCGGCGGCGGCGAAATTCCCGCAAAGATCACGCAGGTGTATGCGGTGCTCGATCCGCAAACGCGCCTGATCGACGTTTCCGTCCGCCCAGACGATCCCAAGGCGCCACTGCTGCCGGGGATGAAATTACGCGGCGTGGTGACACTGGCTGCGACCGATACCTGGACGGTGCCGCACTCGGCGGTTCTTGATGACGCGAAGGGCTCCTATGTGTTCCAGGTCAGCGACGCGCACGCCAAGCGCGTACCGGTCCGCGTGCTGGTCGAAAGCGGAGCGCGCGACGGCGTCACCGGCGCGATCGACCCGAAACTGCCGATCGTGGTGTCAGGCAATTACGAACTCCAGGATGGCGCCGCGATCCGGACCTCGGGCAAATGACGGCAACCGACTGGTTGCAGGCGCACAGGCGCTCGATCCTGTTCTTCATGTTCGTGCTGGTGATCGGCGGCGGGCTGGCCGCGCT
>JBBQTR010000162.1:0-3674 GCA_038213095.1 Lysobacterales bacterium | reverse complement strand
CACCACCGCGCCTGCGGCACGACCTACGGCTTCCATCGCCATCGCGCCAAACAGGTACGGGATCAGTCCGCCGATGAGCAGGCCGATGATCACGTAATGGTTGGACAGGTCGAAGGTGGTCACGCTGCCGAAATGCGTTTCAAGGTTGTGCGTGTAGTCGGCAAACAGCACCAGTGCGGCGAGCGCCGCCGAACCGATCGCATACCCCTTGGTCACGGCTTTCGTGGTGTTGCCCACGGCATCCAGCGGATCGGTGATGTTGCGCACTTCCGGCGGGAGTTCCGCCATCTCGGCGATGCCGCCGGCGTTGTCGGTGATCGGGCCGTAGGCGTCCAGCGCGACGATCATTCCCGCCATCGACAGCATCGCGGTCGCGGCGATGGCGATGCCGAAGAGGCCACCAAGCGCGAACGCACCCCAGATTGCGGCGCAGATCACGATCACCGGCAGCGCGGTCGACTTCATCGAGATGCCGAGGCCCGCGATGATGTTGGTGCCATGGCCGGTGGTCGAGGCTTGCGCGATGTGCCGCACGGGCTTGAACTGCGTGCCGGTGTAGTACTCGGTGATCCACACGATCAAACCGGTCAGCACCAGGCCGATCAGCGAGCACTGGAAGAGCGCCATGCTGGAAATGACCAGGCCGTCGCCGGAGGTCAGGCCATCGGGCAACAGGTCGGCAGTGACGAACCAGAACGCGATTGCCGACAGTACAGCCGACACGATCACGCCTTTGTACAGCGCGCCCATGATCGAGCCGCCTTGCTTCACCTTGACGAAGAACGTCGCGATGATTGACGCCACGATCGACACGCCGCCCAGCACCAGCGGATACAGCACCGCGTTGACGTTGTCGACGAAACTCAGGCCTGCCAGGAGCATTGTCGCGATGATGGTGACCGCATAGGTCTCGAACAGGTCGGCCGCCATGCCTGCGCAATCGCCGACGTTGTCGCCGACGTTGTCCGCGATCACCGCAGGGTTGCGCGGGTCGTCTTCGGGAATGCCCGCTTCGACCTTGCCGACCAGATCCGCACCGACATCCGCACCCTTGGTGAAGATGCCGCCACCCAGGCGCGCAAAGATCGAGATCAGCGACGCGCCGAAGGCCAAGCCGATCAGCGCGTGCAGGGCGGGTTCGCCGGTGAAGCCCATGTTCTGCAGCACCATCCAGTAACCGGCAACGCCCAGCAGGCCGAGGCCGACGACCAGCATTCCGGTGATCGCGCCGCCGCGGAAGGCCACGTCCATCGCCGGTCCGATGCCGCGGCGTGCGGCTTCTGCGGTGCGCACGTTGGCGCGCACGGAGACGTTCATGCCGATGTATCCGGCCGCGCCCGACAACACCGCGCCGATCAGGAACCCGATGCCGGTTTGCCAGTTCAGCGCAAACCCGATCACCACGAACAACACCACGCCGGCAATGCCAATGGTCATGTACTGGCGGTTGAGGTAGGCGCGTGCGCCTTCCTGGATCGCCGCGGCAATCTGCTGCATGCGCTCGTTACCGGCGGACTGTGCCGTGATCCAGCGCGCCGAGATGATGCCGTAGAGGATCGCAAGTGCGGCGCAGGCCAGCGCCAGGTACAAACCATATTCAACCAGCATGAAACCCTCCCCAGAGTGGATGCCAAGTGGCAACCGGCCGACTATGGCACAGGCTCGAGGCAGGCGGAATCGTGTCACCCCGGTTCAGGCCGGGGTTCAGGAGGTCCATGCGAGCCTGCGACTCTGTTTCCTACCTGTTTCATTGTCCGATGGAGATCCGCATGCGTCCTGCCCTTCTATTCGTCGCCGCACTGTCGCTTGCACCGATGCTGTCGATGGCGGCCGATCCTTCCCCGGAGATCAAGCGCGATCCCGCCACCGCACAAGCCGTTGGAGTCGTGCACACGCTGCGCACGATTCCGGAGGCCTGCACGCGGCTGGAAGGCCAGTTCACCGGCGACGCAGCGCAGCCATACAAGTTCGACGCCGTGCAGACCAGTCCCAACTGTCAGTCGCGGGCGCATTTTGTGGATGCCGCGAAGGCCAAACCGGGTTTGGCTGACGGTTGGATCCTCAACGACCTGATCCGCGTGCCCAGTGCCGCCTGCCCATCGCAGCAAGCCGCCGTGCGCGTGTGGCGCCGACCAGCCGCAGGTGCACCACCGAAACTCGATGGTCAGGGTCGATCACGCATCTACCTGGCGGACTCGGTCGCCAAGGCCAAGGCCGGTCAGTTGGCGCAGGTGCCGGTGTATGCGGCGTCGATGGCCGTGGAGGGTGCGCCCTGCGAGAAGTAGTGAAGGGATTTGTTTACAAAGGCCGCCTCGCGCGGCCTTTTTTTTCCGTGCGCCCTATCTAGGACTTGCCCGCGGATGGATTCTGGGAAATGATCCGCAGCTTGCCGGGAGATGGCACGGACACCACCAAGGGGAAAATTCATGATGCGTTCCACTGCCGCGCGCCTTTCGGCGTTGCTGCTTTTCGGCTTTCTTCTGGTGGGCTGCGTCAGCGCGCCACCGCGTCAGTCCTACAACCGCACTGACCATCCAATCACGAACATCGTGGTGCTTCCGATGCGGCGAAGCGAGCCGCAAGTGCTGATCATGAACAATCCCGGCTATCAGTTCGGACTGATTGGCGCGGCTGTTGCGGAAGCCAACCTCGCCGGCAAGCGCGCCAAGCTGCGCACGCAACTTACCCAGGCTGGCTTTGACCAGAGCCGGATACTGCAGGAAGCACTTGGGAAGGCATTGCAGCAGCGGGGCTATACGGTTACGTGGCCGGACGCTCTGATCGACTCGAACCCAAGGACACCGCGAGAAGGAATGGGAGGTCGCAAAACGTACGGAGCCTCGGGCAATGGCCAAGCGCAGCTTGATGTCAACTACGGCTTCCTGGGGTATGCCGCGGCGGGCGCGACCAAGAATGCACCTTACCGGCCAACTGTCACGATGAGCGTTCGTCTCATCAGTGCCGATGGACGTACCACGCTGTTTCGCGACATCTTTACCTATAACAACATAGGTGCGGCCTATTCAATCCGCGACTCGGTCTCCATCGAGGCCGATCCGCGCTACAGCTATCCGAGTTTCGATGACCTGGACGCTGCTGACGCTCAGTCGGCAGAAGGTCTGCGGGTCGCCATCGAGGCGATCGCGGGCAAGATTGCCGAGCGGTTATGAATCTGCGGCCGACTGGTGCTCTGGTCGTGGCAGGATTGCTTGGCGGCTGCGTGACCGCAGCACCGCCACGGCACGTGGCATTGGACGACGCGCAGTGTGTGCGGACGATGCAAGGGTTGCATGCACATCCGTTGTTGCCGGTTACTCCAGAGCACAAGAAAATCGCTTTCATGGACTTTGCCGATGTCGGCCAATGTCTGTCTAACGGCTCCGGCAAGATTGCGGTCGCATTGTTCGACCTGCGGATGGTTCGGCCACCGGCCCTGGCCGGCATCACCATCCAAGCTAACTCAGCTGCGACCTTGGCGACGGCCGTGACCTTGCTCGACAGTCATCGCGAGCCGATACGCCGAATCGGCTTCAGCGAATTCGTTCGGCGCGGCGATACCTTCACCCTCGACGTATTCGTCAACACTTCCGATCGCGACGCCGCCTATTTGCTTTTGACGCCGGATGCTGCGTGGGTTGGTAAATCCGACGTCACCATTCGGGGTGGATTCTCCA
>JBBQTR010000161.1:0-3675 GCA_038213095.1 Lysobacterales bacterium | reverse complement strand
GCTCATGCCCCAGGCCTTGGCCTGCTCCGGGCTGATTACGCCGATGCCGACGGTGCGCTGCTTCCAGATGCGGTTGTCGGTGAGCAGGGTCTCGTACTCGTCAACGCGATCCGGGAAATCCTTGGTAAACGCCTCCAAATAATCCAACAACGACCCTTCGCGGGACTCGTTGAAACGCTTGAGCTTGGCACCCTTGCGCCACGGCGATTCCTTGTACTTCGGCATCCGGTCCGGCAAATCACGGTAGACGCCACCGGGACGGTAATAGGTGGCGTGCATGCGCGCGCCGCTGACCGCTTCGTAACAGTCGATCAGTTCTTCGCGCTCGCGGAAGGCATACAGGAACACCGCCATCGCACCAAGATCAAGACCGTTCGAACCGATCCACATCAGGTGATTCAGGATCCGGGTGATCTCGTCGAACATGGTGCGGATCCACTGCGCGCGTTCGGGTGCCTGGACACCGAGCAGGGTTTCGATGGCACGCACATAGGCATGCTCATTGCACATCATCGACACGTAATCCAGGCGATCCATGTAACCGATCGACTGATTGAACGGCTTGGACTCCGCAAGCTTCTCGGTGCCGCGATGCAACAGGCCGATATGCGGGTCGGCGCGACGCACGACTTCGCCGTCCATTTCCAGGATCAGCCGCAGCACGCCGTGTGCGGCCGGATGCTGCGGACCGAAGTTGAACGTGTAGTTGCGGATTTCTTGCTGGGCTTCCGCCGCATCGCTGGCGAACGGAATGCCGCTGGGCACCGCGTCGTAGGGCTGGACGCTCATCAGCGATGCTCCCGATCCAGGATGCGGCTGCCGCTTTCACCTTGCGCAGTGCGCAGGCCGGCATCGTCGCGGATGACCTTCGGCACGCCGACGCGCGGCTCAACCGAAGTCACTGGCTCATACACGACGCGCTGCTTTTCGGCGTCGTAGCGGACTTCGACGTTGCCGATCAACGGGAAATCCTTGCGGAACGGATGCCCGACGAAGCCGTAATCGGTGAGGATGCGACGCAGGTCCGGATGCCCGGTGAAAAGGATGCCGAACAGGTCAAAGGTTTCACGCTCGAACCAGTTAGCAACAGGCCAGAGATCGGTCACCGAGTCGACAACCGGAAACGCGTCGTCAGGTGCGAACACGCGAACCCGCACGCGTTGATTGTTGCTGACCGAAAGCAACTGCACCACGGCGGCAAATCGGCGCAGGGGAGCGCTCGTCAGGATTTCGCCCTGCGGCTGCGCAGCCTGTTGGCTTGGAACTTCGCCGAATTTGAAGCGGCCAGGGCCCCTACCCTCCACACCCCGTGAAAAACCTTCGGACGACACGTCGGTGTCCCACTCGTCGCCGCCGTGCCCCATGTAGTCGACGCCACAGACGTCGATCAACTGCTCGAAGCCGAATTCGTCGCGCAATGCGCGGCAGCCGTCGTGCCACATCGCGGCGTCGAACACGATGCCGACTTCGCCGCGCGGGCTGTCGACGGTGACGGCCATATCCGGGAAACGCATGCGCAGGCGATCGGCGAGTGCGGCGGCAGCTTGCGTCATCTCAGGCGATCTCGTCCGAACGCTGGCCGGTCCTGGTGCCGCCAAAATTGGTGCCACGGCGGATCTTTTTCTGCAGTTGCAGGATGCCGAAAACCAGTGCTTCGGCCGTTGGCGGGCATCCCGGCACGTAGATGTCGACCGGGACGATCCGGTCGCAGCCGCGCACCACCGCATAGGAATAATGGTAATAGCCACCACCGTTGGCGCAGCTGCCCATCGAGATGACCCACTTGGGGTCGGGCATCTGGTCGTAGACCTTGCGCAGCGCCGGCGCCATCTTGTTGACCAGGGTGCCGGCGACGATCATGACGTCCGACTGGCGCGGTGAAGGACGGAACACGACGCCGAAGCGGTCCAGGTCCAGCCGCGCGGCACCCGCATGCATCATCTCCACGGCGCAACAAGCCAGGCCAAACGTCATCGGCCACATCGAACCGGTGCGTGCCCAGTTGAGCAGCGCATCAGACGTCGTGGTGACGAAGCCCCGCTCCATCAGCGGGTTGTCACCCTCGGGCCGCAGGATGTCGTCAACCTGGCCTTCGGGCAGCGGGTTGTTCATCAACCCTTCGATGGTCTGGACTACTCCCACTCCAGCGCTCCCTTCTTCCAGACGTAGGCGAAGCCGATGACCAGCAGCGCCAGGAACACGCCCATCTCAACCAGGCCGAACACGCCCAACTCGCGGAATACCAGCGCCCACGGAAACATGAACGCGATTTCAAGATCGAACACGATGAACAGGATCGCGACCAGGTAATAGCGCACGTCAAACCGCATTCGCGAGTCTTCGAACGGTGGGAACCCGCACTCGTACGGCGATAGCTTTGCCGCAGTCGGTCGCTTGGGACCGAGCACATTGCCGATGACGATCAGCGCGACGCCAATGCCGGTCGCGACAATCAGGAACAACAGGGTCGGCAGGTATTCGGCCAGCACGAGCGTTCTCGAAGTTTTACCTGTTGAAAAGTCCGGCCATCGATGGCCGGCGCCCTGGCACACGGATGTGCGATTTCAAATAGTGCAAGAGGGGAGTCGAAGAACCCCCCGCAGCCCGCGCCGGCAATGCATTTCAGCATTGACCCACTGGGCACTCCTTAAGCGACACTCCTGTTACGCCGCGCCTGAATGGAGGCCTTCGCCCCCTTCTGTCGCGTAGGTGAATCTTTTAGTCCAACTATTTTAGCCGGGTCTAGACATTCTTAGCTAGGTGAACATGGTCTCAGCAGACGGCACGGGGAGATCCGAGAACCTGGTTGTGTAGTGCGGAGACAGCTGCAGTTGCCGCATCCTCCAGTTCGGCTCGGCCTGCCAACCGGAAGCGCCGAATCCAGCCATCCCCGGCCGAAGGGCCGATTGATGCCATCCAACGCACTCATTAGGGCATCGCTTACGATCGTCGAACGGGCGAAATGATCGCCCTGCAATTCATCGGGACGAGCCAAATCCGTCAACGCGATGCCGGCACGCCTGAACGCATGGCCTCGGCGCAACATTCCCAGCATCGGGGGTCGGCCAGTGGGATAAGCCCCACTTTGTACAGTTCACGGACTTCGCCTGGTGAAGTAAATATTTTAACCGGCGAAGCCAGATGACCTAAAGCTCGGAGGAAGCACCGTTAGCCTGCAGATTCTTTGGGCTCAGCATTGTTCCAACACATCCAAGATTTCTGCCGCACCACTGAGCCGACACTAATTCCGAGCGATTAACGTGTTTACGTCAGCTTGGTCACATCGGCATGTTTAGCATCACTCGCGAATCCAATGAAGTCACCCACGGGCGAACCTACTTTGAAGTATCCGCGTCAGCCGAACAGGCCGTGACTTCTTTCACCCTGCAGTGCGCGCTGCCAGCCCATAACGCTTCCGGGAATACCGCATGTCGAAAGATGCTGAGCCTTGGAACGGCTGGCTTGCTATCAAGTTCAATTCCTTGCCTGCGGTACGCGTCAGCGATGAGTTGGCTGCAATACGTCCGGTTCGGATTGGTCGCGTTGAAAAAATTGAAGTTGAATGGCTTGCGTGCGGTCGCCTGAGCCAGGCAATACTCCGCCACCGATTCTCGAATCCGGGTCTCTTCGTGCGGAGTCAGTCCCCTGCCTTGCAATGGATAGGCGACTCCGACC
>JBBQTR010000160.1:0-3687 GCA_038213095.1 Lysobacterales bacterium | reverse complement strand
ATCGCTGACCGCCGCGAAATTCAGCCTCGAGGCATCTCCCGACGGCACGATCCACACCATCGACTGGCACCCGTGCAGGCGGTTGCCTTCGGTTTTCCAAGCATCGGGAAACAGCGGCAATTTGCGGCCAAGATCGATCAGATATTGATAACGCTCCGACCAGTCGCTGAAAAATGCGAACTCCTCGGCGATGACCCGCTGCGCGTCGGCAGCGGTCGGTTCCAGCGGGAACATGGCGACTTCAGCGTTCACGCACGTTTCCAGCGAACGCCCTGTGGGGTGTCCTCCAGCAGCACTCCTTCTTCCGCGAGCTGCTGGCGGATTGCATCGGAACGCGTGAAATCTCGAGCCTGTTTAGCCGCTGTGCGTTCGTCGATCAGTAACTGGATGCGCGCATCGTCATCGTTGGAAGCCCCGCGTCCAAACCACGCGGTAGGTTTCTGTTGCAACAATCCCAAAGAAAATCCTGCGCCCAGCAGTTCCGACTTCAATCGGCTCCTGTCGGCAGGAGATTCCGCCTTGCGCGCATCCCCTGCGATGCGGGAAATTTCGGCCAGCGCCTGCGGAGTGTTGAGATCATCGTCGAGTGCGGCTTCGATGCTGGCAGGAATGGCCGGAGTTGCCTCGATGCCCACGAGATCCCGCAGCGTTCCGTACAGTCGATCCAGCGTGCGCACCGACTGCTCGATCAACCCATCCGACCACTCCAGCGGCTGGCGGTAGTGCGCTGACAGCAATGCGTAACGCAAGGCTTCCGGCGGATGCGTCCGCAGGAGATCGTGAACTTTCTCGATGTTTCCGACGGATTTCGACATCTTCGCACCGCCGAAATTGAGCATGCCGTTGTGCAACCAGAAGCGCGCGAACATCCGGCCACCGTGCGCACATTCGCTCTGGGCGATTTCGTTTTCATGGTGCGGGAATTGCAGGTCGACGCCCCCGGCATGGATGTCGATCGTCTCGCCCAGGTGCGCTGCGGCCATTGCTGAACATTCGATATGCCAACCGGGACGTCCACGACCCCAAGGGGAATCCCAACCGGGCAGATCACCTGCCGAAGGCTTCCACAGCACGAAGTCGCCCGGATCGCGCTTATAGGGAGCTACCTCCACGCGCGCGCCGGCGAGCATGTCGTCGGGATCGCGGCGGGAGAGCTTGCCGTAACCGGTGAAACTCGCCACGGCGAACAACACATGCCCTTCGGCGACATAGGCGTGGCCTGATCCGATCAGGCGCTCGATCATCGTGATGATCTGCGGAATGTGTGCGGTGGCTGAGGGTTCCAGGTCGGGCGCTGCCACGCCGAGGGCTGCCATGTCCTGGCGATACGCTGCCGTGAACCGATCGGTGATGACCGAGATCGGAGCACCGATCCCAGCGGCTGCCGCGTTGATCTTGTCATCGACGTCAGTGATGTTGCGGGCGTAACGCAGCCCACCAAACCGTCGACGCAGCAATTCGGCAAGCACACCGAAGACGACCGGCCCGCGCGCATTGCCGATGTGCACGTAGTTGTAGACAGTCGGCCCGCAGAGATACATCGTGGGGCAGGCCGGGTCGAGTGAAGTGAATGGCTCGAGCCGACGGGTCAGGCTGTTGTAGAGATGCAGGCTCATCGCGGAGGGCAATAGGGAATCATCGCAATTCTAGCTGCCCGCCACGATCAGGACAGCTTTTGATTGACGAAGCCCGTCAACATGCGCCGCTGTTCCCCACGACAGCGGGGATTCAGCCCTTGCGCAAGCTCAGCGCATACACTTCTCGGGCCGATGAATCCTTCCAGACTTCCATATGTTGCCATCCTGCTGATGCTCGGCGCAGCGCCAGTATTTGCACAGGACACGGTGATCCCAGTGGAGAATGTGCGCATCGATTACGCACAGGTGTTGCGTGTCGACCCGGTGTTTCAAGTCCTGAGCGCGACTCGCATGGAGCAGCAATGCGATGGACGGCCAGTCCCGGTCAAGCCACCAGCTAACGGGTTGTCGCGCATCGTTGGCAAGGTCAAGGAGGTGCTCTCTTCCGGTGACAGCGAAGCTGGCCCGGGTTCCAGCATTGCTCCTGATTGCCACTTGGTGCCGGTTGCCCGGGAATTTCGCCGCCCAATCGCGTTCGACGTCGACTACATGTACAAGGGCATGAAATATCGCTCGCGCCTGCCCGTGGACCCCGGTAATCGTGTGCGCGTGCGGATTTCAGTCACGCCATATCTTGCCCCTATCAATCGTTGAGTTTGCGCTGCGCCCGGCCGCATGCGACCATCCGCCCCCGATGCACCAGACCCACGCCAACGCCGATGTCCTGACTTCCGCCCGCATGGCGGCAGGCATGACCTCGCGCGCGCGCCGACCGGAAGCCCACAACTTCGCTGGGTAGCCGCTCGTCGCCATCGCATCGCGACGAAAAAAGCCCAGCTTCGTGCTGGGCTTTTTTGTTTTTTGGATCTGCATCCCACACCCCGCATCCCGGTACACATGACATCCAACCCATGAAAAATTTCCTCAACACCCAGGATTGGCCGCGTGACGAGCTCGATGGGCTGCTGATACAGGCGTCGCGATTCAAGCGCGACCGCATCGGCGATGCACTCAAGGGCAAGTCGATTGCCCTGGTGTTCTTCAATCCATCGCTTCGCACGCGCACCAGTTTCGAACTCGGGGCATTTCATCTGGGTGGTCATGCCGTTGTGCTGCAACCGGGCAAGGATGCGTGGCCGATCGAATTCGATCTCGGCACCGTCATGGACGGCGACACGGAGGAACACATCGCCGAAGTGGCGCGGGTACTGTCGCGCTATGTCGACATGATTGGCGTGCGTGCGTTCCCGATGTTCGTCGACTGGTCTGTCGATCGGCAGGACCGGGTGCTGCGCGGTTTTGCCGCGCACGCGACGGTCCCGATCATCAACATGGAAACCATTACCCATCCCTGCCAGGAACTCGCGCATGTCATGGCGTTGCAGGAGCATTTCGGATCGCCAGATCTTCGCGGGAAAAAATACGTGCTGACCTGGACCTATCACCCAAAGGCCCTCAACACTGCCGTCGCGAACTCGGCGTTGACCATTGCCACGCGCATGGGCATGGACGTGACGTTGCTGTGTCCGACGCCGGAGTACCTACTCGACCCGCGCTACATGGATTGGGCGCAGAAGAACGTAGCCGAAAGTGGTGGCTCGTTCCAAGTCAGCCACGACATCGGGTCCGCCTACGCCGATGCCGACGTCGTCTATGCAAAGAGTTGGGGTGCGCTGCCGTACTTCGGTCACTGGCAGGACGAGACACCACTGCGCGACCAATACAGGCATTTCATCGTCGATGAAGCCAAGATGGCGCTGACCAACAACGGTGTCTTCAGTCATTGCCTGCCGTTGCGCCGCAACGTCAAGGCGACCGATGCGGTCATGGATTCGCCGCGTTGCCTCGCCATCGATGAAGCCGAGAACCGCCTGCATGTGCAGAAGGCGGTCATGACGGCGCTGGCGTCCCAATGAACACGACGGAGCCTTCGATGAGCCAGTCCAATCAAGACATCGTCCTCGCATTTTCCGGCGGCCTGGACACCAGCTTCTGCGTGCCGTGGCTGCAGGAGCGTGGCTGGAATGTGCACACCGTTTTCGCCGACACTGGCGGTGTCGATGCGGAAGAGCGCGCAAGCATCGAACATCGCGCCGTCGAACTCGGCGTC
>JBBQTR010000159.1:0-3703 GCA_038213095.1 Lysobacterales bacterium | reverse complement strand
CGTGCGTCTGTCGCTGCTGCACGAGCAGTTGTTCGAAACTCAATTGCGCGCGATCGTACGTGCCTCCGGGTACGGACCGGTGCGGCTGCTGATCCCGATGGTGAGCTGCCGCGAGGAGATGATCGTCGTGCGCGCCTTGCTCGAGCGCGGTATCACTCAGTTGCGCAAGGAGGGTTGCGAAACCGCCGAGTACATCCCGCTGGGCGCGATGATCGAGGTGCCCGCCGCCGCGATCGCGTTGCCTGTTTTCATCGATACGGTCGATTTCCTGTCGATCGGCACCAATGACCTGGTGCAATACCTCCTCGCTGCCGACCGCAACAACGAAGCGCTCGGCGAGTTGTACACGCCACTGCACCCGGCAGTACTGCGACTGCTGCGGTCGGTGATTGCCGTCGCCAACAAGCGCAACAAGCCGATTGCCGTGTGCGGCGAAATGGCCGCCGATCCGCTGTTCGCGCCGCTGCTGCTGGCACTGGGATTGTGCGAACTGAGCCTGCACCCGGCGACGCTGCTGGAAGTGCGCCGCACGATTCGCCACTGCGACCTGGGTGCGTTGCGTGCACGTGCGCCGGCACTGTTGCGTGCGCGGGATCGGGAGGGAATCGAGAAATGGATGGCGGGGCCGGGATGACTGCTGGGAGCATCACCGTAACGGCCGGCAATAAAGGTGGGCATCCCCGCATCCACAAGCGATAATGCGTTGATGAACACCTGACCCTGTCGCGCCCTCGTGGATGCGACTGCCGCCACTGGAAGCCCGCATGGCTGAAGCCGTCCGCCACGAGAAGACCGCGCGCCAGCTGCGTCTGCTATCCGACGCACTCGATAGTGGGCGTCTTGGGCCTGTACGGCGACTTGTCAACACGTTGTCGCCGGCGGAAATAGGCAACCTGCTTGAATCGTTACCTCCCGGCGAACGCACCGTGGTCTGGGGATTGGTCGATCCCGAGGACGACGGCGAGGTCCTGCTGCACGTTGGCGACGAAGTCCGAGAAGGCTTGATCGCGGACATGGATCCGGACGAGATCCTGGCCGCGGTCGAGGACCTGGATATCGACGACCTCGCCGACCTGGTCGAGGACCTGCCGGATACCGTTATCGATGAAGTGCTCAAGTCGATGGATCGCGAGAATCGCGAGCGGCTTGAGCAGGTCCTATCGTATCCGGAAGACAGCGCCGGCCGCCTGATGAATCCCGACGTCGTCACGGTGCGCGCCGACACCACCGTGGATGTCGTGCTGCGCTACCTGCGTCTGCGCGGTGAATTACCCGATCATACCGATCACATTTACGTCGTCAGTCGTCGCCATCAATACCTTGGCCGCATTGCCTTGCAGTCGTTGCTGACGCGCGAAGCAAGCACGCCGATCAACGAACTCATCGACGACGAGCAGCCCGCGATCGGGTCCGATGAATCTTCTGGCGATGTGGCGCGGCAGTTTTCGGATCACGACTGGATTTCCGCCCCGGTGGTGGATGACAACAACATCCTGCTCGGCCGCATCACCATCGATGACGTCGTCGACATCATCCGCGACCAGGCAGAGCATCAGGCGCTGGGAGCAGCCGGCCTGGACGAGGACGAAGACCTGTTCAGCCCGGTGCGACGCGCCACCAAGCGCCGGCTGTTGTGGCTGACGATCAACCTGGGTACGGCGTTTCTCGCATCGGCCGTCGTTGGCCAGTTCCAGGGCGCGATCGCACACATCGTGGCCTTGGCGGTGCTGATGCCGATCGTCGCGGGCATGGGCGGCAACGCCGGCACCCAGGTGCTGGCATTGGTCGTGCGCGGATTGGCACTCGGCCAGCTCGGTGCCACCAACGTACAGGTGCTGATCTGGAAGGAAATCCGCGTCGCATTGCTCAACGGCATCGCGCTGGGCGTGATCCTGGGCTTGATCGTGTGGGCATGGTTCGGCGAGTGGCCGCTGGCGCTCGTGATCGCCAGTGCATTGACGATCAACCTGTTGTCGGCGGCGCTGGCGGGCGTGATGGTGCCCGTGACATTGAGGCGGCTGGGGTTCGATCCTGCGCTGGCAGGCGGAGTAATCCTCACCACCGTGACCGACGTAATGGGCTTCCTGAGTTTTCTAGGACTCGCGACATTGGTCCTGCTGAAATGAGCCTGTTGTATTGAGCTCGCTACATTGAATTCTCTGCTTCGAATCCTGGAGGCATCATGCGCAACCCATCTGTCAAGAAACAATTTGCCAGCTTCTTTGCGTTGCTGACCTGCATCGCGCTTGGTGCATGCAGCATGCAGCCGCAGCGACCTACCTACGGCACTTTCGTCAAGCGCACGCTAACCCTGGACTCAGCGACCTACCGCTATGAGGTGTTCGTGCCGTCGCGACAAGCGGGTGGCACGCTGCTGCCTGTGATCCTGTTCCTGCACGGCACCGGTGAACGCGGCAGCGATGGCGACAAACCGACCCAGGTCGGCCTGGGTCCTTACCTGCGCCGACACCTCGCCGATTTTCCTGCATTGGTGGTGTTTGCGCAGGCGCCCGATGGCCGCGACTGGAACGGTTTGGCCGAGACGATTGCTTTCGCCGAACTGGCACAAGCCAGCCGGGAATTCCACGGTGACCGCAATCGAACCTATTTAACCGGCCTGTCGATGGGCGGTTACGGGGTCTGGGAGCTGGCGCTTGCGCAGCCGCAGCGCTTCGCAGCATTGGTGCCAATCAGCGGCGCCTTGCTGGCGCCACGCGACGAACTCGATCTATTCGTCACGCCGCTGGCCGGGGAGCCGAATCCTTATGCCACGCTCGCTCGACGACTTAAAGGCATGCCCATCTGGATCTTCCACGGCGCGAAGGACGATCAGGTACCTCTGCGCGACGATCGACTGACTTACGCCGCGTTACGTTCCGCAGGCGGTGACGTGCGCTACACCGAATTCACCGACGCCAACCACAACGCTTGGGATCCGGCCTATGCCACCGCGGAACTGTGGCAATGGCTGTTCGCGCAGCGGCGCAAGTAGGACTCAACCCAGCAACGCTTCCAGCACGGCCATTCGCACGGCGACCCCATTCGCCACCTGTTGCAGGATCAGCGATTGCGGGCCATCGGCGACGGCGTCGTCGATCTCGACACCACGATTCATCGGCCCGGGATGCAGCACCATCGCACCCGGCGCGGCACGGCGCAGGCGGGCGACGGTCAACCCGTAGTCGCGATGATAATCGTCGAGCGAATCGATCAGGCCTTCCTGCATGCGTTCGCGTTGCAGGCGCAGCATCATGATCGCGTCGACGCCTTCCAGTGCGCCGTCGAAATCATCCACGACCGTGCAACCACGCAGTGTTTCGTCCGAAGGAAGGAGTGATTGCGGGCCACAGATGCGGATGTCATGCGTTCCCAGTGCGCGCAATGCATGCAAATCCGAACGTGCCACGCGCGAATGCCGGACATCACCAACGATCAACACTTTCAATCCCGCAAAATCATCACCCTTCGCCTGGCGTAGAGTCAGCATGTCCAACAGCCCTTGCGTCGGATGCGCACTGCGTCCATCGCCGGCATTGATCACGGCCGTTCCGGGGTTTGCCGCCGCGGCCAAGACCGCGATCGCGCCATCCGTCGGATGTCGGATCACGAAGCCTTCCACGCCCATCGCCTCGATCGTCTTGAGCGTATCGATCGCGGTTTCGCCCTTGGTGGTCGATGAGGTCGACGCATCGAAGTTCAGCGT
>JBBQTR010000158.1:0-3736 GCA_038213095.1 Lysobacterales bacterium | reverse complement strand
ATCGCCTTGCGGGTGGTGGGCAAACCTATCGACGTGCGCGTGTCGACAATCCCGACCGGCCACGGCGAACGCGTTGTACTGCGGCTGCTGGACAAGCGCGCGGGGACCGCTGGACCTGTCGTCGGCAGCGACTGCAATCGTATGCAGGTACTCGCACTCCGATACCATTGAGCTAATCACCTCGTAGTCGCCAGCGAATGAAAACTTCGCAGTATTGAGACACGACCGGGCAAATCACAGCTGCGCCCGATCCGTTGGCGTTAAGCCCCTCACGCGACTTTGTTCTCCACTT
This sequence comes from Lysobacterales bacterium, assembly GCA_038213095.1. Taxonomy (GTDB): domain Bacteria; phylum Pseudomonadota; class Gammaproteobacteria; order Xanthomonadales; family Xanthomonadaceae; genus Cognatiluteimonas. The sequence goes on along the minus strand of JBBQTR010000158.1, from coordinate 3,444 downwards.
CTCTCCTGTCAAGTCTTAAACCGTGTTCCGTGCAGATTATGGCCTGATCGCTTTCCCTGTTCCGCCGGCATGGAAAATGGTCAAAAACCTAACTTTGACCCGCAGAACAGGCCGCAACGGTAATTTTGGGAGTTCTTTTTTTCAAATTTCGCTGTTCTTTTCCCTGTAAACGGGACTTTGCCCCCTCAGAGCAATTCGCTATAAACTGATTTCGCCGCCACCACAGCGGTTGCAAACTGCAAGGCATTATCGCAGCGGACATCACTCGGGTTGCCCACGTGTCTGAAATCCTCGTCCCCGTGTCATTCGGCGAACTGCTCGACAAGATCGCGATCCTGCAGATCAAGTCGGAGCGCATGACCGATCCCGCCAAGCTCGCCAACGTCCGCAACGAACTGTCTGCGCTGGAAACAACATGGTTGGCGCATCCGGTCTCGGGTGGCGACATCGTGGCGCTGCGCGCGCAGCTCAAGGCCGTCAACGAGCGCTTGTGGGTGATCGAGGATGACATCCGGATCAAGGAAAAAACGGGGGAATTCGACGACGCCTTCGTGCAGCTGGCCCGTAGTGTGTATTTTGAAAACGACTCGCGTGCAAGGATCAAGAAAGACATCAACCTCGCACTGGGTTCGGCGTATGTCGAGGAAAAGTCCTACCAGGATTATGGCAGCAGCAGCACGGGCTAGCGCTTTGAAGTCCTGATTTGTCAGGTGCAGGTGGTCATGTCCGTGTCTGCGGCACCATCAGCCCGGTAACAACATCGAACATCGAACGGTCTGTGGAATCCACAGCCGTATCAGTCACGTGTGTTCATGAAATGCTCGAACGCCGCAATGCCGTCCTCGACGCTCACCAGGTCCATGACGCCGGCGTGTTCGATCTTCGTCCCCCACTTCAAGGCATTTGCTGGCTTGCCAAGATATTTACGCGCCGCGTCGTCGTAACGATCCACGCAAAAACGCCGTTCCGAGTACGGCCCACTGCGTGCCGGGTTGCTGGCGGCATGCAAGCCAAGCACTTTCGTTCCCATTGCGTTGGCGATATGCATGGGGCCGGAGTCGGGCGTCATCAGCAGGTTGGCGCGTTCGAGCAGGGCCGGCAGTTGCTTCAACGTGTCCTTGCCCACCAGGTCGAGCGCAGTCGCACTCATCGCGGCAAGGATGGCGTCGGTCATGTCGCGCTCCAGTTGGCTGCGACCGCCACAAAGCACGATGCGCCATCTGCGTGATGCCGCATGATCGGCGACGGCGGCATAGCGGTCCGCGCGCCAGTTGCGCACCACATGGCTGGAGCAGGGCGAAATCATCAGCGTGGGCACGCCGTCGTCCGGCCATTGCGCGCGTGCCCACTCGCGTGCCAGATCGGGCACCGGGAGCTGCCATGCGACAGTCGTCTGCTTCAACCCCAGTGGTTCGCAGAAACTGCCAATGGCATCCAGCACATGCTGGCCGGAGCGATCGGGAATACGTTCGTTGACGAACAAACCATGCAGATCCTTCGAGCGCGCACGGTCATATCCGACGCGCCGCGGGGTGGAAATCATCGTCGACAGCAGGTTAGCGCGTGCAGCCACCTGCATCTGCAACAGCGCATCGAAACGCTCCCCGCGCAATTGACTGCGCAATGCCAGCAAGCCCGGCAGTCCGCTGCCCTTGTGGTATTCGACGAACCGCACGCCGTCCAGGCCCGTGAGCAATCGGTGCTCGCCCTTGCCGATGATCCAGGTCAGCTGGACACTCGGCCATGCCCGTAACAGCGTATGCACCAGCGGGACGACGTGGGTGACGTCGCCCAGTGCGGACAGCCGCAGCAGGCAGATCGATCGTGGAGGGGAAGCAGGGATGGTGTGCACGTGGCTTGCTAGACTCGCTGGATGGCCGCATTCGACGCCACTGAAAGCCTGGCGCCTTTCCAGTATGGACGCGACGGGCGTAACGAAGGATACGGCGCGATCCTGTTCGACACGGAGCGCGCACGGCAAGTCGTGGCCGATTGGTTTGCCCCCGCGTTCTGGGGTGAGCACGCGCGACCGGTGACGATGGGCGGCCGCGGCGGTGCATGGTTTATCGATACGCCCGGCGGCTCCATGGTGCTGCGGCACTACCTGCGTGGTGGTTGGGCGGCGAATGTCAGCCGTGACGCCTACATTTGGCACGGTGCCCATCGCGTACGCAGTTTTTCCGAGTTTCGCTTGACGCGTTCGTTGCATGCGCGCGGACTGCCGGTGCCACGACCGGTGGCGGCGTGCTATCGCCGCAGCGGGATCAGTTACCGCGCCGCAATCCTGATGGAGCGCCTTGAAGGTGTGCATACATTGGCCGAACGCGCCCAAGTGGCCGCACAGGATGCGCCCTGGGAGGAAACCGGTCGGTTGATCGCGCGGTTTCACCGCGCCGGCCTGGACCATGCCGATCTCAATGCAAACAACATCCTGTTCGATGTGACCGGGCAAGGCTGGTTGATCGATTTCGACCGCGGCCGTTTGCGCATTCCCGAAACCCCGTGGCGGGAACGCAACCTTGAACGGCTGAAACGTTCTTTGCTGAAATTGCGAGGTGCGCGCGAACCCGCACTCATCAAGAAGGATTTCGCACGCCTGCGAGGGGCTTACGATGCCACCTGGGAGCGCGGCTATTGATGAGGAATGAACTGATGGGAACCGGTTGATGGGCTGGGCTTTGCGCTTCCATGGCGTCGGCAATTCAAGCGCGGTCGAGTTGGGATCGGCGATGGCGACGATCGAGCGCGATGGCTTGCCGTGGCTGACCATCGACTGCGGAGGCGAAGGCCTCACCGCCTATCTTGCGCATTACCACGCGTATCCCGAGGCATTGTTCATCACCCACACGCATCTGGACCACGTGAGCGGATTCGAGCGATTGTTCGGCGCCAGTTATTTCTCCGCGCCAAGGCCTGCGCCGACGCGCCTGTATGTGCCGGCGCCGCTGGTGCCGTTGTTGCAACAACGCATTGCCGGATATCCCAATGTGGTTGCAGAAGGCGGCGCCAATTTCTGGGATGCCTTCCAACTGGTTCCGGTTGGCGATGCGTTCTGGCACGACGGCGTGCGGATGGAAGCATTTTCTGTGCGCCATCACTGGCCCGAGACTGCGTTTGGCCTGCGCTTGCGAGGAAGCGTCGTCTGGACCGGCGATACGCGACCGATTCCAGAGCAGCTTGCAAAACATGCCGACGCCAACGAACTGGTCGCACACGACTGCGCACTGCACGGCAATCCTTCACATAGCGGGATCGACGATCTCCAGCGCGAATACCCGGATGAACTGCTCAAGCGGTGCGTGCTTTATCACTATGCCAGTGCGGCCGACGCCAAGTTGCTGGCGGATCGCGGCTGTCGGATCGCAGCGCCGGGTGAATTGCTGGTGTTGAGCGATCCACTTGCGCTGACGGCCGTCCATCCGTGAGTGCTACGCCGCTGTTACG
>JBBQTR010000157.1:0-3830 GCA_038213095.1 Lysobacterales bacterium | reverse complement strand
GCAGGCGTCGACGCTATAATCGGCTGGTCTTGACACGGCAACCCCCTCGCAACCGCAGCAGGCAGCCTCCATGAGCGCCCAGACCCAGACCCGACCGCCCAACCTGGGCATGCAGGTGACCACGTTCGAGAACCCGATGGGGATCGACGGCTTCGAATTCGTCGAATTCGCCGCGCCGCACGGGCAGGGCGACCTGCTGCGCGACTATTTCACGCGCATGGGATTCACCGCCGTACTGCAGCACAAGACGCGCGCGATCACCGTGTATCGGCAGAACGGCGTCAATTTCCTGGTCAATGAAGATCCCGATTCGTTCGCCGCGGATTTCGCCAAGGCGCATGGGCCGAGCGCCTGCGGTTTCGCGATCCGTTTCCGCAAGCCGGCCAATGAGGTCTGCGCGATGGTGATCGCCAACGGTGGTGAGGCGATCGACCACCGGCCCGAAAGCAAGGCGGTCGATGCGCCGGTGGTGAAGGGGATCGGCGATTGCATGCTGTACCTGGTCGATCGCTATGGCGACAACGGACACATGTATGAAGACTTCCTGCCGGTGCAGGGCGCCGACCAGCATCCGCAGGGATTCGGACTGACCTTCATCGACCACCTCACGCACAACCTGTATTTCGGCAACATGCAGAAGTGGTCGGACTACTACGAGCGCCTGTTCAATTTTCGCGAAATCCGCTATTTCGACATCAAGGGCGCCAAGACGGGACTGGTGTCGAAGGCGATGACCGCGCCGGACGGCGTCGTGCGAATCCCGCTCAATGAAAGCAGCGATCCCAAGTCGCAGATCAACGAATACCTTGACGCCTACCAGGGTGAGGGCATCCAGCACATCGCCTGCTTCACCGACGACATTTATTCGACGGTGGAGCGGATGCGTGAAGCGGGCATCGAATTCCTTGACACGCCCGAGGCCTATTTCGAGGTGATCGACGAGCGCGTGCCCAATCACGGTGAAGACGTTGCGCGGCTGGCGAAAAACAGGATCCTCATTGACGCGGATCTGGAAACCAAGCAACGCAAACTGCTGCAGATCTTCACCACCAATGCGATCGGGCCGATCTTCTTCGAGATCATCCAGCGCAAGGGCAACGAGGGCTTCGGCGAAGGCAACTTCCAGGCATTGTTCGAAAGCATCGAACGCGACCAGATGAAACGCGGCGTGCTGTGATCGCGGACGCACAATGAAAGCGAACGGGTATCTATCGGGATTCGGCAACAGCTTCGCGACCGAGGCGGTTGCGGGCACGTTGCCGGTTGGCCGCAACTCGCCGCAGCGCGTCGCGCACGGCTTGTATGCGGAGCAGTTGTCCGGCACTGCGTTCACGGCGCCGCGCAGCGAGAACCGGCGCAGCTGGCTATATCGGATCCGTCCGGCGGCGATGCATGGGACGTTTGCGCCATTCGCCCAAGACCAATTTCATAATGACTTCGGTAATGGTCCGATCACACCGGACCAGCTACGCTGGAATCCACTTCCGTTTCCCGATTCGCCGACTGATTTCGTCGACGGCCTGCTGACCATGGCGGGCAATGGCTCGCCTGCGGCACTGCATGGCATCGGGATCCATCTGTATGCCGCCAATCGCGACATGCTGGGTCGTTACTTCTACGATGCCGACGGCGAGTTGCTGATCGTGCCGCAGCAGGGACGGCTATGGATCGAGACCGAACTCGGCGTGCTCGACGTCGAGCCGCAGGAGGTCGCAGTGATCCCGCGTGGCGTGCGTTTCCGCGTGGCGTTGCCCGATGGCAGCGCGCGTGGGTACGTCTGTGAGAACTTCGGCGCATTGATGCGCCTGCCTGATCTGGGTCCGATCGGCAGCAATGGCTTGGCCAATCCCCGCGACTTCCTGGCGCCACAGGCGGCCTTCGAGGAAAGCGAAGGCACGTTCGAGCTGATCGCCAAATTCCAGGGCTATCTGTGGCGCGCGGACATCGGCCATTCGCCGCTGGACGTGGTCGCCTGGCACGGCAACTACGCGCCGTACAAATACGATCTGCGTCGCTTCAACACAATTGGTTCGATCAGCTTCGACCATCCCGATCCGTCGATCTTCCTGGTGCTGACATCGCCGAGCGATACACCCGGCGTTGGCAACCTGGATTTCGCGATCTTCCCGCCACGCTGGCTGGTGGCGCAAGACACGTTCCGGCCGCCGTGGTTCCACCGAAATGTCGCCAGCGAGTTCATGGGACTGGTCCACGGCACCTACGACGCCAAGGCCGAGGGCTTCGCGCCTGGTGGTGCCAGCCTGCACAACTGCATGACCGGGCATGGGCCGGATGCGGCGACGTTCGAGAAGGCCAGCAATGCCGATTTGTCGAAGCCCGATGTCATCACCGACACCATGGCGTTCATGTTCGAATCGCGTGCGGTGATCCGGCCGACGCTGCAGGCGATCGATGCGGCACACCGGCAACGTGATTACCAGGCGTGCTGGACGGGACTGCAAAAACATTTCCAGGCGCCGCGTTAAGTTTTTTCGCAGCCCGTTAACGGGCTAGCGCTAGGCTCCTTCATCCTTGCATTCACCCAGTGGAAACCGCCCATGATGCGCAAACTCCCGATCCTGTTGCTGTCCGTGGCTTTGGTTGCCTGCAATCGCGAGCATTCGGCAGCCACTGCAGCGACCACCCCCGCGCCTGCAGCCGCCACACCAGGCAAGTCGGCCGGTGTGGTTCGAGCCCCGCCCGCTGCGGCATTGACGCAGACCGGCGATGCACACATCAACGGCTATGGACACCTTCGGTTCGGGATGAATGCTGATGAGCTGAAAAAGGCCTGGGACGGAGAATTGAACGGCACGCCCGCGCCCGGCGTTATCTGCTACTACCTCACACCCAACTCAGCGAAGACTCCGGGCGATTTCGGTTTGATGATGGAGTCCGACAAATTCGTCCGCTATGACGTGGGCACCGACAAGGAAACGGCACCGGGTGGTGGCAAACTCGGAATGGGCATCGCCGAGATCCGCAAGCTGTATGCCGGCCACGTCACTGAGACGCCACACAAATACATCAAAGGCGGCATGTACCTGCGCGTGGAATCCAGCGACGAGAGCGGCAGCGTGGTCCTGTTCGAGACCGATGCCACCGGCAAGGTCACCACGTGGCGCGTCGGACAGGTTCCGCAGATCGACTATGTCGAGCGTTGTGGGTGAGCCACGCGGCCAGAGTGGGCTGAAAAGATTGACTGAAACGCGGAGCTGTTTGCTGTCAGCGCAGTTGCGCACGGTGCTGCAGGCAGTTAGTTGATGCGCGAGGCACTTGTGTTCGGCGCCAGCGGCCAGATCGGTGCACCGTTGCTTGCGCGGCTGCAGGACGCTGGCTGGCGCGTGTTCGCGGTGTCGCGCGATGCACACGTCGAGGAGCATGGCGTGCGCTGGCTGCGCGGCGACCTGGCACATGTCGATCGATTGCCTGGCTCGGTCGAGGTGATCTTCAGCTGCGGACCGCTCGACCAGTTCGCCGGCTGGTATGCAGGATCAACCATCACTGCGTCGCGGGTGATCGCATTCGGATCCACCAGCATCGAGGTCAAGTCCGGTTCCAGCGACGCGGCGGAACGTGATGTTGCCTCGCGGCTGGCGCAGGGCGAGCGTGCCCTGTTCGCGGCCGCAACCGCGCGCGATGCCTGCGCCACGTTGCTGCGGCCGACGCTGGTGTATGGCGCCGGCCGTGATCGCACCCTCACGCGGGTCGCGGCGCTTGCGGCCAGGTGGGGATGGTTCGTATTGCCGCGAGATGCCTGCGGGCTGCGCCAGCCGGTGCATGTCGACGACCTCGCAGAAGCCGCGCTGCTCGCATGTGATGCAACTCCT
>JBBQTR010000156.1:0-3911 GCA_038213095.1 Lysobacterales bacterium | reverse complement strand
GCTCCTGATGATCGACAACTACGATTCCTTTACCTGGAATCTCGTGCAGTACCTGCAGACGCTGGGGGCTGACGTGCAAGTCGTGCGCAACGACGCGTTGTCGGTCGACGACATCCGCCAGCTGGCGCCGGAGCACATCGTGATCTCGCCGGGGCCGCGCACGCCCGACGAGGCGGGTGTTTGCGTTGATGTGATCCGCGAACTGGGCGCGCGCGTGCCGATTCTCGGCGTGTGTCTGGGGCACCAGAGCCTGGGTCAGGCCTATGGCGGCGATGTGGTGCGGGCCAAGACCATCATGCACGGCAAGACCTCGCGCATCCGGCACGAAGGCAAGGGCGTGTTCGCCGGCTTGCCCGACAGTTACGTTGCAACGCGCTACCACTCGCTGGTGGTCTCGCAGGAGACCTTGCCGGACTGCCTTGAGGTGACGGCGTGGACCGATGACGAGCATGGAGCTATCGAGGAAATCATGGGCTTGCGCCATCGTGAGCATCCGGTGCAGGGTGTGCAGTTCCACCCCGAATCCATCCTGACCGAGCACGGACATGCGTTGCTGAAGAATTTCCTCGAGCAATGATGCTTGTGCAGGAGCGGCCTTGGCCGCGAGCTATTACGTCGAACATCGGAAATCATAAGCTCGGCTAATCGGCCGCTCCTACGAAGAGTCGCAAATGTCCCTCACCCCGCAACAAGCACTGCAACGCACCATCGAGCATCGGGAAATCTTCCACGATGAAATGGTCGATTTGATGCGCATGATCATGCGCGGCGAAGTGTCCCCGACGATGACGGCTGCGATCCTGACCGGTCTTCGCGTCAAGAAGGAAACCGTGGGTGAGATCGCCGGCGCCGCCACCGTGCTGCGCGAATTCGCGCTGCCGGTTGTGGTCGCAGACACCACGCATATGGTCGATATCGTCGGGACCGGTGGTGATGGCGCAAACACGTTCAATATCTCGACCGCAGCGATGTTCGTGGTCGCCGCGGCAGGAGCAAAGGTCGCCAAGCACGGCAATCGCAGTGTGTCCTCCAAATCAGGAAGTGCCGACGTGCTGGAAGCGCTCGGTGCGGCGATAGAGCTGACGCCGGCACAGGTCGCGCGCTGCATCGCCGAGACCCGCATCGGTTTCATGTTCGCCCCGATGCATCATCCGGCGATGAAGATGGTTGCGCCGGTGCGTAATGAGATGGGCGTGCGCACGCTGTTCAACATCCTGGGGCCGCTGACCAATCCAGCCAGCGCGCCCAACATTCTGATGGGTGTGTTCCATCCGGATCTCGTCGGCATCCAGGTGCGGGTACTTCAGAAACTTGGCGCTCAGCGTGCACTGGTGGTGTGGGGGCGCGATGGCATGGACGAGATATCGCTGGGTGCATCGACGCTCGTGGGTGAGTTGCGTGATGGCATCGTGTCGGAGTACGAAATCCATCCCGAAGACTTCGGCATCGCCATGGCATCCAGCCGCAATCTGCGTGTCACCGATGTCGCCGAATCACGCGCGATGGTGTTATCCGCGCTGGACAACACGCCGGGCGTGCCGCGCGACATCGTCGTGTTGAATGCCGGTGCCGCGCTGTACACAGCGGGTGTGGCCAGTTCGATCGATCGCGGCCTGGTGCTGGCGCGCGAAATGATCGCCTCGGGCGCGGCGCTGGCCAAGTTGCAGGAGTTCGTCGGCATCACCCGCATGCTGGCCGGCGAAGTCGCCAGCGCATGAGCGATATCCTGCACAGGATCCTGGCGCGCAAGGCCGAAGAGGTGGCAGCGTGCATTGCGCGCCTACCGCTGCGTGAACTTGTGGCACGCACGGCCGACAGTGCGCCACCGCGTGGCTTCGCTGCGGCGATTGCATCAACCATCGCCGCCGGGAGGCCGGCGGTCATCGCGGAAATCAAGAAGGCAAGCCCGTCAAAGGGGGTGATCCGCCCGGATTTCGACCCTGCGGCCATCGCACGCAGTTACGCTGCCGGTGGCGCGACATGCCTGTCGGTATTGACCGATGCCGATTTTTTCCAGGGTGATGACGCGTACCTGCAACAGGCGCACGCTGCCTGCACGCTGCCTGTGCTGCGCAAGGATTTCGTGATCGATGCGTACCAGATCCATGAAGCACGCGTGCTGGGTGCCGATTGCATCCTGCTGATCGTCGCGGCGCTGGATGACGCACGGCTGGCGGAGTTCACCGCACTGGCGATCGACCTGGGCATGGACGTGCTGGTCGAGGTGCACGACATCGATGAGCTCGAGCGTGCATTGCAGGTGCCTGCGCCATTGCTCGGCATCAACAACCGTAACCTGCGCACGTTCGAGGTGACGCTCGACACCACGCTCGCATTGCAAAGTGCGGTGCCGCGCGACCGCACGCTGGTCACCGAAAGCGGAATCGCGACGCGCGCCGACGTCGAGCGCCTGCGTGCTGCCGGGGTCGATGCCTTCCTGGTGGGTGAAACCTTCATGCGCGATGCCGATCCCGGCGCGGCGCTGCAGCGGCTATTCTTTTCGTCATGACAACGACATTCCCACTGGCCGCAGCCGACGCACCGTTGGTGGTGTTCGACTTCGACAATACGCTGTATCGCGGGGACTCGGGTGGCGACCTGCTGCAATGGTTGTTGCGCCGCAGTGCATGGCGCGTGCTGGTGGCGCTGATCGCTTCGACGGTGCTGCTGCCCATGCTGGCATTCCTGCCGACACGACGCAGCGGGATTTCCGGTTATCTATGGATCGGGACGCTGGGTTTAAGTGACTACCGCGACCTTAACGCATTGATCAAACGCTACGTGGTGGCCCGCACGGATTACTTGAGTGATGCATTGCTGCCGATCGCGCTGGGGGTTCTTGATAAACACTTGCAGGCGGGCGATCGCGTCGTCATCGCCACGGGCGCGCCGCCGGAACTGGCGCACGCGATCCTCGCATTTGTCGCACGCCAGGACGTGCCTGTCGTCGGCAGCCACGAAGCACCCTGGTTCGGCGGCCTCATTACCGTGGATCACTGCCACAACGAGAACAAGTTGCGCTGTCTCGCCCGTGCTGGTTTTGGCGGACCGATCAGGACTGCCTATTCGGACAGCAAGGAAGATCTGCCGCTGCTGAAGAAGGCGCAACAGCCGGTAGTCGTTAATCCAAAGACATCGAGTGTTTTGCTGATGCGCCGTTCCTTGCCGCCGGGCACGCGGTTCCTCAACTGGGGCATCACGACGCGTGCTGGCAATCCGTTGGCGGCGGCGAGTGCCGCGGATGTGCTGCCTAGTCGCCCAGCAGCTTGAAAAAATGCCGCGAGCCATTGGCATATCCGCACCCGTGATAGAACACGTGTGCATCAAGGCGGCACGGGTTGCTGGTCACCTCGATACGCGCGCTGCCAGCGCGGCGGGCGATACCTTCCACCTCGCGCAGCAAGCGTCGTCCGATGCCCAGCCGACTCGCCTCCGGCCTCACTACCAGGGCAGTGATGCGCGCCTGATCCTCCCCGCGGGTCACTGAGTACCGCAGATCAAGTGCGATCAAGCCGTGCACGTGTCCGTCGATTTCTGCCAGCAGCAGCTGATGTCTGGGATCACCCAAAACCTTCGCAATTCGATCAGCTGCTTCATCGCGTGTGCAGGGGTAACCAAGGATCTCGAGCAGCAATGCCACGTCGCTGGCATCACCACTCACGGCCGCCCGGATGCGTGGCTCGCTCACAGCAGGCTGGGCGCGCGCCAACGTCAGCGCGTGCCGTAGAGGACGACCGTCTTGCCTCGCGCGTGAAGGATGCCGTCGACCTGCAGTTTCTTCAGTACCCGTCCGGCCATCTCTCGCGAGCAACCAACCAGCCGCGCCAGCTCCTGCCGGGACACCCGCAACTGCGTGCCTTGGGGATGGGTCATCGCCTCGGGTTCGTGGGTGAGGTCGTGCAGGGTGCGGA
>JBBQTR010000155.1:0-4104 GCA_038213095.1 Lysobacterales bacterium | reverse complement strand
TCGACGGCCCACGCAATCCCTGGCTGGGGCCGGTGAAAGGGTATCGTCACCTGGACGAAGTCGTTGCGTGGAATCGCGCTGTCATGGACGCCGTCCACGCCGAATTGCATGCAGGCCGCTTGCCGATCCTGCTTGGTGGTGATCACTGCCTGGGCATCGGCTCGATCACTGCGGTGGCGCATTACTGCCGCGAAACCGGTAAGGCGTTGCGCGTGCTGTGGCTGGACGCGCACGCCGATTTCAATACGCATGACGTGACACCATCGGGCAATATCCACGGAATGCCGGTTGCGTGCCTGTGCGGAATCGGGCCAGAAGCCCTGACGCATCTTGGTGGTGATGCGCCCGCGGTCAAGCCTTCGCAGATCCGGCAGATCGGCATCCGCTCGGTCGATGCGGGTGAGAAACGACTGATCAAGGAACACGCGATGGACGTGTACGACATGCGCTACATCGACGAAGTCGGCATGCGTCGCGCGATGGAGCAGGCGCTGGCGGGGATGGACGACAACACCCATCTGCACGTGAGTTTCGATGTGGATTTCCTCGATCCCAGCATTGCGCCCGGCGTAGGCACCGTCGTGCCCGGCGGCCCGAATTACCGTGAGGCGCAGCTGGTGATGGAGATGATCGCCGACAGCGGCCGCATGGGCTCGCTGGACATCATGGAGCTCAACCCGGTGCTGGACACGCGCAATGCAACGGCGCTGCTGGCGGTAGACCTGGTGGAAAGCCTGTTTGGAAAATCGACGCTGATGCGGGATTGACGGGTTCCACGAATCCAACCTGAGTGAACGATTGGCGTCGGAATCCAAGCCAGCGGCATGATCAAAAAAAAGAGAGACCGGTCCACTGCCGGTCTATCGTTGCCATGGCATGGCGACACAGCGCCATGCGCATAACGCGATGACTCTCCCCATCACCAGCCAGGCGGATCGGCGACGAATCCCGCAGGGAACGGCGTAGGTGCATTGCCCGCTCCGTAATAGCGGCGTGGTTGCGGAAGGATGCCAAGCGCCGCGAGCGCTTCGGGCGCGTCGTAGCGCAACTGCGCGATTTGCGCCGGACGCGCGCTGGCGCGTTCGAAGTCGGTATTGCTGACGGGCGACCATTCGCGTGCGCCATGGCCGGTGCCGATGCTCTGGCGGACGATCCCGGGATATGGTGAATCGGCGGCCGATTCGGCAACACGTCCCGACGCCTGGGCTGCAGGCGCCGCGGCCTTTGCCGCGGCCATGCCGTTATCGCGCATGTCGCCACGCGCAAGCGGTTCGGGTTCGTCATCCACCGGTGATTGATAAACGATCGGGTGGGTTTCGCGAAACACCGCGATGCCGATCACGCCGACATTGTCCGGCCGGCCGGTGCGCGCCGCATACGAGTCGGGAAGATCGGTAAACACGAACTGCGCCACATCGTCGAGCGATTTGCGCCAGCCATTGATCTCCGTGCTCTGCCAGGGCGCCAGCACGTAGCCGGCCTGCGATGGATTGGTGGTCTGGCCGCTGACGGCATTGACGCCATCCACCGACAGGATGACCAGCACGCGCTCGCTGCTGGTGTTGGTCAGTCGGACGGAATAGCGATGGCCAGGCGTGCCGGGAATCCAGTATTGGCCATGGTGCCGGTATTCCGGCAGTTGCTGGCCGCTATCGCGATCGATGACGTCAAGATCGACCAGGGGGCGGGCGGACAGCGGTCCACAGGCGGAAGCAGCGAGGAGCGCTGCGGTGAGTACCAGCACGTTGCGCAACATGATGCGTTCTCCTGTTCGGGTCGGTGTGTTGGAAGGACGAGGCTGCAAACGCGCGACTCCGGTAAACGGGGTTGAACCTGCGGGGTAAACTGCGGGCCGACTTCCGATCAAGTGCCCACGCAGTGCCTGCAATGACTCCGACCCGCGTCCTCACTGGCATCACCACCTCTGGCACGCCGCACCTGGGCAACTACGTCGGCGCCATTCGTCCGGCGATCGCGGCCAGCCGCTCGCCTAGCGTGGAGAGCTTCTATTTCCTGGCCGATTACCACGCACTGGTGAAGGTGCAGGAGCCCGCGCGCGTACAGCGCTCCACGCTGGAGATCGCGGCGGCGTGGCTGGCATGCGGGCTGGATCCCGACAAAGTCTGGTTCTATCGCCAGTCCGACATCCCCGAGATCCCCGAGCTCACCTGGCTGCTGACCTGTATCGCAGGCAAGGGACTGCTCAACCGCGCGCATGCCTACAAGGCCGCCGTCGACCGCAATCGCAGCGAAGGCGAGGATGACGATGCCGGCATCAACGCGGGCCTCTTCATGTATCCGGTGCTGATGGCCGCCGACATCCTGCTGTTCAACGCCAAAAAGGTCCCGGTCGGTCGCGACCAGGTGCAGCACATCGAGATGGCGCGCGATTTCGCGCAGCGCTTCAACCATCTGTATGGCGAACATCTCTTTGTTTTACCCGAAGCCGCGATCGAGGAACAGGTAGCGACGCTGCCTGGCCTGGATGGTCGCAAGATGAGCAAGAGTTACGACAACACCATTCCGTTGTTCGATTCGCGTGGGCAATTGAAGAAGGCGATCTTCTCGATCGTCACCGATTCGCGCGCGCCTGGCGAAGCCAAGGACACCGAAGGATCGGCGCTGTTCCAGCTTTTCCAGGCGTTTGCGGACGCTGAAGAAACCGCAGCGATGCGACAGGCGTTCATCGACGGCATAGGCTGGGGTGATGCGAAGCAGAAATTGTTCGAACGCATCGATGCCGAGATTGCGCCACTGCGTGAAAAGTACGAGCAGCTGGTCGCAGATCCCGCGCGCATCGAGCAGCAGTTGCGCGATGGGGCGCAGCGGCTGCGCGAAAGGTACGCGACACCAAGGTTGCAGAGGTTGCGCGAATCGGTCGGCCTGCGTGATCTCGGTAAGGTGTATGAAAGCGTCAAACAGGCCGTTAGAAAATCCGCCAATGACATGCAAGACCTCAAGAGGTATCGCGACAAAGATGGCCGGTTCTACTCAAAGCTGCTGGAAAACAAGGTGTTGCTCGTCACGAGCAAGGGCGCAGATAGTCATGAGGCTGCAAACCAACAGCTGAAAGCCGTCATCGAGGCAGGAGTGCCTGCCCTCGATGAGTTCTTCATCGTGGAGCCGGGGGTCGAAGCTGCGGCAGTCGTGTCGCTGCTACGCCGGATGCATCCAGCGGTTTAATCCAATTTGGGTCGATGCATGCTGAGTTGCAAGCATTCAAGCCCAGACATTCGGCGGCGCACCTTGCTCCGGATGTTTCATCCTGACGATGCAGAAACGATGCCCGGTCGGGGCTTCCATCACCCACCAACGCTTCACGAATCCGATCTTCTTCGCGCCGAGCGCCTCAAGGCGCGCAGCTTCGGCGTCAAGATCGTCGGTTTCGATATCCAGGTGCACGCGTGAAGGATGCTGCACTTTCTGCGCTTCGACCTGCAGGTCGGCCGGCGTGCCGCTGAACTCGACATAGGCCGCGTCACCTTCTGTGTAGGACTCGCCGGCCACAAAGCCGAGCGCTCCGCCCCAGAACGCGGCTGCGTGATCGACGTCATCGGTCTGGCAGTCGATGATGAAACCGGCAAGACGGCTGCGATGGGTCATGGCGATGCGCCTTCAAATCAATTCGGTTTTGCGAGGTCGTCCAGCAATGTTTTCAGGAACCGCGCCGCCTCGCCACCAGTCGCTGCGCGGTGATCAAACGTCAGCGAAATCGGCATGCGTCGATGCACTTCGATCCCGCCCATCACCGCGACCACGTCGAAGCTCAGTTTGCCGGCGCCGATGATCGCGACAGTCGGCGGCACCACCACCGGCGTTGCGTAGCGACCAGCGAACATTCCGAAGTTCGAAAGTGAAATCGTGTAGCCGGCCAATTCGGAGGCCGGGATGCTCCGATCTTCGACCTGCGCGCGCAAACGCTGGATTGCGCCGCGTACGCCATTTGCGTCGAGCATGTCGGCATTGCGTAGCGCCGGGACGAACAAGCCATCGTCGGTATCCACCGCGATGCCGATATCGACATGCGGATGCAGCGTGCGCACCAGCTTGTCGCCATCGAACCAGGCGTTGAGCGCCGGCACGGCCTTGCAGGCGGCGACGATC
>JBBQTR010000154.1:0-4169 GCA_038213095.1 Lysobacterales bacterium | reverse complement strand
CCGCCATCCGCGCGACATCATCCCGCAGCGCATCGACGTCATCGTGGAACGCGTTCAACTCATCGCGACCCACCACATCGCGCGATTCCTCGGTGACATATTCGCTGGCGCTCTCGACAAGATTGCGCGACAGCACCCGGGCCTGCTTCAACGCGCCGGCTACGGCATTGGCGATCTGTACGCCCACCACATCGCCGAACACGGCTGCGAAGGGCTGCTGCCAGTCCGGATCGAAGCGTTCAGCCAGCCGTTGCAACCGCCGTGCGAGTTCGGCATCTCCCGACACGCGCAGGCGACCGACCGGCGGCGCGTCGTCGCGGCGGAACATTGGCAACTGCGCGATCAAGGCGCCCAGGGTGCTGCGAACACTGAGATCGGGTTCGACGGCGGCGTCGACCGGTTCCACAAGCAACTGCTCGCCATCCACGCGCACCTGCAAGGCCAGTGGCGGACTCTCCACCTGCAGGGCAACCCGCTGGCCGTCCAGCGCACGCAGGCTGTCACGGGTGTCCGGATCCAGCGCTAGTGCGCGATTGAGCGCCGCTTCCAGCGCGCGCCCGGCAATGGGTTTCCAGTCGAATGGCGAAGTCATCCGGGCATTCTAGCGGGCGGCTGTGTACGAGCTTGCGAGCCGACGCAACCCCTCAGCAATCGACACCTTCGGAACGTAGCCGAAGTCGTTTGTCGCCGGCGTCATGTCATACCAATGCGTCGTCGCCAGTTGTTCGGCCAGAAATCGCGTCAACGGTGGTTCGCCTGATAGCGGCAACAGTGTCCATGCAGCTTCGCACGCGGCACCGATCGCATACGCCACGCCGAACGGCAGCGTCTTCGTCACCGGTGGCTCGCCCGCCGCATGCAACAACGCATTGATGATTTCGCGCGTAGGTTTCGGTTCGCCATTGCTGATGAAATAGGCGCGGCCTGCGCACGCTGCCTGCGGTGCAAGATGTTCGAACGCTGCGAGATGCGCCTGCGCGGCGTTGTCGATGTAGGTCGTGTCGATGAGGTTGTCGCCTTTGCCGATCAAGCGCAGCCGTCCGGCGCGTGCGCGTTTGACCAGGCGCGGAAGCAGCTGCTGGTCGCCAGGCCCCCAGATCAGGCGCGGTCGCAACGCAATTGTCGCCAGGCTTGGATCGTTGGCGGCAAGCACCGCCTGCTCGGCGATGGTTTTCGTTGCCGCATACGCCGCTTTGAAGTGCGTGCCGTACGGAACGTTGTCCGCAGTACCGCCAGCGACCGGGTGCGTCGCGCGATGGGTGACGCTCGGTGTGGATGTGTATACCAGCCTGCCAATCGCGTTTGTGCGGCAGGCGACGATGACGTTGCCGGTGCCGATGACATTGGCGCGGTGGTAGCTGTCGTAACTGCCCCACGCGCCGGCTTTCGCCGCGTTGTGGAAGATCGCTTCGCAGCCGCGCGCGGCATCGACCACCGCATTGCCATCGGAGAGATCGCCATGGCGTTGCTCGACGTGCAACGCATCCAGCGCCGCATGACGACTACGACTGAAGCTGCGTACGTCGTGTCCGCGCTCGACCAGGCCACGACACAATGCATGCCCGAGAAAACCGCCGCCGCCGGTGACAAGGATCCTCAAGGCTCGTCCTTTCCAATCTTTTTCCTCGCCTGCGAAGAAAGTGAGGCAGGCAGGCGCCGCGCCGCCCACACAGCCAGCGCTTCGCGCCCGATCTTGGCGTTATGGCGGATATCGACCGGAAACCCCGGGTGGAAGAGGAACGTTTCGATCTTTGACGTATGCACGAACCCTTCGCCCAGATGCCGCAACTCCGTCACGATCCGGGGAAGCTCGGCGCGGGCGACACCTTTGCGCAGCTCGACGCAAAGGACCGGGATTTGGGTGCTCGCTGCACCGATCCCGACCAGTGCCGTGCGCTGCACGTCCGCATGCAGGTTGAAAATCGGTTCGACCTGTTCGGTGCACATCGTGACGTCGCCATCGACGACCACCCGCTGTGATTTGCGGCCACAGAACCAGAGCCGCCCTTCGGGATCGAAATAGCCCAGGTCGCCCATGCGATGCACGATGCGTGCATCCGCATTACGAGGTTGCTCGGCGATTTTCGCCAGCGCCGTCGCTGCCGGTCGATTGAAATAGCTGTCGGTGGTCGAAGGGCCGGCGACGGTGATTTCGCCGACCTGCCCGACGCGTACCAGCAAGCCATCGTCCCAGTGCTCGATCGCACGATCATCGATGCCGATGATCCGGACCACGTTTGGCGTGACCGGTCGGCCGACGCAGGTGCCGCCGCCTTGTTCGGTCCGCTCCCGCGTGGCCTGCAGTTCCCGGCCTTCGATCGCCGCCACCGGCAGGCACTCGGTGGCGCCGTAGGGCGTCCAGAACTGCGCTTCCCCGGGCAACAGCGTGCGCATCGTGGCCACGACGTCCGCCGGAACCGGTGCACCGGCGCAGGTCACGCGCCGGATGGTCGGCATGCTGGCACCGTGATTAGCCAATACGGCCATCAACGCAGGTGAGCCGAACAGCTGGTCGACACCGAAGCGTTCAATTGCGCGCAGCAGCCGGCGCGGATCCGCAAACGCAGGCCGCGTTGGATCCATGTCCGGAATGATCGAGGTGAGTCCGAGCGCCGGATCGAACAACGCGAACGGTGGAAACGTCGGCAGGTCGACGCCACCGGCGGTGATGCCGAAGGCATCGCGCAGCATGGCAACCTGCGCCCCGAAGTGCCGGTGGCGGTAGATGACGCCTTTGGGCACGCCGGTTGATCCGCTGGTGAAGAGGATCGCAGCCATGTCGTTGGCCTCGGTCGCCACGAGTTGCGCGGTCGCGTTGCGTCCGTCGCGTTCGATCTGCGCCAGCGTGACATCGGCCAGCCACGGACGTGCGGCGGTGGTGATGCGGACACGCGCCGACCTCGCCCACCCCAGTGCCAGGCGCGCCGCGTGTGCGAGCGGAATGCCGATGAACGCGTGCGGCTGCGCTTCGTCCAGGCAATGTTTCAGCGCGCGCTTGTCGATGCCCGGATCCACCAGCACCGGCACCGCGCCGAGCTTGAACAACGCGAACATCACCAGGAAGAACTCAGGCGTCGGACGCACCATCACCACGCTACGGCTGCCTCGGGTTACGCCATGCAATGTCAAACCAGCTGCGATCGCATCGCTGCGCGCGTCCAGTTGCGCGTACGTCAGCGCGAAGTCGTATCGACCGCGACGACCGGGGCAGCGCATCGCAACCTGCTCGGGCCGCTCACGCGCCAGTCGTGGCAGGGAGGCGGCGATGTTGCTGGGATCAACCATCGGTGGATTGTAGAGGCCGCCGCGTTATCAGGTGCGAGATAAAACCGCGATGCTTTTGCAGGCTTCGATCGCGACTTGCGTAGCCCTTATGAAAGACGATTCGGCGCAGTCCGATCCAGGAAATCCCGAATCTGCGGCACCAGCACTTCGTATTTGTCTTCGAGCACGTAGTGCCCGGCATCCCCGAAGGCATGCACTTCCGCATGGCGCAGGACCTTGCTGAATTCCGCCAGGCAATGCCGGTCGAACACGAAATCGCGCAGGCCCCAGCCGATGAACACCGGCCGGTCGGCGAACTCGTGCAGGCGCCGCCCGGCTTCGCAGACCAGCGGCCATGCCGGATCTCCTTCGCGCAGTGGAATGTCCTGCATGAAACGCAGCGTGCTGATCGCATTACGCCAGCCCGCGTACGGCGCGATGTAGGCGTCTCGCACCGCCTTGGGCAAGCGTCGCTCCGTGCCCAGCCACGCCGCACCACGCGCGAACAGGTTGAATCTGCGGATCAGGAAACCACCAATGCGCGAATCGCGGCCCAGCGACAACTGCCACGGCATGCATTTGGCGGCAGGCAATGGAAACGCCGCGGTGTTGAGGATCACCAGTCGCTTGACCTGCGCCATGTGCGACAGCGCCCAGCCGATGCCGATCATCCCGCCCCAGTCGTGCACGACGAGCGTGACCGGGCCGGTGATGCCAAGCGTGTCGAGCAACGTCGCCAGGTCATCGACGCGCGATTGCAGCGTGTATTCGTAGCGCGGTGCCGCATCACGGGCATCATCGGGCTTGTCGGACAGGCCCATGCCGACATGGTCGGGCACGATGCAGCGATAGCGATCGCGCAATCCGAGCACGAGGTGGCGCCAGTAGAAACTCCACGACGGATT
>JBBQTR010000153.1:0-4356 GCA_038213095.1 Lysobacterales bacterium | reverse complement strand
TGGTGCCGTTATTGGGCCTTGGCTTCCTTGCCTACCTCAACGTCGGATCGGGGTTCATGCCGGCGATGGATGAAGGCGGATTCATCCTCGATTACCGTTCCGCGCCGGGCACGTCGCTGACCGAGACCAATCGCCTGCTCGGCCAGGTCGAACAGATCATTCGTGCCGATCCGTATGTGTCGACCTACTCGCGCCGCACCGGCGCGCAACTCGGCGGCGGATTGACCGAGGCCAACGAAGGCGACTTCTTCATCCGCCTCAAACGCGGCTCGCGACCTCCGATCGAGACGGTGATGGACGACATCCGCAGCGAGGTGGAGAAGAAAGTACCGGGCCTGGACATCGAGCTTGCACAGTTGCTCGAAGACGTCATCGGTGACCTGACGGCGGTACCGCAACCAGTGGAGATCAAGCTGTTCGCAGATGACCCGCGGCTGCTGGAGCACAGCGCCACGCGCATCGCTGCGCAGCTGCAGAAGGTCAACGGCGTAGTCGACGTCAAGGATGGCATCGTGCCGGCGGGCGACGCACTGGAGATTCGCGTCGACCGCGTGAAGGCATCGCTGGAAGGCATCACGCCGGAAGCGGCGACCAGGATGCTCGATGCCGCGATCGGCGGAACGGTCACCACGTCGGTGCGCGGCGACATCAAGATGATCGGAGTGCGGGTGTGGACGCCGCCGGACGTGCGTTCGTCGAAAAAGGCCCTCGGCGAACTGCTGTTGCGGGCCGATGACGGACACCTGGTTCCACTCGCGCGCATCGCCAGCATCGAACCAGTCAGCGGGCAGCCGCAGATCGACCGCGAAAACCTCAAGCGCATGATTGCCGTCACCGGACGCATCAGCGGGCGCGACCTGGGATCAGTCATCACCGACGTGCGCACGATGCTCGCCAAGAAGGGCGTGGTCCCGGCGGGCGTGCGTTTCGAGCTCGGCGGGTTGTACAAGCAACAACAGATCGCATTCCACGGTTTGCTCGCGGTGTTCGTCGCCGCGATCGCGCTGGTGTTTTTGTTGCTGCTGTTCCTCTACGAAAGCTTCCGGGTCGCGCTGGCGATCCTGGCGATTCCATTGCTGGCGGTGTCGGCGGTGTTCATCGGACTGTGGGTCACCGGCATCGAGTTGAACATCTCCGCGATGATGGGCATGACCATGATCATCGGCATCGTCACCGAAGTGGCGATCTTCTACTTCTCGGAATATCGGGATGTCTCCGCCACCGGCGGTCATTGCGTCGAAGCGCTCGTCGAAGCCGGCAACAACCGCATGCGCCCGATCGCGATGACCACGCTCGCCGCCATCTTGACCCTGCTGCCACTGGCCTTCGCCATCG
Organism: Lysobacterales bacterium; assembly: GCA_038213095.1. Classification (GTDB taxonomy): domain Bacteria; phylum Pseudomonadota; class Gammaproteobacteria; order Xanthomonadales; family Xanthomonadaceae; genus Cognatiluteimonas. The sequence continues at coordinate 3,021 of JBBQTR010000153.1, read as the reverse complement.
GCCAGGGCTCGGCGATGCAGCAACCCCTCGCCGTCGCGATCGTGTCGGGGTTGCTGGTGCAATTGCCCTTGGTTCTGCTGGTGATGCCGGTGCTGTTCAACATGTTGCGGGGGCGCGAAAAGCCACCTGCTCCTTCGAAAGCACCGGTCGCACAGTGACGCTTCGGCTAGAATCCCAACGTTTGCCATCCCCGAGGCTGCCATGACCCAACTCGCCTATCGCCGAATCCTCTTGAAGCTGTCTGGCGAGGCATTGATGGGCGGCGAGGATTACGGGATCGATCCGAAGGTGATCGGGCGGCTGGCGCGGGAAGTGATCGAGGCACAGCAGGCGGGGGCCGAGGTGGCGTTGGTGGTCGGTGGCGGCAACATCTTCCGCGGTGCGGGACTGGCCGCAGGCGGCATGGATCGCGTCACCGGAGACCAGATGGGCATGCTCGCGACGGTGATCAATGCCCTGGCGATGCAGGACGCCCTGGAGAAACTCGGCGCCAAGGCGCGGGTGATGAGTGCACTCAAGATCAACGACGTGTGCGAGGACTACATCCGTCGTCGCGCAATCCGGCACCTGGAAAAAGGCCGCATCGTGATCTTCGCGGCAGGCACCGGCAATCCATTTTTCACCACCGATTCGGGCGCGGCGTTACGCGCGATCGAAATCGGAGCGAACCTGCTCCTCAAGGCAACCAAGGTGGATGGCGTCTACGACAAGGACCCGAAGAAACATCCCGATGCCGTGCGCTTTGACAAGCTCAACTACGACGAAGTCATTGCCCGCGACCTGCAGGTGATGGACACCGCCGCGTTCGCGCTGTGCCGCGACAGCGACATGCCATTGCGCATCTTCGACATGGGCCAGCCGGGTGTCCTGCAGCGGGTATTGCGCGGCGAGAACATCGGCACGCTGGTACAGGGCCGCGGTTGACAACTTCCTGCCGGTCGCCGGTATTCACATTACGTAGTGCCGGCATCGTCGAGACTGCAGATCTTGGTTCGCAATCCTGATTCGATGGAGTTTCCCGATGTCGATGCCTGCTGCTGTTAGGACAACCGCTTTCAGGGCAACAATCGTGGCTGCAACATTTGCAATACTCGCGGCCTGCACGATGGTCCCGGCCGCCGGGAGCAACGCTGGAGGACGCATGGTGAACGATGGCCAGGAATTCTCGATGCATCCAGGCGAGCAGGTCACGCTCGCGGACCACGGCAACCTGCGTTATGTCCGCGTCGCCAACGACTCGCGCTGTCCGCCGGGCGTGAAGTGCATCTGGGCAGGCGACGCCGAAGTGGCATTCGAGTGGACGCCGACAGCCGGGGCAATGCAGGCATTCTCTTTGCACACAGGCAAGGATCCGAAACAGCAGGCAATCGGTACGCGCCAGCTGACTTTGGTGTCGCTTGAGCGTGGCGCGACCCCGCAGGCACAACTCCGGGTCGACATGACGCCTTAGTTGCGTGCGTTACTAGAACCGCCCTTCCTCGAAGTCGACGAAGGCCTGCAGAGCTGCTCGTGTTATTCATCACGAATGGCCCGTGGCACGCCTGGTTCGCGCAGTGGTCGCGTTCGGGACGCGGATGGCACTGCTCCATCACTGCTGTTGGAACGAATGATTGCAGTTACGGCGTGAACTCGGAACAAACTTTGGAGCCTTAGCCTCCGCAAGACCGCGTGGTAAGGTACGCGCCGACATGCGCATTCGCGATACACGCGTAACTACATGAGCACAAGATGATTTCCGAGCCTTCTGAGCCTGTCCAGTCGCCAATGCTGGACGCCAACTTGGACGCGCTCTCCGAAAGTGAGCTCGCCGCATTGCTCACTAGCTTGCGTGGGATTCTCTGGCGACGCCCTTCCGCACGTCGACAGCTTCAGGGCGCCGGAATCAACATCACCCCTTCCAGTTTCTACTCCAGCATCCCTTCGCTGCAGGAGATCGACAATGCTTTTGAATATAGCCAAGGGCCGCTGAAGGAATGGTTCAATCTCGGCCAGTTCGATCTGGCAGAGATGGTTGAGCTAGTCTCCGCACTTGACCAGTACGCGTGCGAATTTGATCCGCCCCTCGAACAGGAACCCGAAAATGTCCGGCACTACCATTGGCGCAATCCGGCATTTTCATTTTCCGATGCAACGATGTACTACTGCATGCTTCGCAAGTTGCAACCCGAGCATGTAGTCGAAATCGGGTGTGGCTATTCGACGCTGGTCGCAGACATGGCGCTACAACGTAATGGTCGCGGTCAACTGACCCTGATTGAGCCTTACCCCAAACCTTTCTTGCGGGAGTTGAAAACTGTCCGCTCGTTGATTGAGCAGCCAGTCCAGTCCATCCCGATCAACGACCTTGTCAAGATTGCCGAATCGGCCGAAGTACTGTTTATCGACTCAACACACACGGTAAAGGTTGGTAGTGACTGTCTCACGATTTATCTGCAACTGCTACCGCAAATCCGCAAGAAGATTTTGGTCCATGCTCACGATATCTATCTGCCATATGCCATTCCAAAGGCATATGCGGTCGAGAAGCACATCTACTGGACCGAACAGTACTTGTTGTACGCATACCTTTTGGATAATCCCAAGACCCGCGTGATGTATTCAAGCCAGTACATGTTCCGCGCTGCTAAGGATGTCCTAGATCGTTTCATGCATGACCGTTATCCAAGCGGCGGCGCCTCGTTCTGGTTCGAACTGGACGGAAGCCAGGGTCGCGGGTATCAACTGGAGCGTTGAATTTTGCCGACGATTCGGAAATTTCATGACGCCCCGAAACGCCGCAATCGCCAGCAGCGATGGATTCGCATGTCACGCGCGAAGTCTGGCGGGATCGTCTGCGCGCTGATGTCTTCGCATTGCGCGAACTGTGCGACCGCGTCGGTGTCGAGCCGAAAACGACGGTAGTTGTTGGAGAAATACAGGACACCGCCGCGCGCCAGCCGGGCGACGGCGGCCCTCAGCAGGCGCACGTGCTCGGCCTGCACGTCGAAGTCGTCGGCCCGCTTGGAATTGGAGAATGTCGGT
>JBBQTR010000152.1:0-4378 GCA_038213095.1 Lysobacterales bacterium | reverse complement strand
GCTTACCTTGCCGCGCTACCAGGCGTGGTGGCCGTGCATGACCTGCATATCTGGGGGTTGAGCACGACCGAAGCCGCGTTGACGGTGCACCTGGTGACGCCTGAAGCCTGCGTCGACGATGCCCTGATTGGGCGCATCAACCACGACATGAACCACAGGTTTCGGATCGGGCACACGACGGTGCAGTTCGAGCTGGGCGACAAGGCGCACCCATGCGGACAAGGGTCGGCCAACACCGCCTGCGCGGGACGAGCCGTGACTGCAAAGGGATAGTTTCGCTGGCGGCCAGTCCGGTCTGATCAGGACTGGCTACACCGCGCGCACAACCCGTGCACTTCGAGCGTCTGCGCCTGCGGCATGAATCCAAGCGCGCGTGCACGTTCGTCGAGCGCGGCGACGACCTGTTTGTCCTCCAGCTCCACCGCCGAATGGCATCGGTCGCAGATCAAAAACGGCACTGAATGCTGCGCAGTGCTCGGGTGGTGGCAGGCGACGAACGCGTTCACCGATTCGAGCTTGTGGATGAAGCCATTGGCAAGCAGGAAATCGAGCGCGCGATACACCGTGGGCGGTGCGGCGGCGCCAGCGCCCTCGCCTGCCCGCACCTGTTCCAGCAGGTCGTACGCTTTCAGCGGCTTTCCAGCTTCGGCAATCATTCCGAGCACCCGCGCCCGGATCGGCGTCAGGCGCAGGCCACGCTCATGACATGAGTGCTCGACCGCAGCAACGAAGGCCGATGCGTCATGGACGTGATGATGTGGATCGATGCAGGCGTGGCGTGTCATGGACGGATCATGGTGGCGTTGACGGTTTGACTCAAGCTACCGCTGAACAGACCTCCGGATTAGGCTGGGGCAGAAGCGATGCGCGCGAGAGCCGAATCGATGCGTTTGAGTGCTTCGTGCTGACCCGCGAGATACACGGTATGGGCGATGTCCGGGCTCACTTGCGTCCCTGTGATCGCCACCCGTAGCGGTTGCGCGACCTTGCCCATGCCTAATCCAAGCGACTGTGCCGATTCATGCAAGGCTGTGCTGACGTTTTCGGCGCTCCATGCCGTGAGCTTCTCCAGCCGTTCGCGAGCATCGATCAGCGGCGCACGCGCAGCGGCGGTCAGGTGCTTGGCGACGGCGGCATCGTCATAGTTCGTGAGTGGCTGGAACCACACCGCAGCGCGTTCGGCCATTTCCTTCAACGTCTGCACGCGGTCGCGCAGTGCGATCACGATATCTGCAAGCGCCGGCCCCCGCGCGAGATCGAATCCCTCTTGCAGAAGATGCCATTGCAGATATTTCCCGACATCGGCGGGATCATCGTTCTTGAGATATTGCTGGTTGAGCCAGCCGAGCTTGGCAGGGTCGAGTCGTGACGCCTTTGCATTGACATCCTTCAGGTCGAATAGCGATTTCATCTCCTCGATCGAGAAAATTTCCTGGTCACCGTGCGACCAGCCCAGGCGCACGAGGTAATTCAGCAGCGCATGCGGCAGGTAACCGGCGTCGCGATACTGCATGACGTCGGCCGCGCCGGTGCGCTTGGACAATTTCGCGCCATCGGGATCCAGGATCATCGGCAGATGCGCGAAATGCGGCACCAGCGCACCGAGCGCTTCGTAGATGTTGATCTGGCGTGGCGTGTTGTTGACGTGGTCATCGCCACGCACGACATCGCTGATGCGCATGTCGATATCGTCGACGACCACCGCGAAGTTGTAAGTCGGGTATCCGTCGGAGCGGAAAATAACAAGGTCGTCCAGCTCGACGTTGCCGATCTCGATTCGCCCCTTGACCTTGTCGTCCCAGACGACGCTACCGCCGAGCGGATTCTTGAAGCGGATCACGCGGTCGGGATCATCGCGACGCCCTGCATCGCGATCGCGATACGCACCGTTGTAGCGTGGCTTCTCGTTGGAGGCCATCGCACTTTCGCGCATCGCGTCGAGCTCGGCGCGGGTTTCGTAGGCGTAATACGCGATGCCATCAGCCACCATGCGTTCGGCGACCTCACGGTAGCGATCCAGCCGCTGCGTCTGGTAGACCGGACCTTCGTCGTAATCCAGCCCGAGCCAGTCCATTGCCTGCAGGATCGCGTCGATCGCGCCCTGCGTGCTGCGCTCCTGGTCGGTGTCCTCGATGCGCAGGATGAATTGTCCACCGCGACGGCGCGCCTCCAGCCAGCAATACAGTGCGGTACGCGCCCCGCCGATATGCAGATAGCCGGTGGGACTCGGGGCAAAACGGGTGCGGCAGGACATGCGGAGGCCAGCGTTGCGAGTACTTCGTCAATTTTACGGGACTCTGACCGGCTTCGTTGCCATCCCACTAGAATGACGCGATGACGACACTGTTCATTTCCGACCTACATCTGGACGCGGAACGTCCCAAGATGACCGCACTGTTCGGTCGCTTCATCGACGAACAAGCAAGCAAAGCCGATGCCCTGTACATCCTCGGCGATCTGTTCGAGGCGTGGGTTGGCGACGATGATCCGTCTCCGGCTGGCACAGTCGTTGCAGAAAAACTGCTTGGATTGCGCACCGGCGGTGTGCCGGTGTACTTCATGCGGGGCAATCGTGACTTCCTGCTGGGCGGGGACTATGCGCATCGCGCCGGGATGACGATTCTCCCAGACCCGGCCGTCGTGATGCTGCATGGCAAACCAACGTTATTGATGCACGGTGACACGTTGTGTAGCGACGACATCGCGTATCAACAGTTTCGTGCACAGACGCGCGATCCACGGTGGCAGCAGCAATTCCTCTCGCAACCGCTCGCCGCCCGGCTGGCATTCGCCGGCCAAGCGCGCGCGCAAAGCCAGATGCATCAATCCGCGCTGATGGCGCAAGGTGGCATGGAGGCGATCACTGATGTGAACATAGTGACGGTCGAATCGACCTTCGCCCGCTTCGGCATCGACAGGATGATTCATGGACACACCCACCGTCCTGCCGTCCACGCGCATGCCAATGGCGAGCGTATCGTGCTGGGTGATTGGTATGACCAAGGATCTGTTTTAAGAGTGGATTCTTCCGGGATGCAACTCTCTTCAATTTAAGCCGGGAAATGTTGTTCCTCTCGCGTTGCGATCTCCTCGATGCCAAGCGCGGCGCGGATGCACGGCATCCGTTTTAACTGTCACCCAGCCAGCGCGCCGACGTGGTGCAGTTCCTGAAAGGACTGGACACCGGCCCAGCGATGACAGCGAGCCGCTAAGGGGTTTTGACGGACTGCAGTTGATCGAGTTCTTGTTGTGAAAAGCCTGCCGCAAGGCGGGCTTTTTCATTAAGCGGTCCGCGCGTCGCACCTGGTGCGTAGTGCGCCAGCAATGCGTCGAATGTCGCCTCTGGCGCGCATTGCTGTTGCTCGCAATACCAGCGGAACCAGCGCGATCCGGCCGCGACATGGGCGACCTCTTCATCGAGGATGGTCGCAAGGATGTCCGCGGTGGCATCGTCGCCCAGCGCACGTAGCTTCACGATCATCGCCGGCGTGACGTCCAGCCCGCGAGCTTCCAGTACCCGCGGCACAAGGGCCATGCGGACCAGTCCGTCGTGTGCGGTTTTTTCCGCCATTTCCCACAAGCCGTTATGCGCGTCGAAGTCGCCATAGTCGAAACCGAAGTCGCGCAGCCGTGTCCGCAACATCGTGAAATGTCGTGCTTCGTCGTTGGCGACCGTCACCCAGTCCGCGTAATACGCATGCGGCAATCCGCGAAACCGGTAGACCGCATCCCATGCAAGATCAATCGCATTGAACTCGATGTGTGCGATCGAGTGGATGAATGCCGCGCGGCCCTGCGCCGAGCCCATTCCACGGCGCGCAAGCTCTCGCGGTGGCACCAGTCGCGGCAATACCGGCCGGCCTGGCATCGTGATCGGATCGGGTGCGGGTGCGAGTGCCGCGTCGGGAATCGTCAGTTCACCAGCCGAGAATGCAGCGGCAACGGCAAACGTGCGTTCGACCTTGTCGTCAGGCGACGCGGTTACAAGACAATCGTGCGCCGCGTCGAAGAGGGATGCACCGCAGCCCGCGATGATTACAGCGCACCCCGGATCTTCTTCGCGTCATCCGAGCGCAGTTGCTGGATGCGTTCGAAATAACCGGGCTCGATGCCGGTAACGTACTTGCCATCGAAGCACGACGAATCGAAATGTTCGATGCGCTGCTTCGGTCCCGACACCGCATCTTCCAGGTCCTTCAGGTCCTGGTAGATCAGCCAGTCGCAACCGAGGATCTGCTGGATCTGCTCCTCGTTGCGATCGTGTGCGACCAGCTCATCGACCGATGGCATGTCGATGCCATAGATGTTGGGATATCGCACTGGCGGTGCCGCTGAGGCGAGGTAGACCTTGCGCGCACCGGCGTCCCGCGCCATCTGC
>JBBQTR010000151.1:0-4399 GCA_038213095.1 Lysobacterales bacterium | reverse complement strand
GAGCAACACGAACAGCACGGCGTTCAGGATCTCGTCGAGCAAATCCCAGAACATGTCCATGTATTGCCGCGTGCGGTCGGACATCGCGTGCGAGCGGCCTCGATTGCCCACCATGAGGCCTGACACCACCATGGCCAGTGGGCCGGAAATGTGCAGGCGACTTGCCAGCGCATAGCCACCGACGACCACGGCCAGCGTGATGAGCACCTCGACGTGATATTGGTCGATGCTCTTGAGCATGCCGACCGCGAGAAAGCCGAGCATCAGTCCGAAGGCCACGCCGCCGCTAGCCTCCTGCAGCACCATCAATCCGGCCGAAATGGCCGATGGCGACGAGCCGCTCGCGGCGATGCCCAGCAGCAACGAGAACATCACGACGCCGACGCCGTCGTTGAAAAGGCTTTCGCCAGCGATGACGACTTCAAGGGGCTTGGGTGCATTCATCGACTTGAGGATGCCGAGAACGGCAACGGGATCGGTCGGCGAGATCAAAGCGCCGAACAGCAGGCAATGAAGCCAGGGCAGTTCGAGCCCGAGCCAAGGCAGGGCGATTCGCAGCGCGGCGCCGATGACCAGCGTGGAAAGGATCGTACCGAGCACCGAAAGGATTGCTACTTGCCAGCGGTATCGCTTGAGCGCGTCGAGATTGACGTGCAGGGCGCCGGCGAACAGCAGGAAACTCAGCATGCCTTGCAGCAGTACGTCCGAAAAATCGATCGACTGGAGGAACGCTTCCTCGTGCTTGCGCAATGCGGGAAAGCCCAGACTCGACAGGAGCACGATGACAAGCGACAGCGAAAGGGCCAATACCATCACGCCAATGCTCAGCGGTAGTCGAACGAAGCGCTGGTTGATATAGGCGAGGACGGCGGTGACGACGATGCAGATGGCGGCGAGATCGAGCATGGTCAGTCGGCATCCACGAGTGCGAGAACGTCGCGCATGTTGCCATCGCGCAGGGTCACGAACAGCGCATGCCGACGCTCGACATCGGCTCGATCGGACGTATTGCCGATGCTTCGTCGCGCGTCCTCGATGACGAGATCGGCATGGCGCGACAGGGCCAGGCGGCGGTCGCCCTCCAGCTCGCACGTGACCGTCGCGCACAGCACCGAGAGCATGCTCAGATACACGGACGCATTGCCCTCGGCATTCTGGCGGATCATGTGGAACATGATGTCGGTGAGCTGTGCGTACGTCAGCGAAGGAACCATCAGGAAAGCTACGCCTTCGTGCGCGATCACACCTGTTTTCAGCATCTGACCCGAAAGATCGCACAGCGAAGATCCGAGCCGGTCGAGCACACTCATTGCGGTATGCGGATGGTGGATGCCCGGCGAGAGCGCTCGCACGGCGACTTCGACCAGTTGCCGGATCGCCTGTTCGGTATCGCCTGCGCGACTGCGCGTGCGGCCGAGGGCGGTGGCATCGTGGATCGCGTTCTCGGCGTCGGGCACCGCTGGCGTCATCACCGCGATGGGAGTTCCCGGGAAAACATAGTCGCCGGGCCCAACCAGCAGACGCAGGCACGTTCCGCTTTTTGCCGCCCAGGCGGCGAGGGCGTGCCTGTCCACATGCTGGAGATAGCCGCGCCGGGCATCGAGCACTGTCGTCGCCTCATTCCATTGATTGGCCGGAAAGCCAGCAATGGATGGTGTCTCGGTGACGAGATCTTTCAGGCCGCTGCGCACGTCGTCGCTAACCAGATCGATCACGGTGTCCACGTTGATGCGGCTGGCCATGTGGCCGACGAAATACACCAGCGTAGCCACGCAGACGAACGCGAGGACGATGCCGAAGGTCAGCGCAATGTGCGGCGTGAACAGTCCCTCTTCCTGCGTGCGTACGCTGCGCAGAACCATCAGCGCATACGAGAAGGTGCCGAGGAAAACACCCAAGGTCGCCTGGTTGCCGCGATCGCGGGTGAAGTTGCGCAGGAGGCGCGGGCCCATCTGTCCGGCGGCAAGCGACAGCGCTGCAATGGTGATCGAGAAGACCGTACCCGCCACGCCGATGGTGGAGGATGCAATCGCGCCGAGCAGCGTGCGCGCGCCTTCGCCGCCTCCGTTGTAAAGCCAGTCCGACTTGGTCAGCCATTCGGGCAGAAGGTTCTGTCGGTCGATCGCCAGCAACAGCATGGCGAGGACCACACTAGCCAGCACCATCGCCGCGGGCAGGAGCCAGAAGCTTTCCGAGAGGTCGGTGGCGAGCTGGCGTAGGCGAACTTTCATCACTCTTCCTCAGTGTGGATCGCTGCGCGTATGCACGGACGGCTCGCAGTCAATGGCAAACCTGCAACGGCTCGCTTGTGCGAATGCACTCAATCGACTGGCGCGAGCACAAGGCCAGACATGGCCTGCCGCACACTACTCGAAGCCATCGCAAAAAATGCAGTCGACACCCGCTACCGGGCCGTCTTCGTAATTGCTGTCGATGTTGAACGTCACGCCGCCCCAGGTTTCATCGTGTCCGCCCTGGTACTGGTGGATGCGCTGATGGTTGGCCCAGTTGCCGTCCGACAGGCCGCTGATCGGGGCCACGCGCGCTTGTCCGTCCCAACTTGCGATCCACACAGCGTCCGGTGGATTGGCAATCGCCGACCAGTCCGCATTGGCGTTGCTCGCGCCGCCGTATACACCCGAAGTATTGCCCAGCTCGTGCAGGCGCGCTGTCCAGCCGTCGATGAAGGCGCTGACGGCAGCGCTGCTGGGCGAATAGCCTTCCATATCGTAGTAAATCATTGTGGCCCTTTGCAGGCGCAGGGCATCTACTTTTGCTACCGCGAGGTCGGCCTCGGCAATGCCTTGCTGCCGCGCAGTCGCAGGCGTGCTGCTCATCTTGCCGCAGCCGCTGCAACCGCTGTCCGGCGCCTGCGGTCCCACCCATGTCGGGATCAGCTGCCAGCCCTGCGCGAAGACCGCCTTCACCCATGCGGGCGTGAGCTGCGATTGCGTGCAGCCACGGTTGCTGCCGCCGATGTAGACATTGGCATCGCTCCAAGGTGTACTCGTCCACCACGATTGCATCTGCGCGACGGTGCCCGCCGCGCACTGGTCGAAGCCGTTGTGGTTGTGGCTGATGACGACTGAATCTGGTTGCGGGCTGGCCATCGACACCGCGATGCGCGGCGTGATGTCGGTGACCGTTTGCGCGCCATCGTTGGAGAGGAAAAGTCGGCTCTGCTGGCGACAGTCCGTCTTGGGCGCGGCGCAGCCGCCATAGTTCACGCGGATCCATCCGCGATCTACCTCGTTGAAATCCAGTGCGGTGATCGCGGCGGCTGCAGGCAGTTTGTCGCGCAGGTTTTGAGTTCGCGGCATTGCGCCGTTGCGCAGCAGGGAAAAGGCGTCCAACTTCGCGGGTGCCACCACCATGTTTTGCGCGTCGACCGCCGCGGTCAACCAGCGTTCTTCGCTTGCATCGCCAAGCAGCGGCAGCACGCGTTCGATGCGCCACTGCGCGCCGCCATCGTGCGTTTCGTAGAGCACGAGTGTCCACACGTTGCTGGCGTCGGCCCTTGCAAGCGCGAGCGTGCCGTCTTGTTTGCTGCGGAAGTCGGGGCGCTGGAATACAACGCGGCTATTCGCGTCGAGGCCGGGCAAGGCTTGCTGCTGCCAGCTCGCGCCGCCGTCGCCGGTCACGTACAGGCGATCGCGCTGTGGGCCGCCCGCGAGCCAGCCCACCTGCGGCGACACGAACACCGGTTGCTCGATGATCGGTGGTGCCGGCAGCACACTCCAGGTGAGTCCGCCGTCGCCGGTGCGCAGCAGACGTCCGCGCTGGAAATTCGAGCTCGAAGGCGCGCGCGCCATCAGCCAACCGTGGCGGGCATCGACGAAATCCAAGGCTAGTGGAGTGGCGTCCGCCAGTGCATCCGCGGGCAGTGATTCGATCGACCAGCTCGCGCCGCCATCGCGGGTGTGCGCAACGGACGCCGCCGCCTGTGGTTCGATGCCGGTGGAAACATCGCGCGCGATCGCAGCCCAGCCCTCGCGCGCATCGAGGAAGAACACGGCGTCGATGCCGGCGAAGTGCGCAGGCTGCGGCGTGATGTCGTGCCAGTGATGACCGCTATCGGGAGAGCGCAGCAGATGCATCCGTCCCGCCGCCCAGCCGTCGTCGGCATCAAGCAAGTGCATGGACGTTACGTTCAGCGCGACAGTGGCCTCATCGCTGGCTGCGCAGGTGTCGAGCGCAGGCAGCGACAGCGCTGCCAGCAGCGTAGCCGCGTACAGCCGGAATCCGATGGACGCACGTCGGCCCCTCAGGCAAGGTATTTTGCATTCGTGATTCATCGATTCTCCCGGATCGCCGCCCCCACGGCTCAGGCGCATGCTCGCACGACGGCGCGCGTTGCGCATTTGCCCGTGCCAGCATGGCGATCGCGACAAACGCGTGC
>JBBQTR010000150.1:0-4532 GCA_038213095.1 Lysobacterales bacterium | reverse complement strand
CGATGCCGGCAATGCCGCCAGCAGGAATGGCGACGGATCGTGGCCGTCGATCCCGAGACAAAGGGACTGGCCCGCACGCGTCGGCAATTCACCTGCCAGCACGACGACGGCAAGCGAATCCGGGGTCGCCGAATCGCCCATTGGCAATCCAGTGGCACGTGTCGTCGACGGCGCAAGGGCCTGCGGTTTGTGCATCGAAAAGAACGCCAATACGATCACGACGGTGATCACAAAAAGCAGCCCGAGCTTCAGTCTGGTCGCGCGCTTGCGCGCTGGATAGGCGGCCAGGAGCTCTGGCGACTAGGTGCGGTAAGCAGGTAGCGTGTAGCAGGTCTCCCCACGCGTGCTGTCGAGCAATCCCGCAGTGCGCAGGATGCTGCGCGCGGCTGGTTGGTCTTCGGACAGCACCACCCACACGGCGGGCACGGGCTCGGTGCGGACATTGTCGCGATAGCTGAATTCGCCGCGCAGTCCACCTTTGTACGAGCGCCCATGGGTGATGCGGGTTTCAATGCCGGCTTCGCGCAGCAATTGCGCGACGCGCTCGACGTTCTCCATGCGCGGGCTGCTGAACACTTGCCTCATTGCGATGGCAGCGCCGGCTGCAGCGGCACATGCTCGCCTGCCTCTTGCTGCACGACGCGGATCAACCCTTCCTGCGCGCTGCTTGCGACCAGCCGGCCTTGTTGATCGTAGATCAGTCCACGCGCCAGTCCGCGTGCATCCTGTGCGCTGGGGCTGTCTATTGAATACAGCAACCACTCATCGACGCGGAACGGGCGATGGAACCACAAGGCATGATCCAGCGACGCCATCTGCACGCTGGGGTGGTAGTAGCTGATGCCGTGGGGAAATGTGGCGGTCCCCAGCAGGTAAAAATCCGAGGCATACGCGAGAAGGGAACGATGCAGTTCAGGCGCGTCGCCGATGCGCTCGGCCAGCCGGAACCAGACCTGCTGGAACGGTGGACGCTTGGGTGGATGGAGTTCATCGCGTGGATAGACATGGCGGAATTCGAACGGCCCCATTCGCGACAGCCAGCGCTGTACTTTCGGCGGCAGCTTCGACAATGCCTCGGGCGAAATTGGGGTCGATGGATCGATGTCCTCGGGCTTGGGTACCTGCGGCATGGATAATTGATGCTCGCTGCCGCTTTCCTGCTTCTGGAACGATGCCGCCAGGAAAAAAATCGGCTGTCCATGCTGGATTGCGGTCACCCTGCGCACTGAAAAACTGCCGCCATCGCGCGTGCGATCCACCTGATAGATGATCGGATGCTCGATGTCACCGGCCTTCAGGAAGTAGGCATGCAAGGAGTGCGCGCCGCGAGGCGTCGTCATCGTCGCCTGCGCCGCCGACAGCGCCTGGCCAAGCACTTGTCCGCCGAATACGTACTTGGTGCCGATGTCCCGGCTCTGGCCGCGAAACAGGTTGTCTTCCAGGCGTTCCAGCGAGAGCAGGTCGATCAACTCGGAGACGGGGGAAGACATGCGGCGACCTCGGAGTAGGCAGGCAATTATAGATTGCCTTTGCCGCTCGACCGGGAAAATAGGCAGTCAGCGGTGCCCGTCACTCCTTCGTCCGACGCAGGTCCACGGCGCCGAGAATCCGCGGCCATGGGAACAACGGCCCCGGGTCGCGCTTTCGACGCACAGTGCGTCCGGGATCATCCGTCGATGGTACTTCCGTCGTATCCAGGTCTTCGTGGCCTGCAATCCATTGCAAATTTGGTACTTCCTGCTGCAGATCATGCAGCAACGCAACAAGTGCGAGCAGTTGGGCGTCGGTATACGACTCGTGCATTGCCTGCCGGCGCGAATCCAGCCAATCGGGATATCGGCCGATGTTGACCAGTTCGATTCCGATCGAGCGCGCGTTGTAACCGTGTGTGTGATGCGCAATGCGATCGGTGCACACGTATTGATGGATCGCGCCGTCGCGGTCGATGTAGTAGTGGCCGCTGTTGCCGGTCCGCGACTGCGGATAATGGATGTCCTCGCCAAACTGCCGTGCCATGTCAAGGTCGGGCAGTTCGGTGCAATGCACGACGGCCATGTCGATATCTGCGAGGGATCGCGCCTGCAGCTGATCATGGTAAGGCAGCAGGTCGACATGCACGACAGCGGCGGATGGGTGGGAAAACATGCGCGGATGCTAGCATCGCCGCATGCCAACACCACCCATTAGACCCGACAAAAAACCCCTGCACGGACACTGCATTCTCTGCCATGGGTTCGAAAGCGGCCCGGATGCGACCAAGGTCACCGCACTGGCTCATGTGGCCGAACGGCTGGGATGGACGCAGCAGCGCCCGGACTTCACCGACCTGGATTCGAAGCGCGAGATCAGCGCGCTTGGCGACGTGGCGGCACGCGTGCAACGATTGCTTGGCATCGCCCGGGATGCGGCATCAAGGGGCCCGCTGGTACTCGCTGGTTCCAGCCTCGGTGCATGGATCGCGGGGCAGGTTTCCTTGCAGGTTCCGGTCGTAGGCTTGTTCCTGATGGCGCCTCCGATATTATTGAATGCGGCGCACCCGCTGGCCGCGGCGCGCGTGCCGACTTCGATCATCCATGGCTGGGATGACGAGCTGGTTCCAGCTGCGGACGTCATCGATTGGGCGCAATCCCGACGTGCACGCTTGTTGATGGTCGACGACACCCATCGTTTGTCGGCGCATGTCGCGGCGAGCGCCGATGCATTCGCCGCATTGCTGTCCATGGTCGCCCGATGAAATTTTTCGCCAGTTGCGGCAAGGGCCTCGAATACCTGCTGGTCGACGAACTGCTCGCGCTCGGCTGCACGCGCGCCACCGCGGCGCTTGCGGGCGCCAATGTCGAAGGCAACCTGGTCGATGCGCAGCGCGCAGTATTGTGGTCGCGTGTCGCCAGCCGCGTGCTGTGGCCGATCGCCGAATTCGAGTGCTTGGACGAGCATGCGTTGTACGCAGGCGTCGCCGCCGTGTCGTGGCCCGACCATCTCGCCGGCGGACATACGGTCGCGGTCGACGCGCATGTGTCGGGTGAGGCGATCACGCATGCACGTTACGCCGCGCAACGCGTCAAGGACGGCGTCGTCGACGTGATGCGGGAGCAGACGGGAGCGCGCCCGGATGTGGACATCGAAACGCCAGACCTGCGACTGAACCTGGTGGTGCGCAAGGGCCGGGCGATCGTGTCGATCGATCTTGGCGGGGGGCCGCTGCATCGCCGTGGCTGGCGCCAGCTGCAAGGCGAAGCACCACTCAAGGAAAACCTCGCTGCAGCGGTATTGCTGCGCGGTGGGTGGCCGCAGCTGTATTCCGAGGGCGGGGCGCTGCTTGATCCCATGTGTGGCAGCGGCACGTTGCTGATCGAAGGCGCTCTGATGGCGGCCGACGTGGCACCTGGTTTGATGCGTCAGGGTGGTTTCATGCCCACGCGCTGGCTGGGGTTCGACCAGTTGGCTTGGAACCGGCTACGGGAAAAGGCACGCGAACGCGAAACCATTGGTCGTGCGGCGCTGAGACCGGATTTCCACGGCAGCGATCTCGATCCGCACGCGATTCGTGCGTCGCGTGAGAATGCCGAAGTGGCAGGGGTCAGCGACAACATCCATCTCGAAACCCGCGACGTCAGCGCGTTGGCGTCGATCGCCAATCCGCGCGGCCTGGTCGTGTGCAATCCGCCGTACGACGCACGTCTCGCCGCCGATCCGGCGCTATATCGTTCGCTGGGTAATGCACTCAAGCACGCAGTCCCGGATTGGCGGGCCAGCCTGCTCTGTGGCGATTCCGAACTCGCGCGCGCCACTGGCCTGCGTGCGGCGAAGAAATACCAGTTGTTCAACGGCGCCATCGAATGTTCATTGATCGTGGTCGATCCCGTTGCACCTGCGCAACGCGAGAGCAGCCATGACCTGCAGCCGTTGTCGGAAGGCGCGCAGATGGTTGCCAATCGACTGCGCAAGAACCTGCGCAAATTGAAGACGTGGCGCGAGCGCGAAAGCATCACCTGCTACCGCGCCTATGACGCCGACCTGCCCGAATATTCCGCGGCAATCGATGTCTACACGACCGATGAACCTGTTCCGCGTACTTTCCTGCACGTGCAGGAATATGCTGCCCCAGCGGATATCCCGGAGCCGGTCCAGCGCGGTCGTCTCAAGGAGCTGCTTGCCGCCGTCCGCGACGTGTTCGCCGTGCCGCGCGAGCAGATCGCACTCAAGACCCGCAGCCGCGGCAAGGGCGGCAGCAAATATGCACGTACCGAACAGTTCGACACACGCGGAGAATTCGTCGTCGTGCGCGAAGGCGATGCGCGGCTGCGCGTAAATCTGTTTGATTACCTCGATACGGGGCTGTTCCTCGATCATCGCCCGCTGCGATTGCAGATTGCCGAGGAAGCCGAGGACACGCGCTTCCTCAACCTGTTCGGTTATGCGGGCGCGGCGACGGTGCAGGCTGCAGTGGGACGCGCCCGACAGACGACGACCGTCGATCTTTCGGCGACGTATCTGCAGTGGTGTGCCGACAACCTGCGCGAAAACAACTT
>JBBQTR010000149.1:0-4599 GCA_038213095.1 Lysobacterales bacterium | reverse complement strand
CACACGCACACCCCGATGACGCACTCACATCCGCACTATCCGGATCTGCATCATCGGCATGGGCCTGGGTAGTTGAGAATTTGGAATAGCGGAATCAAGTTCCGTTGCGCAATCGCTTTGCGTGGAAAGCGTCGCGCTTAGGCCGTGGTGCCGGCAGCATCGCGATTGCTGGATTGAGCTTCGACAGGAGCAGCCTGCCATCGGTTCAACCAGCGCTCCATCTCGGATGACTCCAGCGCCTTGGCAAACAGGAACCCCTGCGCGGTGTCGCAACCACTGCGTTGCAACACCTGCAGGGTGGCAAGGTCTTCCACGCCTTCGGCCGCGACCGACAGGCCAAAGCGATGCGCCAGGTCGATGATCAGCGTGGACACGTGCGCACTGGCAGGCTCCGTAAGCAGGCCGCTGACGAAGGAGCGGTCGACCTTGAGTTCGTCGACGGGGATGTCCTTGAAGTAGGCCAGGCACGAATAGCCGGTACCGAAGTCATCGATCGACACCTTGACGCCGAATGCGCGGATGCTCGAGAGAATGGCGAAGCTGTGCGTGGTATCCATCAGCGAGCGCTCGGTGATCTCAAGCACCAGCTTGGTGTCATCGGTGCCCCAGAGCTTGACCGCGTTCTCCACCAGGTCGGGCAGGTCGTGCTGGGCAACGAGCTCCGGCGGGACATTGACCGCCAGCGACAACGGGCCCCACGGATGCGTCCATCTGGACGACTGCCGCAGCGCCGTGTTCAGTGCCCAGATCGTGAGCTTCTTGATCTGGCCGGTCTGCTCGGCCACGGGGATGAAGACATCGGGCGGAACTTGCCCAAGTCGTGGACTGTTCCAGCGCATCAGGGCTTCGGCGCCCACGGGACGCATGTCGGAGGTGTGTACCTTGGGCTGGTAATGCATCGACAGCTCGCCGCGCTCAAGCGCGGAATCCAGTTCGAGCTCGATATCCCAGAACTGGGTGATGCCGTCGCCCGGCAGGCCTTCGGGTGAGAACGCGCTGCGTTGTCCACGCAGGCGCGCCAGCTCGAGCGCTTTTTCAGCATGGCGCAGCAGGTACTCGGTGTGCGTGGCATTCAGTGGGCACAGTGCGACGCCGATGGTGATGCTCAAGCGCAGGCGTTTGTCGCCGCACTCGAACGGCATGTCGAACAGGCGATAGAGTTTCTGCACGGCGAGTTCGGCGTGACCGGCATTCATGATGCGCGGCAGGATCATGGCGAAGCGGTCGCTGCCGATGCGCGCGGCATGATCCTGCTTGCGGGTGACGAGGGCTAACTGGCGCGCGACGTGCTCCAGCAACTTGTCGCCGAACGCATACCCATGGACGCCGTTGATGCGCGCAAAGCCATCGATGTCCAGCACCAGCAGCGCGAGATTGTTCTGGCCGTCGTTGACCTGGGTGATCTGCCTGGCCAGCGTTGCCAGGAAGCTGCGGCGGTTGGCCAGGCCCGTCAGTTCGTCCTGGGTTGCACTGATGATCATGGCTAGTCCAGGAAGAGTTCGGTGAGGTCGATCCCGAACGCACCCGGCGGCAGGCTGCCCTTGATGCTGAGTGGTTCATCCTCGTTGTCGTCGCGGACTTCGCCAAGGTCGATCGTGACGAATTGCGGTAGCGGTAGGTGGTCTTCCCCAAGCAGCAGCATGATGTTCGGACGCAGGCGCTTGAGGCTGTGCACCGCGGTGACGACACCAACCTGTCCGTTGGACAGCTCCACCAGCGAACCGGTCGGATAGATGCCGCAAGTCTGGATGAACTGTTCGATCAGTTCGGGTTGGAACTGCGTCCCGCGCATCTGGTACAGCTCGGCCACGGCCCGGTGCGGGGACAGTCCCTGGACCTGGTTGCGGCTGCTGGTCAGCGTGTCGTAGGTATCGACGACGCCAAGGATGCGTCCGCTCATCGGAATCGCGTTGCCCGCCAGGCCGGCCGGATAGCCACTACCGTCGTGACGCTCGTGATGGGTGGCGACCATCGCCAGGATGTGCGGTGTCGCGTCCGGTGCGTCCTGCAGGATCTCCAGGCTGCGCGCGACGTGTCCGCGCATCTGTTCCAGTTCATGGCCGACGAGCGTGCTCTCGTCCTTCGCCAGCAATGGGCCAGGCAACGATGCCTTGCCAAGGTCGAACACCAACCCGCCCAGCGCGAGCTCGTGCAAATCGTCCAACTCCAGGCCCAAGTGGCGCCCGAAACTTGCCGCCCACACCGAACACGCCAGCGCGTGGTGATAGGCGAAGGCATCCTTGCGCTTGATTTCCCGCAGCCAGCTGAAGGCAGCGGGATTGCGCGTGATCGAGCCGATCATGTCATCCACGCCGAGGCGCAGCTTCTTCAGGTCCAGCCCCCGCCCGTGCTTGAGGTCGTCAAGCACTTCCTCGATCCCACCCTGCAGCGTATCCATCGCCTGCTCGGCGCGCGGCAGTTCGGCTTCCAGTTCGCTGGTGGTCTGCCAACTGGTCTTGCGCAGTTCGGTAAACTCGTCCTTCGCGCGCGCAGCCTGCAACAGATGCGAATCATCCAGCTCCACAAAGCGCGGATTCGGTGAACGCCCTGACGCGATATCGACATAGACGTGGCTGCAGATGCTTTGCAGCGTTCGAAGTTCCTTCTCGGAGCGGATCACGAAGCCCTGCAGCGGAAATGCCGACTCCAGCCACGGGCGGTCCAGCCGGCAGACGAACATGCCTTGCTCGAGACCTTTGACGCTGACACGAATTTCCTGTCGCAATCGCTCCATTCGTCCCCTCCTGGCGGCAGCGCTCACCCAGGGCGTAAGCGCATCGGATGATGATGCGGTTCAGCTGGCAAAGATAGCGGACCGCTGGCAAGTGCGTAGTGCATCACGGATAACGCCCGCGCCTTTTACTGTTAAATGAACCAGTCAGTTTTCCAGTTTTTCGGTTAAAAAAAGCAGATCGACATTGCAGCACGATCTCCATGCCTTGCGGGAAGATCGAGTGCACTGCAACTCCAAGTCAGTTTCCGCCCCGCACCACCGCGCCCTGCTTCATCACCAGCACCGGGTTTTCAGTCGCGCGAATGTTGGTCAACACGTTGCCGGTCACCGCGACCACATCGGCAAACTTGCCCACCTCCAGCGTGCCGGTGTCCTTGTCGACGCCGAGCAGTCTCGCGGCGCCCTGGCTGCTGGTGAGCAGCGCGGCGGACGGTGTCATGCCGAGGTCGACGTAGTCGCCGAACTCCTGCGCGTTCAAGCCATGCGGGAACACGGCGGCGTCGGTGCCGAATGCAATCGGCACGCCGATCCTCAACGCGTTCTTCATCATCGCGGCGTGTGCGGCGTAGGCGGCGCGGGCCTTGGCGGCGATCTTGGGCGGGTAGCTGTCGGCTTTGTCATTCACCCAGACCTGCGTCATGCGCGTGAGCACGAGATACACGCCCTTGGCCTTCATCAGTTGCAGGGTGGCCGGTTGCACGAAGCTGCCGTGCTCGATCGAGTCGACGCCGGCTTCGACCGCGAGTTTCGCGGCGAGGTCGCCATGCGCGTGCGCGGCAACCTTGCGGCCCCAGTTGTGCGCCTCGCTCATGATCGCGTGCAACTCCTCGGGGGTGAGTTGCGGCACGTCGACCGGGTCGGATTCGGACAGTACGCCGCCCGACGCACAGACCTTGATCACATCGGCGCCGTACTTCATCTGCAGGCGCGTGGCGAGGCGACATTCCTCGGGACCGTTGCAGACACCTTCCATCGGTCCGGACGGCTTGACGCGATCGGGAAGGATCGGCGCACTGTCGCAGTGGCCACCGGTGGATCCGATGGCATGTCCGGCGACCAGCATGCGCGGGCCTTCGACCAGGCCTTCGTTGACGGCGTTGCGCAGGGCGACATCGATGAAGTCCGGCGCGCCGACAACGCGCACGGTGGTGAAGCCCGCATCCAGCGTGACTTTGGCGTTGTGCGCGGCGTGGAACGACTGCTCCACCGGCATGCGCAGTGTGTTGTCGTAAAACGCCTGCGCCCAGTTGGCGTTGTAGTCGTCGGCGATGTGCACGTGGGCATCGATGAAGCCCGGCAGCAGCGTGGCATCGCCAAGGTCGATGACGCGCGCCCCGGTGGGGATGGCAGCGTTGGTACCGACTGCAAGAATGCGCTGGCCCTGCACGACGACAACGCCGGGCTCGGACATGCGGCCAGTCTTACCGTCGAAAAGATGCGCGGCCTTGAGCACGGTCGTGGTGACGGGTGCGTTGGTCACGACGAGTGGAGTTTGTGCGTCGACGGCAACGGCGGTCAGCGCGCCGGCAACCAACAGTGCGGCGGATAGCGTGGCGATACGGTGCTTCATGCAACTCCCCAGGCGATGAGTCCCCGGAGTGTAGGGCAAGCGCGTGCGTGCAGCCCGGCATTGCGACTGCACCGACAGGCGTGAGCCCTTGGCGGGGTTACTGCCGACGCAAACGGACACCCGTCTGTCGGGGCGTGAAGCCGTCGTCGCTCCATTGTTCGCTGCCGACGCCGTGGTGGACGAAGAATAATCCGTGTGGATCGTAGTGGGCTTTCACCGCTGCCAGCCGCGCATGGTTGGAGCCCCAGAAGGCGCGCTGCCAGGACGGTTGGAAGTAGTCGCTCTCGGAGACGTA
>JBBQTR010000148.1:0-4620 GCA_038213095.1 Lysobacterales bacterium | reverse complement strand
TCTTCAACGCGACGCGCTGTTGCAATCGTTGCAAGGCATGCCGGCAATACGGAGGATCTATCCTTCCGAGACCAATTTCCTCCTTGCACGCTGTGTGAATCCGGCAGGCGCGTTCCAGTCGCTGCTCAACGACGGCATCGTGGTACGCGACATGCAGATGCATTCGCAATTGAAGAACGCATTACGGATCACCGTCGGCACTGCCGAAGATAATGCACGCGTTATCAGTGCTCTCCAATCGAGGGTCGCTGCATGAGCCAGGTACGCGCCCCGGTGTTGTACGTCGATCGCGACGGCACCCTCATTGCCGAGCCTGATGATTTCCAGATAGACAGCTACGCCAAGCTGCGTTTCGTTGACGGGGTAATCCCGGCGCTGCTGCGATTGCGCGAGGCCGGGTATCGGCTGGTGATGATCACCAACCAGGATGGCCTTGGCGGCGAACAGTTTGCGCAGGCGCATTTCGACGGCCCACATGCCTTGATGCTGCAGGTATTCAGCAGCCAGGGCGTGGAGTTCGATGAAGTATTGATCGACACCAGCCTGGCCGCCCACAACCTGCCGACACGCAAACCCGGCATCGGTATGGTGTTGCACCATGTGCAGGATCGCACGATCGACTGGACGCGCTCGGCAATGGTGGGCGATCGCGAAACAGACTCACTGTTTGCCGCGAACCTCGGCATACGCGCGTTCCAGCTTCGCACGCCACAGTTCGGTGGGCAGTGGGATTGGTCGGCAATCGCGCATGCGCTGGTGGATGTTCCGCGTACCGCCAGCGTTATCCGCAACAGCCGGGAGACGCAGGTGACGGTGGATGTTGATCTGGATCGTATCGCCGAGCCGGACATCGCCACCGGGCTGGGTTTCTTCGATCACATGCTCCAGCAGCTGGGTAAGCACGGTGGATTTGCGCTGACATTGCGCTGCGCAGGGGACCTGCATGTCGATGAACACCACACCGTCGAGGATAGTGCGCTTGCATTGGGGCAGGCATTGCGTGAAGCGCTTGGCGACAAGCGGGGCATCGCTCGTTATGGATTCACGCTGCCGATGGACGAGGCGCTTGCCAGTGCTGCGCTCGACCTGTCCGGGCGCGCGTGGTTCGAGTTCGACGGACGCTTCGTCCGCGAGCGCGTGGGCGAGCTTTCGACGGAACTGGTGCCGCACTTTTTCCGCTCGCTCTGCGAAGGCGCGCGCATGACACTGAACCTGAAAGTAGATGGCGACAACGATCACCACAAGATCGAGGCCTGTTTCAAGGTGGTTGCGCGTGCCTTGCGTCAAGCCATCCAGCGCGAGGGCAGCGAGCTGCCGACAACGAAAGGGATGTTGTGAGATGGCGGTTGGCGAAAGTACGGACACGGACGAAGGCGCCAAGCTCCGCGTTGCCATCATCGACGCAGGTGGTGCCAACCTGGGTTCGGTGCGCTATGCGCTTGAGCGCTTCGGCGTTGCAGCCTCGATCGCACGCGATTCCGACGACCTGCGTGGCGCGGATCGCGTGATTCTCCCTGGCGTGGGCGCCGCCGCCCCGGCGATGGTCTTGCTGCGCGATCGCGGCTTCGACAGCGCGTTGCGGGCATCGCAGGCGCCGCTGCTCGGCATCTGCCTGGGCATGCAATTGCTGTTCGAGTCGTCGGAGGAAGGCGATGTGGAGTGCTTGGGCCTGTTGCGCGGTCACGTGCGACGCATGCAGCCCGCGGCGGGCGTGCGTGTCCCTCACATGGGATGGAACACCCTGTGCGATCTGTCCCAGTCAGCTTCGTTCGTCGACGGAATCAAGGAAGGCGACCATGCTTATTTCGTCCATGGCTACGCAGCGCCGGTGACAGAGGATTGCATCGCCAGTTGCCACCATGGCGATCGATTTGCCGCGATCGTCCAGCGCGGCATGGTCCATGGGGCACAATTCCACCCGGAGCGATCGGCAGCGGCCGGTGCGCGCTTGTTGGCCAACTTTCTCGCAGGATGAATGCTCGTGGTGTTTACGGTCTATCCCGCCATCGACGTGCGCGACGGACGCGTGGTCCGCCTGCGCCAGGGCGACTATGCGCAGGAGACGCGCTACAGCCAGTCGCCATTGACGCGACTGAAGCGTTACGCCGATGAAGGCGCACAATGGGTGCATCTCGTCGATCTAGACGCCGCACGTGATGGCGGGTATGCGTTGCTGTCGTTGCTGCAGGCGATCAAGCGGGAAACCGCGTTGCACATACAGACTGGCGGCGGCGTACGCTCGGCCGACGACATCGAACGCATTCTCGAAGCCGGCGGCGATCGTGTCGTGGTCGGATCATTGGCGATTGCCGATCCCAATCTGGTAGCGTCATGGCTGACGCGTTTCGGCAGCAATCGGCTGACATTGGCACTGGATGCGCGCTGCGATGCGTCCGGCCGCTGGTATCCGGCGACCCATGGCTGGACGCGGCCCGGAAGGCGCACGCTGGGTGACCTCGTGCGGTTTTACAACCGCCATGGCCTGCGCCATCTGCTGTGCACCGACATTGATCGCGACGGCACCCTGGCAGGCTCGAACCTGGCGATGTACCGGCTGTTGCGGCAATGGGCGCCGCAGGTTGAATTGCAGGCGTCCGGCGGCGTGAGCGAACTCGACGATCTCCGTCAGGTCCGTGAACTGGGTTGCGCAGGCATCGTGCTTGGAAAGGCGCTGCTGGAAGATCGATTCACGCTTGAGCAGGCGTTGACATGCTGAGCCGTCGCATCATTGCCTGCCTGGATGTGCGCGATGGCCGCGTCGTCAAGGGCGTGCGGTTCCGCGATCACGTCGACATGGGTGACAGCGTGGAGCTTGCGTTGCGGTACCGCGACCAGGGGGCTGACGAACTCGTCTTCTATGACATCTCCGCCAGCCCGCAGCAGCGTAGTGTCGACCCTGCCTGGGTCGCGCGCGTGGCCCGCGCGCTCGATATTCCATTCTGCGTTGCCGGCGGTATCCGCACGGTGGACGATGCGCGCTCCATCCTGCACGCTGGCGCGGACAAGATATCGGTCAACACACCGGCGCTGGAGCGGCCACGGCTGATCGACGAATTGGCCGCGGCGTTCGGGGAGCAATGCGTGGTGGTCGGCATCGACAGCCTATGCGACGCCGACGGAGAGTGGCGCGTGCGAAGTCATGCCGGCGATCCGCAGCGCACGCAGGCATTGCCGAAACGCACGCTGGACTGGGTGATTGAAGCGCAGCAACGCGGTGCCGGTGAGATCGTGCTGAACTGCATGGCAAGCGACGGTGTCCGCAATGGTTACGACCTGTCGCAACTGCAGGCCGTTCGCGCAGTCTGTGAAGTGCCACTCGTGGCATCCGGTGGAGCGGGGGATTCACGCCATTTCCTGGATGTCTTCATGCAGGCCGATGTGGACGCGGCCCTGGCTGCCAGTGTGTTCCATGCCGGGATCATCGAAATCCCGACCTTGAAACGTTACCTGCGCGCTCACCATGTCGAGGTGCGTGATGCAGCGTGACCAGATCGACGCATTGGCATGGAGCAAGCAGGGCAACCTGCTGCCTGCGATCGTGCAGGACGCGAATACCTTTCGGGTGCTGATGCTGGGCTACATGGATCGCTCCGCATTGGAGACGACATTGGCCAGTGGTCGGGTCACGTTCTTCAGTCGAAGTCGACAGCAAAGCTGGACCAAAGGTGAGACATCGGGACATTGGCTGGATGTCGTTGCCATCGACACCGATTGCGATGGGGATACCTTGTTGATCCAGGCGCATCCGGCTGGACCGACCTGCCATCTTGGCCGTGCCAGTTGCTTTGCCGAAGCACCCGCAAGTTTTATCGCGCAACTCGATGGCGTCATCGCGCAACGCGACCTCGACCGACCCGTTGGCAGCTACAGCACCGGTTTATTCGAGGCTGGCGTCCGCGCAATTGCGCAGAAAGTTGGCGAGGAAGCCGTGGAGACTGCGCTGGCCGCAGTCGTGCAGGACGACGAAGCCCTGCTGGGCGAGGCGGCCGACTTGCTGTATCACCTTGCCGTGTTGCTGCGAGCGCGTGGATTGTCGACGGCGGCGGCGATCGATGTGCTGGCGATGCGCCATCGGCGGCAAGAGAAACCCCGGCTCTAGCCAGCTTCTGCGCTCTCGAAATTGATCTGCTCGAACGACACGACACGCGCGTGACCCCCGACCATCGGCTCACGCCGAGGCTCGGGATAATCTTCCAGACGATCCACCAGCACGGTGTGCATTCCAGCCTCGCGCGCCGCATCGAGCTCCTCGATTACGTCCGACACGAACACGATCTCGCCAGGCTGCTGATGCATGGCTTCCGCGATGCGTCGATAGCTTTCGGCTTCGCGCTTGTGACCGATGCGGGTATCGAAGAATGCTGAAAAAAGCTCGGCAAGATCGCCATCCTGCGAATGACCGAACAGTAGCTTCTGTGCATCGACCGATCCAGACGAAAACACCGCAAGACGATGATCGGACCCGTGCCAGCGACGCAGCATTGTGGCTGCATCGGGATAGACGTGCCCAAGAAAGTCGCCTCGTGCATATCCATCGCGCCATATCATTCCCTGCAGTGCCTTGAGCGCAGTGTGCTTGCGGTCCTGGTCAATCCAGCCCTGCAGTGTTTCGACGATGAC
>JBBQTR010000147.1:0-4652 GCA_038213095.1 Lysobacterales bacterium | reverse complement strand
GAAAAAGAACAAGTAACCATCGCCACGCTCGATTGACTGTTGCAACCAGGAGAAGTGTTTTGGCCGAAATCATCGTAGTCACCTCCGGCAAGGGCGGCGTCGGCAAGACCACCACCAGCGCCAGCCTTGCATGCGGCCTTGCGCGTCACGGCAAGAAGGTCGCCGTGATCGATTTCGACGTCGGCCTGCGCAACCTCGACCTGATCATGGGCTGCGAGCGACGCGTGGTGTACGACTTCGTCAACGTGATCCACGGCGAGGCCACGCTCAAGCAGTCGCTGATCAAGGACAAACGGTTCGATAACCTCTACGTGCTCGCGGCATCGCAGACACGCGACAAGGACGCCCTCACCAAGGAGGGCGTGCAGAAAGTGCTCGACGACCTGGCTGCGGACGGCTTCGAATACATCGTCTGCGACTCACCGGCGGGTATCGAGAAAGGTGCGTTCCTTGCGATGTATTTCGCCGACCAGGCTGTCGTTGTGGTCAACCCGGAAGTCTCCTCGGTACGCGACTCCGATCGCATCCTCGGACTGCTCGCCTCCAAGACCCGCCGCGCCGAAAATGGTGAGCGCGTCAAGGAACACCTGTTGCTCACCCGCTACAGCCCAGGTCGCGTCGAGTCCGGTGAAATGCTCTCGATCACCGATGTCGAGGAAGTCCTCGGACTGAAAACAATCGGCGTCATCCCCGAATCCGGCGACGTGCTCAACGCCTCCAACAAGGGTGAGCCGGTCATCCTGGACATGGAATCGCCAGCGGGCCTCGCTTACGACGACGCTGTAGCGCGACTGCTTGGTGAGACCCGGCCGATGCGCTTCACCCAGGTCGAGAAGAAGGGCTTCTTCAGCAAGCTCTTCGGGGGTTGAGCATGGGCCTGTTTGATTTCCTCAAGGTCAAGAAGAACACCGCTTCGATTGCGAAGGACCGCCTGCGCATCATCATCGCGCAGGAGCGCAGCACGCTCGGGGGGCCGGACTACCTGCCGCTGCTACGGCGCGAACTGCTCGAGGTGATCCGCAAGTACGTCAATGTGGATGTCGACGCGGTCAAGGTCGACCTGGTCAAGGAAGGCGAGCACGACGTCCTGGATATCTCGGTGTCGTTGCCGGATCGCGCCTCGGCGGCATGACGCATGCAAGGTGGGTTGCCACCCGCCGCCTCTGCCATTGGCTGCGATGGCGGGTGGAAACCCGCCATCGGGCATCGACGCGATGAAACCTGTTCTCACGCTCGCCGAGATCGCCTTCGCGGATGTCGCCGCCCTGCTCGCCCAATACGATCTGCAACTCCAGCTCGTCGAAGACAACGCACCCATACCTGGCAGCTATTGGGGCGAGCCTGAAGCCGGCATGATCGGCAATGTGATCTACGCACGCGCCAAAACACCGGTGCATTCCCTGTTGCATGAAGCCGCTCATCTCATCGTGCTCAAGCCGGCGCGCCGCGCATGCGTGCATACCGACGCCACCGATTCGATCGAGGAGGAAGACGCCGTCTGCGTACTGCAGTCGCTGCTCGGCGATGCACTGGATGGCGTAGGCGCTAACCGTATTCTCGCCGACATGGATGCTTGGGGGTACACCTTCAGGCTAGGCTCGGCCAGCGCATACGTGCAGCATGATGCCGGGTCCGCATGGCTGTGGCTGCTCGAACGCGGACTGGTTTCACCAGTAAGGCAACTGCATCTGCCCACGCGAGAGGGCCAGTGCTGAGTGGCATGGCCCATGCTCGGCGCGATGTGCGGCCGCGCAGCTTGCGCCGCCAAGCGCACCACACTAGCCTGCAGGTTCCAAGGGCACCGTCGGATCCAGCCGTGAAGCATCGTCCTGCCCTGCTCGTGCACGCCGTCGTGATCATGATGCTGATCGGCACGACGGCATTCAGCGGCTGCAAACGTACTCCGACACCACAGGCGACTTCCACCCCCAGGACTGTACCGGCCGACGAAACCGCCGATCAGTTCGTCGCACGCATCAACAGCGAGTTCCGCGACAGCTACGCCGAACTCAGCGCCGCGCAATGGATCTCCTCGACCTATATCACCGACGACAGCGAAATGCTCGCGGCCAAGGCCAACGAGCGCTGGTTGACGCAGCTCAATGGCTGGATCCAGCAGGAGCGAAGGTTCGAAGGCCGCCAGATGTCGCCAGCCACCGCACGTTCGATCATGCTCCTGAAATTGATGTCGTCGATGCCGGCCCCGCGCGATCCGCAGCACCTGGCAGAACTCACCCGCATCGCCAGCAGGATGGAAGGCATGTACGGCGCCGGCGAATACTGCAGGACGCCCGGCGACAAGGCCAGCTGCAAGCAACTCGGCGATCTCGAAGACGTGCTTCTCAGCAGCCGCGACTACGATACCCAACTCGACGCATGGAATGGGTGGCATACGATCGCCAAGCCAATGCGCAAGGATTACGTCCGATTCGTCGATCTTGTCAACGAAGGTGCTCGGGACATGGGCTTCGCCGATGCCGGTGAAGTCTGGCGGTCGGGTTACGACATGCCACCGGCGGAACTCGCCGCTGAAACCGACCGCCTGTGGAGCCAGGTAAAGCCACTGTATTCGCAGTTGCATTGCTATGCGCGCACCAAGCTCGATGCGAAGTACGGCAAGGACAAGGGCGAAGTCGCCGGCCGCATGTTGCCCGCACACCTGATGGGCAACATGTGGCAACAGGACTGGAGCAATCTTTGGGACATGCTGCAGCCGTATCACAATGCCGGAACCCTTGACATCACCAGTGCACTGCAGCAGCAATACCAGCTCGACTACAACACCGAGATCGCCCAGCAGACCAGCCCACCCACGCCGACCGAACAGGTGGAGATCGAACGCACCGCACAACTGGATATCGCCAAGGAAATGGCGCATCGCGCCGAAGACTTCTACGTCTCGCTCGGCATGCAAAAATTGCCGGCGAGCTATTGGGAAAAATCGCAGTTCATCAAACCGCGCGATCGCAACGTCATCTGCCATGCGAGCGCGTGGGACATGGACATGGCCGGCGACGTGCGCACCAAGATGTGCATGAAACCCGACGAGGAAAGTTTCACGACGATCTATCACGAACTCGGCCACGTCTATTACGACCTGGCCTACAACAAGCTGACTCCGATCTTCCAGCAAGGTGCCCACGACGGCTTCCACGAAGCCATCGGCGACACGATCGTGTTGTCGATGACGCCCGGGTACCTGCAATCCGTTGGCCTCGTCGGGCCGCAGCAGGCATCGCATGACGCGTTGATCAATGCGCAGATGCGGATGGCACTGACGAAAGTGGCCTTCCTGCCGTTCGGCCTGATGATCGATCGCTGGCGCTGGGGTGTCTTCGACGGCTCGATCAAGCCTGGCGACTACAACAAGGCGTGGTGGGACCTGAAGGCGAAGTACCAGGGCGTGGCACCAATCCCCACGCGCGGTGAGGAATTCTTCGATCCGGGCGCCAAATACCACGTCGCTGGAAACACGCCGTATACGCGATATTTCCTCGCAAACATCCTGCAGTTCCAGTTCTACAAAGCACTGTGCGATGCATCGGGCTACAAGGGACCGCTGTACGACTGCAGCTTCTATGGCAACAAGGCCGCTGGTGAAAAATATCTGGCGATGCTGCGCACCGGCGCGAGCCAGCCGTGGCAGGGCACGCTCAAGACGCTGACGGGCAGCGACAGGATGGATGCCTCGGCTTTGCTGGAATACTTCGCACCGCTGCAGCAATGGCTGACGCAGCAGAACGAAGGAGAGACCTGCGGCTGGCAGGCGCAACCCGTACTGCCTGCGGCTGCGACGACGCACGGTTAGACACTGCCATGCACACGGAAACTCCCGCCGGAGATCTCACATGCCAGTCTCTTGACGATGCGACCGCACTGCCCGCGCGTTATTACGTCGACCCATCGTTGCACGCGACCGAACGTCGCGACATCTTCGAGTCCAGCTGGCAACTCATCGCGCATGTCTGCCAGTTGCGTGATGCCGGCGACCATGTGGTCGCCGATCTTGCCGGGCTTCCGGTGCTGGCCGTGCGTGG
Organism: Lysobacterales bacterium; assembly: GCA_038213095.1. GTDB lineage: Bacteria > Pseudomonadota > Gammaproteobacteria > Xanthomonadales > Xanthomonadaceae > Cognatiluteimonas. The sequence goes on along the minus strand of JBBQTR010000147.1, from coordinate 615 downwards.
CGCTAATGGCACCGTCCGTGCATTCCATAACGTGTGTCGCCATCGTGCCGGTCCGATCGCGCAGTGCGACGGCTTGGCCGCAAAGTCGCTGCGGTGTCGCTACCACGGCTGGACGTACGCGCTCGACGGGCAGCTGAAGTCCGCGCCGGAAATGGGATCGGCCGCTGGCTTCGATGTCACCGACATCCGCCTGCCGCAGTTGCAGGTGCGCATCTGGCAGGGCCTGGTGTTCGCGGCGGCGGGTGAAAACCCGATGGATTTCGAAGCGCTGGTCACCGGCATCGATGCACGCATCGGCAGCATGCGCGGACTCGAGCACTACGGCCACCACCAGCGCGTCGGATACGACATTGCCTGCAACTGGAAGGTGTACATCGACAACTACCTGGAGGGGTATCACCTCCCGCATGTCCATCCCGCGCTCAATCGCATGCTCGATTACCGCAGCTACGTCATCGAACTGTCGCAGTGGCATTCGTTGCAATTCAGTCCACTGGAGAGCAGCGATGCGCTCTATGGCAACGGCGATGCGCTGTATTACTGGCTGTGGCCGAACACGATGCTCAACATCCTGCCCGGACGGTTGCAGACGAATCGCGTGATTCCCCTCGCCGC
>JBBQTR010000146.1:0-4900 GCA_038213095.1 Lysobacterales bacterium | reverse complement strand
TTCACAAAGATCTGAAGGGATAAACGACCATGCGCCACCAGAAATCCGGACGCAAATTCAGCCGCACCAGCGCGCATCGCAAGGCGATGTTCGAGAACATGGCCGCGTCGCTGATCAAGCACGAACTGATCCGCACCACGCTGCCCAAGGCAAAGGAGCTGCGCCGCGTTGCCGAGCCGCTCATCACCATGGGCAAGGTCGACGGCGTCGCCAATCGCCGCCTGGCATTTGCATGCCTGCGTGACAAGGAAGCTGTCGGCACGTTGTTCACGGTGCTTGGTCCGCGTTACGCGACGCGCCCAGGCGGCTACCTGCGCATCCTCAAGTGCGGATATCGCGCCGGCGACAATGCGCCGATGGCCTACGTCGAGCTGGTGGATCGTCCGGAAGCCGTGGCAGCGGCGTAATCCGGCAAATAGAGCAGTCAATGGAAACCCCGGCCAGGTGCCGGGGTTTTTTTATTCCCGATGGCGTCGATAATGTCGCCAGCTCCTTCCGGGATCTTCTCGTGCAACTGAATGCCATGCGGTGGAATTTTCGTGCCCAGTGCCTGCTCGGCTTTGCCGTCTGCGCAGCCTTGCTGGGTTTCGCGTTGTATACCCAACTGCACGGTGGCCTGGTGCCATGCCCGCTGTGCATTTTCCAGCGCATTGCCTTCACTGCGACCGGACTGGTGTTCCTTGTTGCAGGGTTGCATGCCCCGCGCAATGCGACGGCGCAGCGTGGATACGCAATCCTGGCGTTCGTCGCGGCCGCAGTCGGTACCGGAATTGCCGGTCGCCACGTGTGGATCCAGCATCTTCCGCCCGACCAGGTGCCATCCTGCGGACCAGGGCTGGATTACCTGCGCGAATTGATGCCGCTGACCAGCGTGATCCGCAAGGTGCTGACCGGCTCGGGCGAATGCGCCAAGGTCGACTGGACCCTGTTTGGCCTGTCGATGGCCGAATGGGGCCTGGTGTGGTTCGTATTACTGGCGATCTGGGCTGCCTATGTCGCGTTTCGCAGGCGTTGATTTCGCCTCCGCTTTGAGTGAGGCATCACATGATGATTCTAGATTGGGGGTTGCCCACTGGTCGGTTGCAGTGCAGCCATGATCTGGCAGGATGCGTTGATGAATAATCCCGAGCGCAACCTGCAGCCCGTGAACGTCCCCGACGATTGGTTGCCGGACAGCTGGCGCAAGCGTCCGGCGCTGCAGTTGCCGGTCTATCCGGATGCCGCAGCGCTTGCCGAAGTGCAGGACGAACTGCACGGCTTGCCGCCGCTGGTCACGTCCTGGGAAATCCTCGCGCTCAAGCAGCAACTGGCCGAGGCCCAGGACGGTAAGCGCTTCATGCTGCAGGGCGGAGATTGCGCGGAGAGTTTTCGCGAATGCAGCTCGGCGGTGATTTCCAATCGCCTGAAAGTCTTGCTGCAGATGAGCCTGGTGCTGGTGCATGGATTGCGCCGGCCGGTGGTCCGCGTCGGGCGTTTCGCAGGGCAGTACGCCAAGCCCCGATCGGTCGACAATGAAACCATCAATGGCGTAACGCTGCCGGTCTACCGTGGCGACATCGTCAACGCCCCGGAATTCACCCAGCAGGCGCGCACGCCGGATCCGCGTCGCATGATCAAGGCCCACGCGCGTTCGGCGATGACGATGAACTTCGTGCGTGCGCTGATCGACGGCGGTTTCGCTGACCTGCATCATCCCGAATATTGGGACCTGGGCTGGGTGGGGCATTCACCGCTGGCCGATGAATATCATCAAATGGTGGAAGGCATCGGCGACGCGGTTCGTTTCATGGAAACCCTGTCGGGTTCGCAAGTCCATAACCTCAATCGTGTCGATTTCTACACCTCGCACGAAGCCCTGCTGTTGCCTTACGAGGAAGCACAGACTCGCGAAGTGCCACGCCAGTGGGGCTGGTTCAACCTCGGCACGCACTTCCCGTGGATCGGCATGCGCACGGCCGCGCTTGATGGCGCGCACGTCGAGTATTTTCGCGGCATCCGCAATCCGATTGCATTGAAGGTCGGCCCGTCGGTCACCGTCGATGAATTGCTAAGACTGATAAATGTGCTCAATCCGCACGATGAACCCGGTCGTTTGACCCTCATCCACCGGATGGGCGCGAGCAACATCGCGGCCAGGTTGCCAGCATTACTGGACGCCGTCCGCAACGCAGGCAGTCGTGTGTTGTGGATCTGCGATCCGATGCACGGGAATACCGAAACCACCGGCAATGGCTACAAGACTCGGCGCTTCGGCAATATCCGCAGTGAACTGGAGCAGGCGTTCGACCTGCACGCCGCGGCCGGGACACGCCTGGGCGGGGTGCATCTGGAACTCACTGGCGAAGATGTGACCGAGTGCCTGGGTGGTGCGCGCGAACTGACCGAAACCGATCTCGTGCGTGCGTACCTTTCGACCGTGGATCCGCGCCTGAATTACGAGCAGGCGCTGGAAATCACGATGCTGATCGTGCGCAAGCAGGGACAGCTCACGTCGCCGACTGCAGCCTGATTGTGGATTTGCAAGAAGCGCGCAGGCGCTCGACGCGAAGCTTCGAAGCCGCTTCGGGCCCCCTTAGGTCAACTCAATAACGACGTCGGCGGATATCGCGCGCCAGCACCAGTACCACCAGCAGGTTGATGGCCAGCACGACCACGGCCGCAATGCCGGGGTGGTGCCAGAGTGCATACAGATCCAGCGGAAGGTAAATCGCGGCTGTCAGGCAGCCCAGCCATGATGCCCATGCGCGCGCGCGCCATAGTCCCCAAGCCTCGACCAGATGCAGTGCGCCATAGGCCATCACAGCTGCGGCGGCCCAATGCACCGCGCCGGGGCTGATCTGCCGGGCGAACAGCGCCAATGCACCGTGATCGGGATCCAACTGGAACCGCGCGATCAACGAATGCACCCAGCGCTGCAGTGGCAACGGCCCCAGGAAGGCTAGCCCGCTGGCCGCAAGAAGTGCCAACACACCCTTGGTCGCTTCGACCAGGGCAATGACATGCAGCCCCGGGTGCGCGTGCGGATTCGGGTTGTAGTGCGGGTGGGAAGGGTCGAGCTGATGATTGCGCATGAGTCGCGCAGGCTAACCCGGCAGGGCCGCCGCCGTCGACATCATGCCGACGGCAACCTGTCCGACGTCAGCCGCGCGAGGCGCGCTTGCGATCGGTTTCGCTGAGATGCTTCTTGCGCAGACGGATCTCCTTCGGCGTGACTTCGACCAGTTCGTCGTCCTCGATGAAGTCCAGCGCCTGCTCCAGCGTGTATTTGATCGCCGGGGTCAGCTTGATGGCGTCATCCTTGCCCGAGGCGCGCATGTTGGTGAGCGGCTTGGTCTTGATGGCGTTGACCGTCAGGTCATTGTCCTTGGAGTGGATGCCAATCAGCTGGCCTTCGTAAACGTTGTCGCCTTCGGCCGCGAACAGCTTGCCGCGCTCTTCCAGCGGCCCGAGTGAATAGGCGGGGGTTGCGCCTGCGGCATTGGCGATCATCACGCCGTTCTGACGCTTGGCGATCGCGCCCATTTCCTTCGGGCCGTAATGGTCAAACACATGGAACAACAGGCCCGAACCCTGCGTCAGCGTGCGGAATTCGTTCTGGAAGCCAATCAGTCCGCGCGCCGGGATCATGTAGTCCAGGCGCACCCGACCCTTGCCGTCGGACTCCATGTTCTTCAGCTGGCCCTTGCGCACGCCGAGCTTCTCCATGACGCCGCCCTGGTGCACTTCCTCGATGTCGACCACCAGCTGCTCGACTGGCTCCATCGACTTGCCGTCGATTTCCTTGATGATGACTTCCGGGCGAGACACGGCCAGTTCGAAACCTTCACGACGCATGTTCTCGATCAGCACCGACAGGTGCAGTTCGCCACGGCCGGAGACCAGGAACTTGTCCGGGTCCGAGCCTTCCTCGACCTTCAGCGCCACGTTGTGAAGCGTCTCGCGCTCAAGGCGCTCGCGGATCTGGCGGCTGGTGATGAACTTGCCGCCGCTGAAGTCCTTCTTGCCTGCGAATGGAGAGTTGTTGACCTGGAAGGTCATCGAAATCGTGGGCTCATCGACTGTCAAAGGTTCCAGCGCTTCGGGCGTATCCAGCGCGCAGACGGTGTCGGAAATCGAAAGGTTCTGCACGCCGGAAATCGCGACGATGTCGCCGGCCTCGGCTTCCTCCACTTCCACCCGCTCCAGGCCCAGGAAACCCAGCACCTGCAGCACCTTGCCTTGGCGCTTCTTGCCTTCGCGGTCGACCACGCTGACCGGCATGTTGGTGCGGACCTTGCCGCGCTGGATGCGGCCGACGCCAATCAGCCCGACGAAATTGCTGTAGTCCAGCTGGCTGATGCGCATCTGGAACGGGCCGTCCGGATCCACCGTCGGCGGCGCCACGTGCTTCATGATCGCTTCGTACAGCGGAGTCATGTCGCCATCGCGGGCGCTGTCGTCCAGGCTGGCATAGCCGTGCAATGCCGAGGCGTACACGATCGGGAAATCAAGCTGCTCGTTGGTCGCGCCGAGCTTGTCGAACAGGTCGAACACCTGGTCGATCACCCAGTCAGGACGCGCGCCGGGGCGGTCGATCTTGTTGACCACGACGATTGGTTTGAAGCCCATCGCGAACGCCTTCTGCGTCACGAAGCGCGTCTGCGGCATCGGGCCGTCCATCGCGTCGACCAGGATCAGCACCGAATCGACCATCGACAGCACGCGCTCCACTTCGCCGCCGAAGTCGGCATGGCCGGGGGTGTCGACGATGTTGATGCGGTTGCCGCGCCAGTTGATGGCCGTGTTCTTGGACAGGATCGTGATGCCACGTTCCTTTTCCTGGTCATTGCTGTCCATCATCCGTTCGGTGGTCACCATCCGTTCGTTGAAGGTGCCCGACTGCTTGAGCAGGCAGTCCACG
>JBBQTR010000145.1:0-4962 GCA_038213095.1 Lysobacterales bacterium | reverse complement strand
GCTGTCGCGCAATATCTGGTTGCCCAAGGTGGCAAGGTCGCGTTATTCGACGTCAACGATGACAAGGGCGCGGTTGCAGTCGCTGAACTCGGTGCAGGCAACGCGCAATATTTCCGCACGGACGTCACCGATGAAACCGCCGTCGCCACCAATGTCGCGACGGCAAAGGAATTTCTTGGGGGGCTGAACGCCGCGATCAATTGTGCCGGCATCCTCGGCACCGCCCGCGTGGTCGGCAAGGATGGTGCAATGCCGCTGAAGAATTTCACCGGCACGGTCATGGTCAACCTGATCGGCAGCTTCAACGTCGCCAAGGCCGCGGCCGAGGTGATGCAGCACAACGAGGCCAGTGCAGATGGCGAGCGCGGCGTCATCGTCAACACCGCTTCAGTGGCCGCCTACGAAGGGCAGATCGGGCAGACGGCGTATGCGGCGTCCAAAGGCGGCGTCGTCGGCATGACCTTGCCGATGGCACGCGAGCTGGCGCGCTCCGGTATCCGCGTCATGACGGTCGCGCCCGGCATTTTCTGGACGCCGATGGTCGATGGCATGCCCGAAGCCGTACAGCAATCGTTGGCGACGTCCATTCCGTTTCCCTCACGACTGGGCAAACCGGAAGAATTCGCTAGCCTCGTCGCGCACATCCTGAGCAATGTCTATCTAAACGGTGAAACCATCCGGATCGACGGCGCCACCCGTCTGACACCGAAGTGACCGCACGCACATGAAACAAAGCTGGCTGCAGCGTCGCTGGCCCGCGATACGCGCCAAGGGGCTGGGCCACTTCGTACTCATGCGTGGCGTGCTGTTGTGGGGCGGATTGATGACCACGGCGGTGTACGTGATGCTGCTGCTGGCATATTCAAGAACACAGATATTGCACCTGGGTGCCGTATTTCCGCTGGTGCCGTTGCTCTGCCTGCCCGCCGGCGCATTCTGGGGCCTGTTGAGCTGGCACTGGAACGACTATCTCTACAAAAAACTCGGGTTCCACAACCAATGAAAGCCTACGACATCAAGAAAGGCAACGTGGTCGAGCACAACGGCAACGTCTACCAGATCCGCGACATCGAGCGCAGCTCGCCGCAGGGGCGCGGCGGCAACGTCAAGTTCCGCTTCACCATGTATTCGGTGCCGGGCGGCAACAAATTCGACCTCAGCCTGGGCGGCGACGACGAATTGAAGGACGTCGAACTCACCCGCCGGCAGGCGACGTTCTCCTACAAGGACGGCGATGCATTCGTCTTCCTCGACGACGAGGACTACACGCCGTACACGCTCGATGCTGACGTCGTCGGCGATGCCGCGGGTTACATCGTCGACGAACTCACCGACTGTTATGTGCAGATCATCGACGACGTGCCCGTCGCACTGCAGCTGCCAGCCAGTGTCATCATCGAAGTCGTCGAAACGCCGCCCGAGCTCAAGGGCGGGACTGCCACCAAACGACCAAAGCCCGCACGATTGTCGACCGGCCTGGAAATCCAGGTGCCCGAATACATCGGGAATGGCGAACGGGTCTGGGTGAATACGGTCACAGGTGAGTTTGCCGGTCGCGCGGATTGATGGCGCGTCATATGTTGCACTGCGCCATTTTTTGACGATGCAGATTCTTACTGACGCGCATCCTCTGGCGCTTGTGCGTTCCGCGGGCGCCCGGTAAGGTCGGCGGCGGACCGGCCCGTGCGTTGTCACGCCGCGCCACAATCAAAAGGGGAACTCAATGTCGAGTGTTCGCAACACAGGGTTTCTGGCGCGCATCCTGGCGCGCAAAAGCGTCGAGCAGGTGCAGCGCGAGACCGAAACAAGCCAGCTCAAGCGGACCCTGGGGCCGTGGAACCTGATGCTGCTCGGAATCGGCTGCATCATCGGCGCCGGTATCTTCGTGCGCACCGGCAACGCTGCGGCGCTTCACGCCGGGCCTGCAGTGTTGCTGTCGTTCCTGGTCGCCGGCGTCGTGTGTGCGCTCGCCGGGCTGTGCTACGCCGAACTCTCCTCGACGCTCCCGGTCTCCGGATCGGCCTACACCTACAGCTATACGACCGTCGGCGAATTTGCCGCATGGATCATGGGCGCGCTGCTGCTGCTCGAATACGGGCTGGCGGCCTCGGTGGTGGCGGTAGGCTGGGCCGGCTATGTCGTGAGCCTGCTCGGCGACTACGGGATCGCGATCCCGCAGGAACTGACGGGACCGACCGGCCACCCGATCGTCGAGACCGTCAACGGCGCGATGGTGCCAGTGATGCACAACGGCGTCGCCGCCACCTACCTGTTCAACCTGCCCGCCTTCCTGATCTGCATGGCATTGGCCGCATTGCTCGTCGTCGGCGTGTCCGAAAGCGCGAGGTTCAACAACATCATCGTCGCCATCAAGATGACGGTGATCATCGCCTTCATCGTCATCGTTGGCTGGTTCGTCATCCAGCATTTCGACACGCTGAAGGCAAACTGGGATCCCTTCATCCCACCCGCGACCGGCGAGAAAGGCGAGTTCGGCTGGGGCGGGGTTTTCCGCGCCGCTTCCATTGTTTTCTTTGCCTATATCGGGTTCGAAGCCGTTTCAACCGCCGGCCAGGAGGCCAAGAACCCGAAGAAGGACATGCCGTTTGGCATCATCGGCTCGCTGGTCGTCTGCACGATCCTCTACATCCTCGTCTCGATCGTGATGACACTCGTGGTCAACTACAAGGTGCTGAACGTGCCTGACCCGGTCGCGGTCGCGGTCGACGCACTCGGCCCGCAATGGGGCTGGTTCGCGAAGAGCGTAAAGGCTGGCGCGATCATCGGCCTGACATCGGTCATCCTGGTGCTGATGTATGGCCAGACCCGCATCTTCTACACGATGGCGCGCGACGGACTGCTGCCGCGCGTGTTCTCGACCATCCATCCCAAGTTCAAGACGCCTTGGGTGAATACCATCCTGGTCGGCCTGATGACTGCGGTGGCTGCGGCGTTCTTCGACATCAATACCCTTGGCGACATGACCTCGGTCGGCACACTCGCCGCCTTCGCCATCGTGTGCCTGTCGGTCATCTGGCTGCGCAGGACCCATCCGGATATCCCGCGTGGATTCAGGGTGCCGCTGTACCCGGTACTACCCGTGGCCGGCATCATCGCCTGCTTGGCGCTGATCCTGACCGTCGAGAATCGGGTCCTGATTTTCTTCGGGTGGTATACGCTTGGGGCGATCGTGCTTTATTTCGTCTATGGCATGCACAACTCGCAATTGCACAAAGGCCAGAACCCGCTTGCTGGTCCCGACCTGCCTGAATTCAAAGAGGACGCAGCCGACAACAGCTGAACCGGAGTTCGGCAAAAGCCCCTTGAAAAGCCCGGCTTCGGCCGGGTTTTTCTTGTTGCGGCGGCGATCACATCCATTCGCTAAACTCGCAGCATGACCAAGCCGCCACCCTACGACGTCCAGAAGCTGCACCGCATCGCCGGCGATATCGTCACCAACGTCCGCGAGTTGTCCATCGCTGGCTGGACGCCCGCCACCAGTAGCAATTTTTCGTGTCGACTGGACGATCGCCATGCAGCGATCACGATCTCGGGGCGGGACAAGGGACGGCTGACCGAGGTCGACATCATGGTCGTCGACTTCGACGGCAATGCCGTTGGTAGCGACCATCGTCCGTCGGCAGAAACGCTGCTGCACGTCCAGCTGTACAAGCGTTTCCAGCAGCTCGGTTGCGTGCTGCACACGCACTCGCTGGCACAGACCGTGGCGTCGCGCCTTTACGCCGGTGCGGGTCATGTGTGTCTGGAAGGCTACGAGTTGCTGAAGGCATTTTCTGGCAACACGACTCACGAAACCCGGATCGATATTCCGGTCCTGCCCAATACGCAGGACATGCACACGCTGGCTGCACAGGTGGATGCACTGCTCGATCAACAATGCCTGTGGGGATACCTGATCGACGGCCACGGACTGTACGCATGGGGCCGGGACATGGCCGAGACGCGACGGCACCTGGACGCATTCGAATTCCTGCTCAAGTGCGAACTTGAATTCCGGAAACTGCAATGAGCCGCCTGCGCGTTTTTGACGAAACACACCCGGACATCCCATTGCTGGCGACCTCGATCCATGCGGAAATGGCGCTGCAGCTGGCGCACATCGGCGTGGGCTTCGAGCAATGGCAGGCTGCGCAGCCGATCACACCAGGCGCTTCGTCCGATGACGTAATGGCCGCGTACCAGGCGGACATCGACCGACTGGTCGCTGCGCGGGGTTTCCGCAGCGTCGATGTCGTCAGCATCGCGCCCGATCATCCCGAGCGCGCTGCGATGCGCAACAAGTTCCTGGATGAACACTTCCACAAGGAGGACGAAGTCCGGTTTTTCGTCGCTGGCTCGGGTTTGTTCACCCTGCATGTGAGTGGCAAGGTCTACGAAATCCTGTGCAAACGGGGCGACCTGATCTCAGTGCCGGATTCCACCCAGCACTGGTTCGACATGGGGCCGGAGCCGAGTTTCGTGGCCATTCGTTTTTTCACCGAACCCGACGGTTGGGTTGGACATTTCACGGGAACGGATATCGCGAAGAAATTTCCGCGGCATGAAAAAAATCAGGCGGATTGATCTTCCCACGTGGAAATGACGAGTTAAAAAAACATGCCAGCTCCTGCTACGCCAATAAAAACCATCCTCACCGATATCGAAGGGACGACCAGCAGCATCGCGTTCGTCAAGGATGTTTTGTTCCCGTACGCAAGACGCGAACTGCCACGATTCGTGCGTGAGCATGGCGATGAGCCGGAGGTCCGTCTCTGGCTCGACGCCGTCGCCACGGGATGCGGCGGCATCTGCAGTGACGATGTCATCGTCGAAACACTGCAGGGCTGGATTGACCAGGACCGCAAGCACACTGCGCTCAAGGCACTGCAGGGAATGATATGGCGCGATGGATATGCACGAGGCGACTTTCTTGGGCACGTCTATCCCGATGCAGCCACAATG
>JBBQTR010000144.1:0-5002 GCA_038213095.1 Lysobacterales bacterium | reverse complement strand
CATCAAGAACGCGCTCACCGGCGAAATCAATTCGCGTACCTTGCAGGAAGTGGTGTCGGGCGATCGCGAAAAAGTCGTCGCACGGCAACTCAGCAGCATCAACAAGGGCGCCAGCACTCTAGGCGTCCATATCATCGATATCCGCATCAAACGCGTCGACCTGCCGGAAGACAGCAACGTGCTCAAGTCGGTGTACGACCAGATGCGTTCGCAGCGCCAGCAGGTCGCCAGCCAGTTGCGCGCCGAAGGCGTCGAACAGGCGCAGAAGATCCGCGCCGAAGCCGATCGCCAGCAGCAGGTGCTGGTGGCTGAAGCCGAGCGTGATGCGCAGGAGTTGCGCGGCCAGGGTGATGCATCGGCCGCGGGTATCAATGCAGCCGCGTACAACCGCGATCCTGCGTTCTTCGCGTTTCACCGAAGTCTCGAGGCGTACCGCAAGGCCTTCGCCGACGGTAATGCGGTGATCGTGCTGGATCGCACGGATCCGTTCCTGCAATACCTGCACAGCGACAAATAACATGCGCGATCTGTGGTCGGCGCTGTGCCTGGTCGGGGTGCTGGAAGGCTTGTTCCTGGTCGCCGCACCCGGCGGCTGGAAGCGCGCGGCGGAGAAGTTGCATGCGATGCCCGATCGCAACTTGCGTGCGGTGGGCGGGATTGTCGTGATCGTCGGATTGCTGGCGCTGTATTTCGTGCGGGGCGCCTAACCCTGCTCCGTAGGATGGGTAGAGCCAAAGGCGAAACTCATCACTTCAGGAAGTCCCGCCTTCCCGTATTCCGCCGCAGGGGGCTAAACCCCATGCGGATCTCCTGCGGCACGGCGCCGCGATGAAACCCCCCGCAAGCCAGTGCTTTCGCGATGCCCCCAAAACCCGGATAATGCACAAAAGTCGGAGGGGCCCGCTCTCATTGAGCGCGACTCTTCGGCTTTTCTTGTTTCCGGAGATCATGCAATGGGTCAATCAGTCGTCGTTCTCGGAGCCCAGTGGGGCGATGAAGGCAAGGGCAAGATCGTCGACCTGCTGACTGAGCAGATCGGCGCCGTTGTCCGTTTCCAGGGCGGCCACAACGCCGGCCACACGCTGGTGATCAACGGCAAGAAAACCGTGCTGCACCTGATCCCGTCCGGCATCCTGCGCGCCGATGCGCTGTGCCTGATCGGCAACGGAGTGGTGTTGCACCCGGCCGCGCTGCAGAAGGAAATCGCCGAGCTTGAAGCCACCGGCATCGACGTGCGCTCGCGCCTGAAGATCAGCCCGGCAACGCCGCTGATCATGCCGTACCACATCGCACTGGACCAGGCGCGCGAAAAGGCCGCCGGCAAGGACGCGATCGGCACTACCGGGCGCGGCATCGGCCCGGCCTACGAAGACAAGGTTGCTCGCCGCGGCGTTCGCGTGGCCGATCTGCAATATCCGGCGGAACTCGCAGAAAAACTGCGCGGTGTCCTGGATTACCACAACTTCGTGCTGACGAAATATCTCGGCGTCGAAGCCGTCGACTTCCAGCAGACGCTCGACGACGCACTTGCCTTCGGCGTCTACGTCAAGCCGATGGTGTCCGACGTTGCCGGCATCCTTCACGACCTGCGCAGGCAGGGCAAACGTGTGCTGTTCGAAGGTGCGCAGGGTTCGCTGCTCGACATCGACCACGGCACGTATCCGTATGTCACCTCCAGCAATACGACGATCGGTGGCGCACTCGCCGGCACCGGTGTCGGCGCCGATGCGGTCGACTACGTGCTCGGCATCGCCAAGGCGTATGCAACTCGCGTTGGCGGCGGTCCGTTCCCGACTGAGCTTGACGATGAGATTGGCGAAGACATCCGCAAGCGCGGCCAGGAATTCGGCGCCACCACCGGCCGCCCGCGCCGTTGCGGCTGGATCGACCTCGTCGCGCTCAAGCGCGCCGTCGCCATCAACGGCATCAGCGGTCTGTGCATCACCAAGCTCGACATCCTCGACGGCATGCAGACGCTGAAAATGTGCATCGCCTACCAGTACCGCGGCAAACGCACCGAATACGCCCCGCTCGACGCCGAAGGCTGGAACGAATGCGAGCCGGTGTATCTCGAATTCCCCGGCTGGGAAGAAAGCACCCACGGCATCACCGAGTGGGACAAACTCCCCGCCGCTGCGCGTGCGTACCTGCGAGCGTTGGAAGAATTGTCCGGCTGTCCACTGGCGATGGTCTCGACGGGACCAGATCGCGACGCGAATATCGTGCTGCGGGATCCCTGGGCCTGAGAGTTCGTATTGCGTCAGAAAAAACCTCGCTTCGGCGAGGTTTTTTGTTTTGGCGACCGGACTCTGGCGCAAGCTGCATGTGACGCGTTACGCTTGCGGTGCCGATCAGATAGATCGGTTTTTACTGACATGGAAGCAAGGAGCGATATATGAGTCAGAGATATGCCGGTCACGATTCGATAAAGCGCTGTGGGGTGTGGCAAATGATTGTGGCGAGTTTGTTCGTCGCATCAATTTGCGGATGTGGAAGACAATCGGCTGCATCGCCAGCTTCTAATGCGCTCGCACCAGAACGTGCAGCCACGCATCCAGAGCACATAGCGCAGCAATCAGAGGCCGCTTTTGGCTCAAGTCAGGCGCTAAACCTTCCAGCGAGTTCGATACCGGTTGATCACTCTTCTACCACGCCCCTCACGGTTCCTGAACTGGTTAAGCTTTCTGGTAAGCCCTGCGAAACTGCGCCTACTGGATTGAAGTGTTTAAGTGAAGGGTTCGATTTTGAACTGTCACCCGACTGCGCTAAAAGTGGTTATTACGCAGGTGTGCGCAATCCTGCTGGAGCATCTCTGTTGAATGGAGTGCCGCCGCACGACACTGTCGAGCGTGCCGTACTACCGCAGGGACAACTCGTTTGTGTGCAAGTCGTGGCTCGGCCTGGGAAACATCCGGCTTATCTTTTCGTAACCGCTATTCCGGCGGCAAAAATTGAAGCCTGCCCTGGTTGCGGAAAGTATGGCGAGCGCAAAGTGGCCTGGCGGGCTCGGCGCATACCTTCTTCATGTGTGGAAATCGCCGCAGGTCGTTACGAAGGTGGATGTGCAATGGGGTGGGTAGACAGCAACGATATGGAGTTGATGGGTACATTGAAGTAGCGTTAAATTTCAACAAGGAGCGTTGGGAATGAATAATCAAAAAATTGATCGGTTAGTTGATTCACACGGGAAAACACGCGTTGTTGAAATGAATGACGGCAGTGTCGTTCAACGCGATGGCGGGAGTGCCTCATGGCGCAACAACAATCCCGGAAATCTCAAGTTTGAATTTTCTGGAAGTGCAGACAAGACTGTTCACGTTCGGCGCACCAAAGAGAGAGCACTAGAAGATGCGCAAGCTAGGTTTCAAGGCGTCGTGGGCTTGGATCAATGGGGCAACGCAGTCTTTGAAACCTACGAAGCTGGACGTACCGCCAAGCTGCAATTGCTTGAACGCATGCATGGGAACAAAAATGTGGAGGCCATGCTCGAGAGCTACTCGACATCCGACTACACAGGCGTCACGCATCACCAGGCACAGGCAGATTTCATTTATCGCGAAGGCGACCGACAGGGTTTCAACCTGCGAGCTAAGACAATCGCCCAGATGAGTAATCCCGAGCGGGAGGCGCTCGCTGATGGCATCAAGGGTTTCGAAGGTTGGCAGCCAGGAACCACACGGGCTGTGTCTTCTCATACTCAGGGTGCGACCGCTTCGGCCATAAACGACACAGTGTCAGCTGGTTCCGAGAAGAAAGCATCGAATGTCGAAAAACCTCATCACGATTCAACGCATTCTGAAGGTCTTCAGAGCGAAGACATGCGCAGCCTGCAGCAGCGGCTAAACCACCTCGGCTACCGCGACCCCCACGGCAACCCCCTCACCATCGACGGCACTCCCGGCCCCAACACTACTCACGCCATCAAATCCTTCCAGCACACACATCGATTGCATGTGGATGGCGTCGCCGGCAAGGACACACTGGCAGCGTTGGTAGATGCGCGTCACTCGCCATTGCTCTCCGAGGCGACGCATCCGGCGCATCCGCTTTACACGCAGATGTTGCACGGCATCGGGAAACTTCCGCATGGCACCTTCGAAAGCGAGGACGAGCAGCGCCACCTCGCGGTCGCGTTGACCATCGCGGCCCATGTTAGTGGGTTTAAGAAGGTCGACCATGTCGTCCTCGGCACGAATGGCGTCAATGTGTTTGCCGTGCAGGGCAGGCTGGACGATCCCGCGCATCTACGCACGCACGTGGATCGCATGCAGTCGATGACGCATGTCGTTGACCACAACAGTCTTGCTTTGCAGGATGTGGTGCGCATGCACGCGCATCCGGTTCATGCGCATACACAGGCGCCACCGTATGTCGGCCAACGGGCGACGGGGATGGAAATCAACCGGTAGTCCGATCCGTTTCAAACGATCCGTCAAGCCCCGCATTGCGGGGCTTTTTTTGTCCACATGTTTTTCATGCAGTCCTGTTCAGCATGATCGTGCGGGAAGTGCCCGCGACACGGTTTTGTTGCATGAGCCTGGTCGACTACCAACGCAAACGTCAGTTCGACAAGACCCGCGAGCCTGCGCCGGGGAAACCGCTGCCGGAAGGCAAGCGGGCGATCTTCGTGGTGCAGCTGCATCACGCCTCGCGGCGGCATTACGACTTCCGCCTGCAGGTCGGCGACACGCTCAAGTCCTGGGCGGTGCCGAAAGGGCCCAGCTACGATCCGGCCGTGAAGCGCATGGCAGTGGAAGTCGAGGATCACCCGGTCGATTACGCGACCTTCGAAGGCGACATCCCCAAAGGCCAATACGGTGGCGGCCACGTGGCGGTGTTCGACACAGGTGTGTGGTCCACCCCATATGACGTGGAAGCGCAACTGGCGAAAGGTCATCTGCGCTTCGAGTTGTTCGGCCACAAGCTCAAGGGTGGCTGGCACCTGGTGCGCAGTAGCAAACCGGCGAAGCAACCGCAGTGGCTGCTGTTCAAGGACGACGAT
>JBBQTR010000143.1:0-5087 GCA_038213095.1 Lysobacterales bacterium | reverse complement strand
GGTTTCGATCTCACGCCGTTCTATCCGTTCGACGAGGACGTGCAGCACTGGCACACGGTGGCGCGTGATCTGTGCGAGCCATTTGGCGAGGATGTCTATCCACGCTTCAAGCAGGCCTGCGACAGTTACTTTTACCTCAAGCATCGCGACGAAACACGCGGCGTTGGGGGCCTGTTCTACGACGATATGACCGAGGGCGGTTTCGAAACCTGCTTCGCCTTCATGCAGGCGGTGGGGCAGGGTTTTATCGATGCCTATCTGCCGATTGTCGAACAACGCAAAGACTCGGCTTACGGTGAGCGCGAGCGCGAGTTCCAGTTGTACCGCCGAGGTCGCTACGTCGAGTTCAACCTGGTTTACGACCGCGGCACGCTGTTCGGCCTGCAGTCGGGTGGACGCACCGAATCGATCCTGATGAGCCTGCCACCGCTGGTGCGCTGGGAATACGGTTACCAGCCCGAGCCTGGAAGCGCGGAAGCGCGCCTAGTGGACTATCTTCGCCCGCGTGACTGGCTGTCCGAACCGGCTTGAGCGCGTCGCTCAGGTACGCGCGCTTGGTGGCGGCTTGTTTTTCGGGAATTCAGCGGCGCTGCCGTCCTTCATCACGAAGCTGATCTTGCCATTGGTTTCCAGCATGGCGTATTCGAGTTGTTCCAGCTTGCCGGAATCCGCCTGGCGCAGCGATTCATCGAAATCGTCGCGGCTGATGTGCTCGCGTTTGAGCACGTCGTCGAAGACCTTGCCATGGCGCGCCAGTAGCACAGGGACACCTTCGACCAGTTTGTGCAGGCTGCGGTTGCGTGCAGACAGGAACGCTACGCCGTAATTGAGGCCCACCAGCACCGTGACAAGGATCACCGCGCCCGGCAATGAATTGTCGCCGCCATTCATGCCGTTCTGCACGGCATTGCCGACCAGGATCAGCAGCACCATGTCGAAGGGCGTGAACTGCCCGACCGCCCGCTTGCCTGAAAGCCGCAGCATCAGCATCACCACGAAATAGACGATGACCGCACGCAGGACGAACTCCCACCACGGCAAGCTCATGTGCAAAAGCGTGTCGGACATACTTGACCTCGGGTGCTGCGATCGGTGACGCGACAAATTAGCGCATTCAGGGCAATCGACGCCATCAGGGGCCGCCCATAAAAAAGCCCCGCAAGCCAGGGGGGACTTGCGGGGCCGGGGAACGGACCCTGGGGAGGGGTATCCGTTCCGGGATCACTCCAGGGGAGGGAGAGATCTGCGACAGACCTTGCATCTGTCGCGAGCAATATGACCAGACCGTCCATGGATAGTTCGTGAAGTTCGGGCATACGAATCAGGCGGATTCAGCCCTGATTCATTCCGGCGGCGAAGCCAGCAAAACGGCGGTGGGCGCCTGAATACGGGGCTACCTAATGCGCCTCGTCCCAGTTGTTGCCCACGCCCAGGTCCACCAGCAAGGGCACCCGCAGCTCAGCCGCCCCGGACATCCGCCGCACGATCTCTTCACGCAGGGTTTCGACGAAGTCGGTGTCGGTCTCGAACACCAGTTCATCGTGCACCTGCAGCACCATCGATGCCCGCCCGGGGTGATCACCCAGCCAGCCGTGGATGTCGATCATGGCGCGCTTGATGATGTCGGCGGCGGTGCCTTGCATCGGCGCGTTGATCGCGGCGCGTTCGGCGCCCGCGCGCAGGCCGGCATTGCGCGAGGCGATGTTCTCCAGATACAGGCGGCGGCCAAAGACGGTTTCGACGTAACCACGGTCTCGCGCTTCCTGGCGGGTGCGATCCATGAACTCGCGCACCCCGGGATAGCGCGAAAAATACAGACCAATGTAGTCCTGTGCCTCGCCCCGCGAGATGCCCAGCTGCTTGGCCAGCCCGAACGCGCTCATGCCATACATCAGGCCGAAGTTGATGGCCTTGGCGGCACGGCGTTCGTTGTGGCTGACCTCATCGAGCGGCTTTCCAAAGACCTCCGCCGCGGTCGCACGATGCACGTCGGTCTCCGAGGCGAACGCGCGCAGCAGCGCCGGGTCCTGCGACAGGTGCGCCATGATCCGCAACTCGATCTGCGAATAGTCGGCCGCCAGGATCTGACGCCCGGGCGGTGCAACGAAGGCCTTGCGGATGCGGCGGCCGTCCTCGGTGCGGATCGGGATGTTCTGCAGGTTGGGGTCGCTGGACGCCAGCCGTCCGGTGGCCGCACCGGCCTGGTGGAAACTCGTGTGCACCCGGCCGGTGTCGTGGTTGACCATGCCCGGCAATTTCTCGGTGTAGGTGCTGCGCAGCTTCGCCAGTCCGCGATAGTCCAGGATCACCTGCGGCAATGCGTGCTGGTCGGCGATCGCGGCCAACGCTTCTTCATTCGCCGATGGCTGCCCGCTGGGCGTTTTCACCAGCGCCGGCAACTTCAACTCGTCGAACAACAACGCACCGACCTGTTTGGGCGAGTCCAGGTTGAACGTGCGCCCGGCGAGTTCCGTCGCCTGCTGCTGCAACGCCAGCATGCGCCGCGACAGATCGGCCGACTGTCGGCGCAACTCGTCCATGTCGATCATCACGCCGTTGGCTTCGATGCGTTCGAGCACCGGCACCAGCGGGATTTCGATGTCGCGGTACACGCGGTCCAGCGACGGCTCCCCCGCCAGCTTTGGCCGCAACACACGATGCAGGCGCAAGGTGATGTCCGCGTCCTCGGCCGCGTACCGCGTGGCGTCCTCCAGCGACACATGCGAAAACGGGATCTGTTTGGCGCCTTTCCCGGCAACATCGGTGTACGTCCTGGTGTCGTAGCCCAGGTACCGCTTGGCCAGCGAATCCATGTCATGGCGGCTGGCGCCGGCATTCCACACGAAGCTCTGCATCATCGTGTCGTCAACGTAACCACGCACTTCCACATCGTGGCATCGCATCACGTGCAGGTCGTACTTGCCGTGGTGGCCGATCTTGCGTTTGTCCGCATCGCCCAACACTGGCCGCAATGCCTCCAGCACCACGTCGCGGGACAGCTGCTGCGGAGCGCCGGGATAATCGTGACCCATTGGTATGTAGGCGGCCCGGCCCGGCTCGACCGCCAGACTCAGCCCGATCAAATTCGCGCATAACGCATCAAGCGAATCGGTCTCGGTGTCGAAGGCGAATTCGTCCGCCGACTGCAGCTTCGCGATCCAGTCATCGAGTTGTTCGCGGGTGAGCACGGTTTCATATTCGCCAGCGGCCGACAGCGCAGGATCGAGCGCATCTTCTGGCTTCGACGCCGCACGCGCGTAACCGGCTTCGGTGCCGCGCACG
The DNA here is from genome assembly GCA_038213095.1 of Lysobacterales bacterium. Lineage (GTDB taxonomy): Bacteria > Pseudomonadota > Gammaproteobacteria > Xanthomonadales > Xanthomonadaceae > Cognatiluteimonas. The sequence goes on along the minus strand of JBBQTR010000143.1, from coordinate 1,805 downwards.
CTGACGCGCGCATCGCGCACGGTCGGCGTGCCATCGAGCTCGCGCAACGCGGCGTTGAATCCATAGCGCGCATACAAGACGCGCAACGTTTCAACATCGCGCGCACGCAGTTTCAACGCGCTGGCCGGCAACTCCAATGCAACATCGGTCTTGATCGTCACCAGTTCGCGATTCAGCGGCAATCGAGGCAACGCCGCGCGCAGGTTCTCGCCGATCTTGCCGCCGATATTCGCGGCATTGGCGATCACGCCGTCCAGCGAGCCGTATTCGGCCAGCCATTTCGCCGCGGTCTTCGGCCCGCATTTGTCAACGCCGGGGATGTTGTCGATGCTGTCACCCATCAGCGCCAGGTAGTCCACGATCTGCGCGGCATTGACACCAAACTTCGCGAACACCGCCGCATCGTTGTCCATGCGGCTGCCGGACATGGTGTTGACCAGCACGATGCGCCCGCCACCATCCAGGTTGCGCACCAGCTGCGCGAAATCCTTGTCGCCGGTGGAGATCGTCACCTCGCTGCCGTCGGCGGCCGCCTCCAGCGCCAGCGTGCCGATCACGTCATCGGCCTCGACACCGTCGATGCGCAACATCGGGAAGCCCAGCGCCTGCACGATCTCGCACATCGGCTGCACCTGCGCCCGCAACTCATCGGGCATGGGTGGGCGATTGGCCTTGTAGTCGGCGTACATGGCGTTGCGGAAGGTCGGCCCTGGCGCATCGACGACAAAGGCCGCGCAGTCCGGCTGCTCGTTCAACGTCGCCCGCAGCATGTTGACCACGCCGAACAACGCACCGGTCGGCTCACCGTCGGCGTTGGACAACGGTGGCAGCGCATGGAAGGCGCGATACAAGTACGACGAACCGTCGATCAACACGAGTCTTGGCATCAATCCATTCTACGCCGCCACTGCTGGATGCCCGCCCGGTGCGATGCCCGTGTCGACACGCCCGGCAAAGGCGGCGTGCCGTGGAATTCACCCGGTCACGGTGCAGGGCAGGCGCATAATCCGTCGATCGAATGCTGCTGCCGGAGCGCCCATGAATACGTCCAGCCTCCACCGGCCGACGCCATACAGGATCGTGCTGATCGTCGCCACCCTTCTGTTGTCCGCCTGCGCCAGCATGCGCGGCGTCGCCGACGTGCCGCAGATCCCAGCCAATGCCGTCGAGGCCACCCGCACCGAGTCCAATGGCGACGTGATCTCCGAGTACCGCGTGCAAGGCCAGCTGCGCATGGTCCGCGTGCAACCCGCCCACGGCCCCACCTATTACATGATCGACCGCAACGGCGACGGCCACATGGACAGCAACAAGGGCAACATCTCGCCGGTGTATTTCAAGCTGTATGGGTGGTAGGCGCGGACCTCGCGCTTTCTTGTGCGGTCAATGCATGAAAGGAACCATCGAGCCTGAGCCCGGGCCGGACCAAGCCCCCATCCCGTATGCTTTGGGACAGATATACATATATGTGGGAATCCACTGGTAGTTCACGTATTGGCTGATTGCCGTCCAGGTGCCCTGGAGCGGATTCACTGCCACCCACCCATCCTGTGGCACGCCTTCGCTGCAGAAGACAAACGGATCATTGCTGCGACCGACGTAGGTGTAGCTGCCTTGGCTTGCAGCGCCAGACGATTGCGGTTGCGCAACTGCGTGGCTGGTGAGCAGCATCAAGGCGTATGCAGTCCATTGCTTCATGAGGTTATCCGTTGATTGCGACGTGGACTGACCTGACTAGGCCTTTCATTGTTTCATTGCACTAATACTGGTTTGGTGCAGTCGGAATATACGATCTTGCATTCACC
>JBBQTR010000142.1:0-5108 GCA_038213095.1 Lysobacterales bacterium | reverse complement strand
GAAATCGCCATCCTCAACCTGGTGATGACCAACATCCGTACCGCGATCGGCTCGATGGACCTGGACGAATCGTTGTCCAAGCGCGATGAGATCAACACGAAGGTGCTGGTGGCGGTCGACCAGGCGACGCATCCGTGGGGCATCAAGGTCAACCGGATCGAACTGAAGGACATCGCGCCGCCGCGTGACCTGATCGAGTCGATGGCGCGCCAGATGAAAGCCGAGCGCGAAAAGCGCGCGAACATCCTGGAGGCCGAAGGTTTTCGCCAGGCCGCGATCCTCAAGGCCGAAGGCGAGAAGCAGGCGACGATCCTGGAGGCCGAGGGCAACAAGGAGGCGGCATTCCGGCAAGCCGAGGCGCGCGAGCGGCTCGCTGGCGCCGAGGCCAAGGCGACCGAGTTGGTGTCCAATGCGATCGCTGGCGGCAACGTGCAGGCGATCAACTATTTCGTCGCGCAGAAATACATCGAGGCGTTCAAGTCACTGGCCGAGGCGCCTAACCAGAAATTCGTGCTGATGCCGATGGAGTCGTCGGGAATGATCGGCTCACTGGGCGGGATCGCGGAGTTGGCCAAGGAAGCGATGGAACGTCAGCCCAGTCGTATCGTTGCGACACCGCCGTCGCGGCAGGGCGGCTGAACCATGCGTTGGGACGTCTTCGCATGGGGGGCGGCGGCGCTGTTGCTGTTTGCGGCCGAGACGCTCGCCCCTGGCGCGTTCATGTTGTGGCTGGGATTCGCCGCGGTCGTGGTCTTCGCCGGTGTCCTGCTGGTGCCGGGACTGTCGCTGCTGGTGCAGGTCGTGGCGTTCATTGCGCTGAGCTTTGTCTCGATCCAGGTGTACAGGACGTGGTTCCGCGGCCACGAACGCATCAGTGATCAGCCGATGCTCAATCGCCGCGCCGCGCAGCTGGTTGGCCGCGTGGTGCCGCTGGAGCGGGGCATCGTCAACGGCCGCGGCCGCGTGCAGATCGCAGACGCGCTTTGGGACGTCAGCGGACCGGAGCTACCGACGGGGGCGCCGGTGCGGATCGTCGGTGTCGAAGGCATGAACCTGCAGGTTGAAGTGGCCTGACGCAGGGGGCCCAAGCCAGCCCATCGCCGTAAACGTGATGGCGGCGAAGGTGGCCCGAACCCACCTGCCTGCGGCAGAACATGCGCGCTGCGCATCTGAAATAATGTAGGGCTTCCGCATTGGATCCCGTCATGACCCAGAAGACCGTCCTCAACGACGCCCACCGCGCGCTCGGCGCCAAGATGGTCGATTTCGGCGGCTGGGACATGCCGCTGCACTATGGTTCTCAGGTCGAGGAGCATCACCTCGTGCGCCGTGACGCTGGCATGTTCGATGTCTCGCACATGACCGTCGTCGACCTCAAGGGTGCACGCGTGCGCGAGTTCCTGCGCATGCTGGTCGCCAATTCGGTCGACAAGCTCAAGGTATCGGGCAAGGCGTTGTATACGACGATGCTCGACCCTCAGGGCGGCGTGATCGACGATCTGATCGTGTACCTCATGCCTTCCGAACGCGCAGACGAATCTTTCTTCCGGCTGGTGGTGAATGCGGCGACCCGCGACAAGGACCTGGCCTGGATCAACGGACAGGCGCTGCCGTTCGCTGTCAGCGTCACCGAGCGCAGCGACTTCGGGATGATCGCGGTGCAGGGTCCGACCGCACGCGAACGCGTGCTTGGCCTGCTCGATGAAAAGGGTGCGGTCGTCGCCGGCAAGCTCGGCAAGTTCGCCGCCGCCGAAGTCATGGCGAAGGACGGCACGCCGCTGTTCGTCGCACGCACGGGTTACACCGGAGAGGACGGTTTCGAGATCGTGGTGCCGCAAGACAATGCCGTCGCGTTGTGGAACGCGCTACTTGCCGCCGGCGTGAAGCCGGCCGGGCTCGGCGCGCGCGACACGCTCCGGCTTGAAGCCGGCATGAATCTTTATGGCCAGGACATGGACGAAACCGTCACCCCCTACGAAGCGGGATTGGCATGGACGGTGACGTTGGATGAAGCTCGTGATTTCACAGGACGCAGCATGCTCGAAGCGCAGAAATCCAATGGCATCCCGCGCCAGATGATCGGCGTGGTGATGGATGGGAAAGGCGTGCTGCGCCATGGGCAGAAAGTGATGACGGCAAACGGCGACGGCGAAATCCTGTCCGGCACGTTCTCACCGACGCTGGGCAAGGCGATTGCGTTCGCGCGCGTGCCCGCTGGCGACCCCGGCGAGGTCCGGGTCGGTATCCGGGGCAAGGACGTGCCGGTGCGCATCGTCAAGTTCCCCTTCGTGCGCGACGGCAAGGCGCAGGGCGGCATTTGATCACTCGTCCGCGCGCTTCGTTAAACTACGCCCTCTTCCCCTCGGCCTGTCCGCGCCGCAATCCGGAGCACCAAGATGAGTGAAATTCCTGGCGACCTGAAATTCCTGAAGTCCCATGAGTGGGCGCGCGTCGAAGGCGACGGCCGCATCACCGTCGGCATTTCCGACCATGCCCAAGGGCTGCTTGGTGACCTTGTATATGTCGAGCTGCCAACCCTCGGCGATCGCGTCGAAGCGGGCACCGGTTGCGCCGTGGTCGAGTCGGTCAAGGCAGCATCGGATGTGTACAGCCCGGTGACCGGCAAGGTCGTTGAAGTCAACGAGTCCTTGTCGGACAAGCCCGAAACCATCAACGAGGATGCCTACGGCGACGGCTGGATTTTCGTCATCGAAGCCGAGGAACCCGAGCAGGTCAACGAACTGCTCGATCCGGATGCGTATGCCGAGTTGCTGGAAGACGAGGACCATTAAGAGCAGGGAGACGGGAGTGGATCGAACGCAAGCTCCTCGCCTGCCACTTCTCTTTTCGCAGCTCTTCAAGCTCTTCGCGTTTACGACTCCCTATTCCTGATCCTCGATTTCCGGCCGCACATGCCCTTCATTCCCCATACCGAAACCGATATCCACGACATGCTGGCCGCCATCGGCGCGCCGGACATCGAAGCGCTGTTCGATGAGATCCCCGCCGCACTGAAAGTGCAGTCGCTGGCCAAGGTGCCCGAAGGACTATCGGAGATGGACGTCGTCCGGTTGATGCGCGGTCGCGCCCGGCAGGATGAAGCGGTATTGAACTTCGCCGGCGCTGGCGCCTACGAGCACCACATCCCGTCGGCGATCTGGCAGATCGTCGGTCGCGGCGAATTCTATTCCGCATACACGCCATACCAGGCGGAAGCCAGCCAAGGAACGCTGCAGCTGATCTACGAATACCAGACGATGATCACCCGCCTGACCGGCATGGACATCAGCAACGCATCGATGTACGACGGCGCCACCGCGGTCGCCGAGGCCGTGTTGATGGCCGAGCGCAGCGCGAAGAAAGGTCCGCGTCGCGTGCTCGTACCCGAGTCGCTGCACCCGGCGTACCGCAAGACGATGGAGGCGATCATCGGTTTGCAGGACATCGAGATCGTGACGTTGCCGTGCCCCGCCGGCGCGCTCGATCCGGCAGTCGTTGCCGCCTTCGAAGGAGATTTCACCGCGCTGATCGTGCCGCAGCCAAACTTCTTCGGCGTGCTGGAGGATGTCGATGCATTGACCGATGCGGCGCATGCGCGCGATGCGCTGGCGATCGCAGTGGTCAATCCGATATCGCTCGCGCTACTCAAGCCGCCGGGCACCTGGGGACAGGCGGGGGCGGACATCACCTGTGGCGATGGCCAGCCGCTGGGCGTGCCGTTGTCGTCGGGCGGTCCGTACTTCGGGTTCCTGGCTTGCAAGAAGGAGCTCGTGCGCAACCTGCCGGGACGCATCGTGGGCCGCACGACCGATCTCGACGGCAAAGGCGGCTTCACCTTGACCTTGCAGGCACGCGAACAGCACATCCGTCGCGCCAAGGCCACGTCCAACATCTGCACCAACCAGGGGTTGCTGGTCACGGCGGCTACCATTTACATGGCGTTGCTCGGCCCGGACGGGCTGCGCAAAGTCGCCGCCCAGTCAGCCGCCAACCTGCGGGCGTTGCGCGAACGGTTGCTGGAAATTCCTGGCGTGGAGCCGCTGTTCCCTGCGCAGACGCACTTCCACGAGTTGGCATTGAAGCTTCCAAAGCCGGCGACGGATGTCATTGAAGCGCTCGCCGCAAGGAAGATCGTCGGCGGTGTCGCGCTTGGGGAAGAGTTCCCTCATCTGGGTGACGCCTTGCTCGTCTGCACGACCGAAACCAAGCGCGCCTGTGATCTGGACGACTTCGCCGAGGCGCTCGCTGCCGCCCTGCAATAGATTCCATTGCCTCAAAAACAAAACCCGCGGCGGTGACGACGCGGGTTTTTTTGTGCGCATCGCCGGTTCACAAGATGCGCGCAAGGAGCGAACCGCCGCCGAATTGTTTGCGCATTTCTGCGCAAATCGGTTTGTGCAGCGCGAAATATCATGCGCTGGCGCAAATTATTTTTCATCGTTGCCAGGGGCGATCAATCGTCCGCGCATGCAACGCAAGAAGGCTGGCGTACGTGGCTGCTGATTCGTGCAGTGCCAACATGCTTGAACAAAAGCACTAAAAAAAAGCAGTTTGTTGAAACATGCGTCGTGTAACGCATCTGCAGATGAGGTTGCGGATGCCAGTCTTGTCCGCTCCAGAGCGCGCCGACATCCGGCACGCACGCTGAAGCGATTGAAAATAATTGCGACAAAGTGTTGACAGCGGAAAAAACCGTGATTAGGTTTCGCCCAGCAGACGTGACCTGCGGAAGAGAGTGAGACGAGCAACCCGGACAACGAGCACCACAACGAAGCCCTCCGCCCTGACAGTCTTGAAGGTGGACGCGGGCACCATCTCCTCCAAAAAACGTCGCACTCCATTCCGCCACATCGACCTGCACCGTTTCGCGATGCAGGTTTTTTATTGCCGGGGCACGCGACCCCGGCAGGCATTGATGCTGGTCCGTCGGCAAGTGCTGCACCTCATCGTGCGGCTGGCAGGCAGCCTCCAGCTTCCACAGAATCCGTTCCGGCGCGCTGTGCGCGTCGGCGGTTGGTCACAGGTCCGATACCTGTGATGTTGTTTTGCACTGGGCAGCAGTACCCGTAAGTCAACTGACGAGGAGCCATCTCATGGCCATGAAGAAA
>JBBQTR010000141.1:0-5117 GCA_038213095.1 Lysobacterales bacterium | reverse complement strand
GCGGTCTGCGCCGCTTCGTCAGCGAACTTCAGGAAGCTCTCATCCTTGGCGACGAAATCGGTTTCGGAATTGATTTCAACCAGCACCGCTTTGTTGTCCGACTGCGCCATCGCGATGCGGCCTTCGGCGGCGATGCGGCTGGCCTTCTTGTCTGCTTTCGCCAGGCCGGTCTTGCGCAGCCAGTCGGCCGCAGATTCAATATTGCCGTCGTTTTCGGTGAGCGCCTTCTTGCACTCCATCATGCCGGCGCCGGTGCGCTCGCGCAGTTCCTTGACCTGGGATGCGGTGATTTCTGCCATGGGATAAACCTCGGAAATAGGTGTAGGGTGGGCCTTGGCCCACCTTGGCGATGCGGCGGGCCGGAGCCCGCTCTATGAGTGGCATGACTGCGCGATTACGCGCCGCCTGCGGCCGGATTACTCGGCGGCCGGAGCTTGTTCGAGCGCGGCAGGCAAGGATTCAGTTGTCGCCGTAGCGGCTTCGTCTGCCTGCGGCTCAGCGGCGGCATCGGTGTTGGCCTCGGCCTTCTTCGCCGGCGTTTTCCTGGACGGCGCGCGACCACGCTGAGCCTTGACCGGGTTGCCTTCGGCATCGAGTTCGACGAACTCGTCCTCACGAACGGCAGCCTGCGGAGCGGCGGCCTTGCCTTCCAGCACGGCGTCGGCTGCGGCGCGTGCATACAGCTGCACGGCGCGGATGGCGTCGTCGTTGCCCGGGATGGGATAGTCGACCAGCGCCGGGTCGTAGTTGGTGTCGACCACGGCGATCACCGGAATGCCGAGTTTCTTGGCTTCCTTGATGGCGATGTCTTCATGACCGATGTCGATCACGAACAGCGCATCAGGCAGGCGGTTCATTTCCTTGATGCCGCCCAGCGATGCGGATTTCTTTTCGCGCTCACGGCGCAGGCCCAGGACTTCGTGCTTGACCAGCTTCTGGAAACTGCCGTCGGTCTCGCCGGCTTCCAGTTCCTTCAGGCGCGACACCGACTTCTTGACGGTGGCGAAGTTGGTCAGCGTGCCGCCGAGCCAACGCTGCGTCATGTACGGCATGCCGCAGCGCTCGGCTTCTTCCTTGATGGAGTCGCGCGCTGAACGCTTGGTGCCGACGAAGAGGATCATGCCGCGCTTCTGCGCGATGGCCGAAATGAAGTTCATCGCGTCGCTGAACAGCGGCACGGTCTTCTCAAGGTTGATGATGTGGATCTTGCCGCGGGCGCCGAAGATGAAAGGCGCCATCTTGGGATTCCAGTAGCGGGTCTGGTGGCCGAAATGGACGCCGGCTTCCAGCATCTGGCGCATGGTGACTTGGGACATTGCAGGTAACTCCGATAATGGAACCGGTTGTCCTTCGACAGGCTCGGGATGAGCACAAGTCGCGGACTTTGGGTTCCGGGGTTGGGCCTCCCTGCTGCCACCGTGGCCGAACCCACGCTCCCGAAGGACGCAGGCACCCCGGCACGGGGGGTTGCAGCAGGTGTGGATTCGTCGGTGTCGCCCGACGTGGGCGGGATTTGCAGGACAAGGCCCGTAAAAGCCGGTGAATTGTAGCTGTAACAGGTGGTTACGGGCAACCCACGGCCGAATCAATGCGTTGATGGAGGATAATCTCTCGATGCCGATCATCCCCAAGACCCCCGAAGAGATCGAAAAAATGCGCGTTGCCGGCCGCCTGGCGGCCGAAGTGCTGCAGGTGGTCGACCCCTATGTGAAGCCGGGCGTCAACACCGAGGAGCTGGACCAGGTCTGCCATGACCATATCGTCAACGTGCAAGGCGCCATTCCGGCCAACGTCGGCTACCGCGGCTTCCCCGCCACGGTGTGCACGTCGGTCAACAATGTCATCTGCCATGGCATCCCCAGCCCGGGCAAGGTCCTGAAGGATGGGGACATCGTCAATATCGACGTCACCGTGATCAAGGACGGCTGGCACGGCGACACCAGTCGCATGTACTACGCCGGCACGCCGTCGGTGATGGCCAGGCGCCTGGTGGACGTCACCCGCGAGGCGTTGTTTCGTGGCATCCGCACGGTACGGCCCGGCGCCACCCTGGGCGACGTTGGTCATGCGATCCAGTCGTACGCCGAGGCGGAGCGATTTTCGGTCGTCCGCGAATATTGCGGCCACGGCATCGGCCGCATCTACCACGACGACCCGCAGGTCCTGCATTACGGGCGCGCCGGAGAGGGGTTGGTGTTGCAGCGCGGCATGACCTTCACCATCGAACCGATGATCAACGAAGGCACACGCCACACCAAGCTGCTGCCTGACGGCTGGACCGTGGTCACCAAGGATCGCAGGCTGTCCGCGCAGTGGGAGCACACGGTCGTCGTGACCGATGACGGCGTCGAAATCCTGACCCGCCTCCCAGGCGACGACAACGACCTGTGAGGACGGGCGTGCCGGTCGAAGGCCTTGCCCGGCTGCAGGCCGATTCCATGCCCCGCGCCCAGCAGGGGCAGTCCCAGCGCGCGCATGCCCAACAGGACCAGCAATGGGCCGCAGCCCGTCGCGCGGCGCTCGCCGAGTTCGACACTGCATTGGCGGTACGTTTTGACCTTGGCGAGGATATCGACGCATTACTGGCCGCGCGGACGCAGGTCATCGATGCGCACGTGAGCGAGGCATGGCGGCGTTGTTTCGATGGCGAGACATCCCTGTCGTTGTTCGCGGTCGGTGGTTACGGACGCGGCGAGTTATTTCCGCAATCGGACGTGGATCTGCTGGTGCTGGCCGATGCGGAGACGCAACGCACGCAGCATGATGCGTTGGCGCGTTTTATTGCTTCGTTGTGGGATGCGGGTTTGCCGGCTGGCCATGCCGTGCGATCGACGGAGCAATGCACGCAGGCAGCCAAGGCCGACATCACCGTGCTGACCGCATTGCTGGAAGCACGGCCGCTGATCGCCGGGGGCGATGCCATCGCGCAACTGGTGGCGTCGATCGCACCGGAGACCACATGGCCACCACGCGAATATTTCCTCGCCAAGCGCAAGGAGCAACGCCTGCGGCACGCGCGCTTCGACGACACCAGCGACAACCTGGAGCCCAATCTCAAGGAAGGCCCCGGCGGAATGCGTGACGTGCAGACCTTGCGCTGGATGGCGCTTCGCGTTTTCGCTGCGCGTGGGCTGGAACCGTTGCTTGCACTGGGGCAGCTGGGCACCGATGAGTTCGAGACGCTGCAACGTGAACGTCGCGCACTGTCGCGGTTGCGCTTTGGACTGCACCTCGTGGCCGGAAAGCGCGAGGAGCGCTTGCGCTTCGATCACCAGAAAACGCTCGCTGCACGCTTGGGCCACGCTGATACCGCAGATGCGCTGGCAGTCGAGCAGATGATGCAGGCGTTCTATCGTAGCGCTGCGCTGGTGCTGCGGATCAATGAGCGCCTGCTGCAACGTTTCGAGGAACAACTGGAAGGCGCAGCGGTCGCCGAAACGCTTGGCGATGGCTATCAGTCGTATCGCGGTTACCTGCAGGCGACCGATCCTGCGTGGCCGCGCGATGTCGATGCTGACCCGGTCGAGGATGTCCTGGAGCTTTTCGCAACATGGGCGGCCCATCCTGAGCTGCGTGGGCTGCATTCGCTGACCGCGCGCGCGCTGGCCGAATGCTTGCCGCGCGTGCCCGACTACAGCCAGGCAACCACGGCCCAGCGCGGAAAGTTCATCAACTTGCTGCGAGGCCCCGACGCCGTGGAGACGTTGAACCGACTGGCGCGGCTGGGCGTGCTGGCACGGTGGGTACCGGCGTTTGCACGCGTCACCGGGCGAATGCAGTTCGACCTGTTCCATGTCTACACCGTTGACCAGCACACGCTCGCGGTCCTGCGAAACATCGCGGGGTTTGCCGCAGCGCCCGATGAGCGCTTTGTCATTGCGCACGAGATCTGGCCCCTGCTGCGAAAACCCGAGTTGCTGTTGTTGGCTGGTTTGTTCCATGACATCGCCAAAGGCCGCGGCGGCGATCATTCCGAACTTGGTGCCATCGAGGCGCGCGACTTCTGCCTGGCACATGGCCTGTCTGAAGGCGACATCGCCATTGTCGAATGGCTGGTAGGCAACCACCTGCTGATGTCGATGACCGCGCAGAAACAGGACATCAGCGATCCGGATGTGATCCATCGTTTTGCGGCTCGTGTCGGCGATCGCGAACGACTCGATCTACTTTACCTGCTCACCTGCGCCGACATCGCCGGCACGTCGCCGAAATTGTGGAATGCATGGAAGGATCGCCTGTTGGCGGACCTGCATACCGCAACGCGGTTGGCGTTGCGGCGGGGGCTGGAACATCCAATCGCGAGCGATGAGCGCATTGGGGAAACGCGTGCGGCGACGCATGCCCTGCTGGCGGATGCAGGCGTGTCCGATTCAGACATCGCATCCTTGTTCACGTGCATGCCGGTCGCGAGTTTCCTGCGTGGGCGCCCCGTACAGATCGCATGGCAGGCTGAAGCGTTGCACAAACAACCGGGAAACCACCCGCACGCCGGTTTGGCCCGCGCACGGCCGCTGGAGGGACATGCGCGCAGACCACATGCCGGTGCCCTGGAAGTGTTCGTGCATTCGCCCGATCGCGACGGTTTGTTCGCGGCGATCGTCGCCACGCTCGACCGGCTGGGACTTGCGATCCAGCAAGCGCGGCTGCTCGATGGTCCGGCTGGCGACGTGTTCGATACGTTCGAAGTCATCCCGGAGCAGGGGCGCGAGGTCACGACCCTGGTGGTCGAACAGCATCTTTCCGCGGCTTTGGCCACGTTTGATCTCGACAGCATCTGTCCAACGCGGCGCGCGCAGCCACGCCATCTACGGCATTTCCGGTTTCCGCCGCAGATCCGGTTCGACCAGCGCGACGGCCACACATTGCTGAGCCTGGTCTGCACCGACCGGCCCGGGCTGCTCGCTGACGTCACACGTGTGCTGCGCCTGCAGCGCGTGCGGGTTCACGATGCGCGCATCGCGACATTCGGCGAACGAGCCGAGGACGTTTTCCAGATCACCGACGAGCGCGATCTCGCGCTGGTCGACCCGCAACAACAAGAGGCCCTGCGCGCTGCGCTGCTGGCCTGTATCGATGGAGAAAACTGATGGCGGAGCGCAAGCCGATGGACCAGCGTC
>JBBQTR010000140.1:0-5131 GCA_038213095.1 Lysobacterales bacterium | reverse complement strand
TGCACCTCCGGGCTATGTTGGCTTCGACCAGGGCGGCCTGCTGACCGAGAAGATCGTCAAAACCCCCCATTGCGTCCTGCTGCTGGACGAAGTCGAGAAGGCGCATCCGGACATCTTCAACATCCTGTTGCAGGTCATGGATCGCGGCGTGCTGACAGACACCAATGGACGCGAGGCGAACTTCCGCAACGTGATCCTGGTGATGACGACCAACGCCGGTGCGGCGCTGGCGGCGCGACGTTCGATCGGCTTCACCAGGCAGGATCACAGTACCGATGCGATGGAAGTGATCCGCAAGAGCTTCACGCCGGAATTCCGCAACCGCCTGGACGCGGTCGTGCAATTCCAGGCGCTGGGGATGGAACACATCCTGCGCGTGGTCGACAAGTTCCTGATTGAACTGGAAGCCCAGTTGCATGACAAGAACGTCAGTCTGTCCGCCACGCCTGCCGCGCGGGAATGGCTGGCGCAGCATGGCTTCGATCCGTTGATGGGCGCACGCCCGATGGCGCGCGTCATCCAGGACAAGATCAAGCGCCCGCTTGCCGACGAGCTGCTGTTTGGCAAGCTGGTGCATGGCGGGCGGGTCAGCGTCGACGTCAAGGACGGCGAGCTGCTGGTGGATGCGGAGCCTGAGCCGGAGAAGCTGCTGCCGGTCACCGTTTGACAGGAACCAGCGCAAAAAAGGCGGCCTTGCGGTCGCCTTTTTTATTCGTCATCCCAATGGTGAAACTTACTTCATCCGATAGGTGATCCGGCCCTTGCTAAGGTCGTACGGAGTCATTTCGATCTTGACCTTGTCGCCAGTCAGGATGCGGATGTAGTTTTTGCGCATCCGGCCCGAGATATGCGCGATGATTTCATGGCCGTTCTCCAGCTTCACCCGGAACATGGTGTTCGGGAGCGTTTCGGAAATCGTGCCTTCAAATTCGATGACGTCGTCTTTTGCCATGTGTTTCCAGAGGTGCGGCGGGTACGCCCGCAGATGCGCAGGCAAGCTGCGTTTCCAGACGAAGCCGCCAAGTAAGTCGACCATTCTGACATGCCAGGCCGGATCGGCGCAAAAAACAGTCAGGTCGCCCCAGCCAGTTCCCCAACCGCAATCGTGCCGAAGCGCCCGCTCCAGGACTGCGCGGGTTCGGGGATTGCCGTCAGTTCGGCCACTCGCGATAGAAAAGTGTCACGTGGCCAGGATTCCGCACCAAGACGAACCAAGTGCGGATTGACGACCTGTCCATCGATCAATGGCCAACCCCACTGTCCAAGCTGACGTGCCAGTCCCGCCAATGCGCATGTCGAACCTCCGGATTTCCGGCTGTACATGCTTTCGCCAAAGAACATGTGGCCAATGGCGACGCCATACAGGCCACCCACCAGTTGCGTGCCGTCGAACACCTCGATCGAATGCGCATGCCCCAGTCGGTGCAATTCGAGATACGCGGCCTGCATGGCGGCCGTGATCCAGGTCCCGTGCTGGCCACCACGCGGTGAATTCGCGCAGGAAGCGACCACCTCGGCAAATGCAGTGTCGGCGCACACCGTCCATGTCGAACGTCGAAGCGTGCGGAGGAAACGTCGCGAAAGATGCAAAGCGTCAGTGCGGAAGACCCAGCGCGGATCAGGACACCACCACAGGATCGGCTGGCCTTCGGAAAACCATGGAAAGATTCCGTTGGAATACGCATTGAGCAGGCGTGTGGGCGACAGATCGCCACCGGCAGCGAGCAGTCCATCGGGATCACGTAGCGCGGAAGACGTTGGGGGAAACGGCGCATGCGGATCGTCATCGAGCCAAGGTACGGCCATGGTCAAGCAGCACGATAAGGCGAATGTGTGTCCAGTAATGCCTTGTAGCGCAGCACGGATGCGCGCTCTTCCGCGCACCATGGCGCAAGTGCTTCGGCGAATGCGGGATCGGTGATCCAGTGGCGACTGCGCACCAGTGCTGGCAGGAACCCACGCGCCAGTTTGTGCTCCCCTTGCGCTCCAGGTTCGAACACGGTCAGTCCTTCGCGCAGGCAGTAATCGATGCCTTGGTAGTAGCACGTCTCGAAATGCAATCCGGGGATGCGGTCGTGATCCAGCGCGGCGTCGCTGCCCCAATAGCGTCCGTACAAGGTGTCACCGCCGCGAAGGCACAGGGCTCCAGCAACAAGTTCGCCACCACGTTCGGCAAGGAACAACACCAGCTGGCGCGGCATTGATTGGGCGAGATGACGCAGGAATTCCAGCGTCAACGTTGGCGTATTGCCGTAATCGGCAAATGTATGCAGGTAAAACCTATGCATCGCGGCAAGCTCGGCCTCGCTGGCCTCGTCTCCATGCAAGATGCGAAAGGTGATCCCTGCGCGTATGACCTTTGCGCGCTCCTGGCGGATGTTCTTGCGATGCTTGTGATCCATTGACGCAAGGAATCCCGCGAAATCACTCCAGCCCGATGCGTTGCGCCAGTGGTATTGCACGTCGATGCGCGACAGCCATCCATCACCAAACACCTCCTCATCGCAGGCGTCGGTAAAATTGACATGCGCCGACGACAGATCGGCATTGCGTGTCATTGTCTGGATCGCCTGCAGTAGCAATCCGCGCGCTTCATCACCCTTGGCAAGTAGTCGTGGGCCTGTCACAGGCGTGTAAGGCACGGCGCACAGCCATTTCGGGAAGTATTCCTGGCCATGGCGCGCGTAGGCATGTGCCCAGGCATGGTCGAAAACAAACTCGCCGTGTGAATTGTTCTTGAGATATCCCGCCGCGGCAGCGATGAGCGCATCGTCATCCCAAAGAGTCAGATGGCAGGCGGTCCAGCCATTCTGCCTGCGCAATGCGCCATGTTGTTCAAGTCCTGACAGGAAGGCATGCGCGATGAACGGGTTGCAGCCATCGTGCAGCGCGTCCCACTGTGAGGCGGCAATGTCCGACAACGCGCCGACGATGCGAGCGACAGTCATCGGACAGGTCGCATCACGCGTCGTTGTCGAGGAATTTTTCGGCATCCAGTGCCGCCATGCATCCGAAGCCAGCCGACGTGATCGCCTGGCGGTAGTGCTGGTCGGCGACGTCGCCAGCAGCGAAGACACCCTTGACCGACGTCTCCGTCGCACCACCGGCCAATCCGGATTTGATTTCCAGATAGCCGTTGGTCATGGCTAGCTGGCCTTCGAACAACGAGGTGTTGGGTGTGTGCCCGATCGCAACGAACAGCCCATGGATAGGCAGCTCGCGGGTCTCGTCATTCAACGTCGACCGCACCCGCAGGCCGGTCACGCCAGCCTCGTTACCCAGCACTTCATCGACGACGTGATGCCATACAGGCACGATCTTGCCGGTCTGGATCCTGGCCTGCAGTTTGTCCTGCATGATCTTTTCGGCGCGCAACGTGTCCCGCCGATGCACGATGTAGACCTTGCGTGCGATGTTGGCCAGATACAACGCTTCCTCGACCGCGGTATTGCCGCCGCCGATGACCGCAACATCCTTGTCCTTGTAGAAGAACCCATCGCAGGTCGCGCATGCGGACACGCCGCGACCCTTGAATTTTTCCTCCGACTCCAGGCCCAGGTATTTTGCCGTTGCGCCGGTGGCGATGATCACGGCATCGGCGGTGTATTCGCCGTTGTCTCCCTTGAGCCGGAACGGACGCTGTGACAGATCGACGCTGTGGACATGATCGAAGATGACTTCGGTCTCGAAGCGCTCGGCATGCGCCTGGAGTCTGTCCATGAGCGCCGGCCCCAGTAATCCATGCGCGTCACCAGGCCAGTTATCGACCTCGGTGGTCGTCATCAGCTGGCCGCCCATCTGCAGTCCGGTCACCAGCACCGGTTTGAGGTTGGCGCGCGCCGCGTAGACGGCTGCGGTCCAGCCGGCGGGGCCGGATCCAAGGATGAGTAGGCGGGAGTGCTTGAAAGGGGTCATGTATATAATCGCGGGTTATGTGATGCGCCGGAACCGGCGCGGAACAGAAGACGAAAAACGGGCATGTGCCGCCCGGCGCCTGCGAGCGACATAGCTTGGAGGCGACGTCGCGGCAACACAAGGCAACAGCGCGATAGCGGATGCGATCGCCTTGTCGCATGGCATGGCAACACCCAGACCACTTGTCCTGGACGTATCGCAATGCGGTTCCAGGGCGCAACGGAGATTGGCAATGCGTATCGGTGTACCCAAGGAAACCAAGACTCTTGAAGGGCGCGTGGCGCTCGTTCCGGCGGCAGCAGGCGATCTGGTCAAGCGCGGCCATGAGGTCTGGGTGGAGAAGGACGCGGGCATCAAGTCTGGCTTCAAGGATGCCGACTACACTAGGCTCGGCGTCAAGATCGCACCCGATGCGGCGTCGCTGTACGAAAAAGGCGAGTTGATCGTCAAGGTCAAGGAGCCGATCGAAGGCGATCTGGCACTGCTGCGCAAGGACCATCTGTTGTTCTGCTACCTGCACCTGGCACCACTGCCGGTGCTGACCAAGCGGTTGCTCGACATCGGTTTGACGGGCATTGCCTTCGAGACTGTTGAACTGCCGAACGGTGACCTGCCATTGCTCGCCCCGATGTCGATCATCGCCGGCAAGATCGCGATCCAGGTCGGCACGCACCTGTTGCATCAGCCGATGGGCGGAAAGGGAAAGCTGCTGGGCGGATTGCCTTCGACCGAGCGTGGCAAGGTCGTGGTGTTCGGCGCGGGCGCTGCCGGTGGTCATTCCGCCTCACTGGCGGCTGCAGGTGGCGCCAACGTCGTTGTGTTCGAAAAACGCCAGGACCGCATGGACGAAATGATGCGCCTGGGCAACAACGTCACCGCGCTGTATCCGTATGACGAAGTCGTCGCGCGCGAAGTGGCCTCGGCCGACCTTGTCGTCGGCGCAGTCCTGGTCACCGGCGCGGTCGCGCCACATGTCCTGACGCGTCAGATGATCGCCGCCATGGAACCCGGAAGCGTCGTCGTCGACATCTCGATCGACCAGGGCGGATGTTTCGAGACATCGCGTCCGACCACGTGGAAGGAACCGACCTACATCGAGGAAGGCGTCATCCATTTCGCCGTCACCAACATGCCCGGTGCGGTGCCGCAGACCTCGTCGCAGGCCATCTGCGCGGCGATCCTGCCCTGGGTCACGAAGCTGGCTTCCGGCACATGG
>JBBQTR010000139.1:0-5139 GCA_038213095.1 Lysobacterales bacterium | reverse complement strand
CGTGCAGGATCACGACTTCCTATGCGGCCTGTGCCAGCCGTGCAGCGTCTCCTGACGTCCTCGCGCCACGGTGAGTTCGCCGTCCGGCGCATCCTTGGTGATGACCGAACCGGCGCCGATCGTCGCATCCTTGCCGACGTTGACCGGTGCGACCAGGGACGTGTTGGAGCCGATGAAGGCGCCGTCGGCAATCGTGGTGGTGGACTTGTTCACGCCGTCGTAGTTGCAGGTGATGGTGCCCGCGCCGATGTTGACGCGGCTGCCGACCTCAGCGTCGCCAAGATAGCTGAGTTGGTTGGCCTTGCTGCCGGCACCCAGGTGCGCATTCTTGGTCTCGACGAAGTTGCCGATGTTCACGCCGTCGGCCAACACCGTGCCCGGGCGCAACCGCGCGAACGGTCCGATCGTTGCCGCGCCATGCGTGCGCACGCCGTCCAAGTCGCAATGCGCACGCACCTGCGTGCCGGCAGCGAGCGCGACATCCTTCAGGCGGCAGAAAGGACCGATGCGCACGCCGTCACCAAGCACCACATCACCTTCCATGATCACGTCGACATCGATTTCGACATCCCGGCCGACGTTGACCGTTCCGCGGACATCGATGCGTGCCGGATCCGCGAACCGCACGCCTTCGATGCATAACCCGCGCACGGCGCGCTGCTGGACTGCACGTTCCAGTTGCGCCAGCTGCCAGGCGTCATTGGCGCCTTCGGCCTCGACCGGGTCGGCGACGAGCACGATGTGCGCCGGGTCGAATTCCGCCGCGGCCTGAGCGAATACATCGGTCAGGTAAAACTCACCCTGCGCGTTGTCGTTGCGCAGCGCCAGCAGCCAGCGGCGCAATGCGGTCGCATCGGCGGCGATGACGCCGGTATTGACCAGATGGATGCGGCGTTGTTCGGCATTTGCATCCTTCTGCTCGACGATGCTGGCGACGTGCCCCTCGGGATTGCGCACGATGCGGCCATAACCCGTGGCGTCGACCAGTTCCGCGCCAAGCACGACCAGGTGCGCGGACGCATCGAGCAGCCGCTGCAACGTGGCGGATTCGATCAAGGGCACGTCGCCATACAACACCAGCACCTGCACGCCGTCCGGCACACCGGGCATCGCCTGTCGCACGGCATGGCCGGTGCCAAGCTGCCTGTCCTGCTGCGCCCACTGCAGGTCCGTCTGCGTGGCGAACTCCTCCTGCACCGCCGCGCCACCGTGGCCGAACACGATATGGATGCCGGCAGGCTGCAAGGCGCGCGCCGTGGCGATGACATGCTCCAGCATCGGTCGGCCCGCGATCTTCTGCAGCACTTTGGGCAACGCCGACTTCATCCGTTTGCCTTCACCGGCGGCGAGGATGACGACATGCAAGGGCATGGACATGGGCAATTCCGGAGCATGGTTTGGCGGCATTGGGCATTCTAGCGGGGACGCGCTGGTACGATGCCCGACCCTTCGCTGCCACCGAGCCGATGACCGAATCGTTCCATCGTCCAGCGCCAGCTGTTCGTGTGATCTCCGGGTTCGTCGCGGCCGCGTTCGCCATGGGATCCGGGCTGCTGCAGGTGCTGCCCTGGCAGCGGTTCGGATGGTCACTGCTCGTCGGAGCAACCGCGCTGGTGGCCGCGTGGCTGCTACAGCGCATCACGCGCTGGTCGATCGCGTCGGGGTTGATCGCGGTGTGGGTGCTGGCGCTTGCCTGGTTTGCAGGGCCGCCTGCCGTCATCGCTACCTGCCTGCTGGTCGCGGCGGCACTGGGGATGGGACTGCGCTTGACACCCTCGATTCCGGGACAGGCAACGATTGCGCTGGTGGTTGGCCTGATGGTGGTCGCGGGCGCAACCGGCTGGCTCATCCTGCTGCCAATCCATCATGCGCTGGCTTGGTGGGCGTTGTTGATCGTCATCGTGTACCTGCAGCGTGCAGCGCTCGCGCAATGCTTTCGCCAGGCGCACATCGGGTGGCGTCGTGACGTTGCCAAGGCACCGGCGTGGGCGGCATTGGCCATCCTTCTGCTGGGTCTTGCCTCAACGGCGTGCTGGCTGCCGACGATGCAGGCCGACGATCTTTCCTATCACCTGGGATTGCCCAGCCAGCTGCTGGCACATCAGCGCTATGCCCCGATGCCGCAGCATCAGGTCTGGTCCTTTGCACCGTGGGCCGGCGATGTCCTGCAAGGCATCGTGGCGGTGCTGTCGCGCGGCCAGGGACGGGGTCCCGTCGATGCACTTTGGCTGACGGTTTCTGCCGCGGCGGTCTGGACGGCAATCGGGCGGCTATCGGCGTCATCGAAGGAACGCTGGGCCTGCGTGGCGCTCTTCGCCAGCTTTCCGCCCCTGGTGTGGCTGGCCGCAGGCATGCAGACCGAATTGCCGGCGATGGCCGTGCTGATTGCGCTGGCCGCGACGTTACTGCCGGTCGCTGCGGACGGTCCTCGCGATGAGGATCCGCCGCACGTCCTGCATGTAGCGGCAATCCTGATCGGCGGATTGTTTGCGCTGAAGCTGACTCATGTATTGGCGGGTTTGCCAGTGCTGGTCTATGCGGGATGGCACCATCGCCGCCACTGGCCGTGGCGGCGGCTGCTGATCGGCCTTGTGATCGTCAGTGCGGTCGGAGGGTCGAGCTACTGGTACTCGTGGCGCGTCACTGGCAACCCGTTTTTGCCGCTATTCAATGCGACATTCGCATCCCCTTATTTCGCCTTGCGCGATCTGGATGACCTGCGCTGGCATGCGGGCCTTGGACCCGCACTACCTTGGCATCTGGTGGTGGATACACACCGATACGGTGAAGCGTGGGACGGGGGCTTGGGCATCACCCTCATTGCGCTGGCAGGCGCGTGGATGCTGGCATTGTGGCGTGCCGACACGCGCAGCTTCGCGATCGCTGCGGCGCTGACCATCCTGCTGCCACTGCTGCCCCTGCAATACGCCCGCTACGCGTTTCCGGGCATGGCGTTATGGCTGGTAGCGGTCGTACCCGGGCTGCAGACCGTGTCGGGCAAACGCTGGTTTGCCCCGACGATCATTGGCATCTGCCTGGTCAACCTCGCGTTCCAGGCGAATGCAGGATGGACCCAGCATTCTTCCGCATTGAAGCATCTGCTCCGCTCCGGTGGTGACAACGCGGCGGTACTTGTGGACTATGTCCCCGAGCGTGTTCTGATCGCCAAGCTCCCCGACGATGGCTCGATCGTGCTTGCCACCGATCCCGCACGCGGTTTCATCGCCGAACTGGCCGGTCGTGGTCGTACGATGTCCTGGCACGACCCCGCCCTTGAGGCAGCGCGACTCGCGGCGGAAGCCGATACTTCCGGGGGGCGCTGGCGCGCCCTGTTCGCATCCTCCCACGCACACTGGATACTGATGACTCCAGCCAATACGAGTCCCGCACTTGCTACTGCCTTGCACAACGCTGCCGCCCTGCGCATTGCACAAGCCGGCGATGCCGAGCTCTGGCGCCTGCCCTATGGAGCGCAACATCCATGAGCCTGACCCGCCACGCGCGGCATTACACCCTGATCGGCGGTGTGCAATGGCTGGTCGACTGGGGCGTGCTGGTCGCGCTCACGCATTGGGGGATGGCGGTCGTGCCGGCCAACGTCGCCGGCCGCGTCGCCGGGGCGCTGCTTGGCTTCTGGCTCAATGGCAAGCTGACCTTTGCTGGCGACGAACACGAAATCGGCAGCACCCAATTGCGGCGTTACATCACCATGTGGGTGGGGACCACCATCGTCAGCACCTGGTCGCTGGGCGTGGTCGACCACTCGCTTGACTTGAAATGGGTCTGGCTGGCGAAGCCGGGCATTGAATTCATCCTCGGCGTGATTGGCTTCCTGCTGTCACGACACTGGGTGTATCGGAAGTAGGCGCGCATTCGTCTTTCCCGCAAAAGCAGGAACAACGAACAAATCCTGAAACGTCTCAGCAGACAGGAAAATAGAAACGCCGGAACAAGGTCCGGCGTTTTTCATGCCACTGCATCCTGAAACTCAGTGCTTGAGCGTCTTCCGCAACCGTTCAAGCGCCTGCAATTGCGCAGTCACCTCCGCCAGGCGCTGCTGCGCTTCGGCGATTTCCATCGGTTCGCCACGATGGGCGAGCACGCGTTCGGCTTCGGCCTTGGCGGCCAGCACGGCGGCTTCATCGATGTCCTGTGCACGGATCGCGGTGTCGGCCAGCACGGTCACGACCTGCGGCTGGACTTCCAGGATTCCGCCGGAAATCGCGAAGTCGAGCTTCTCGCCACCCGGCAACGTCACCACGATTTTGCCGGGCTTGAGCCGGGTAATCAGCGGCGCGTGCCGCGGCGCGATGCCAAGCTCGCCCGACTCACCGGTGGCCACGATCATCTCGGCCTCGCCGTGGAAGATCTCGGCCTCGGCGCTGACGATGTCGCAGCGGATTGTGGTTGCCATGGATCTCGATTCCCGTAGGGCGGGTTTCAACCCGCCTTGTTGTATTCGCGATGGCGGGTTGAAACCCGCCCTGCATCAAGCGGTATTTCAGGCGGCGATCTTCTTCGCCTTCTCGATCGCTTCCTCGATGCCACCGACCATGTAGAACGCCTGCTCGGGCAGGTGGTCGCATTCGCCGTCGACGATCATCTTGAAGCCGCGGATCGTCTCCTTCAGCGTCACATACTTGCCGGGCGAACCAGTGAAGACTTCGGCGACGTGGAACGGCTGCGAGAAGAAGCGCTCGCACTTGCGCGCGCGGTACACGGCCTGCTTGTCCTCTTCGCTCAACTCATCCATGCCGAGGATGGCGATGATGTCCTTGAGCTCCTTGTACTTCTGCAGCGTCGACTGCACCTTGCGCGCGGTGTCGTAGTGCTCGTTGCCGATCACGTTGGGGTCGAGCTGGCGCGAGGTGGAATCGAGCGGATCGACCGCCGGATAGATGCCGAGCGATGCGATGTTGCGCGACAACACGACGGTCGCGTCAAGATGCGCGAAGGTCGTCGCCGGCGACGGATCGGTCAGGTCGTCGGCAGGCACGTACACGGCCTGGATCGAGGTGATCGAGCCGGTCTTGGTCGAGGTGATGCGCTCCTGCAGCACGCCCATTTCCTCGGCCAGCGTTGGCTGGTAGCCCACGGCTGACGGCATACGGCCCAGCAGCGCCGAAACCTCGGTGCCGG
>JBBQTR010000138.1:0-5182 GCA_038213095.1 Lysobacterales bacterium | reverse complement strand
AGCGTCCAGTGCACCTTCACGCCGAGTCGATCCTTGACCCGCGCCGCAAGATGCGCGGCGACACCACCTAGTTGCGTGTGGCCGAACGAATCCTTACCTGCGCCCGCGTCGGCGACGAATTTTCCATCGGCAGTGCGGATGCCTTCGCTGGCGACGACAACACACCATCCGACACGCGCGACCACCGCTTGAACCTGATCGATGAACGCGTTTTCTTCGTACGCACGCTCGGGGAACAGGATGATCTGCGGCGCGTTGTCCGGATGTGGCCCTGCCAATCCGCCGGCGGCGGCCAGCCAACCGGCATGTCGACCCATGGCTTCGTAGACGAAGACCTTGGTCGATGTCTCCGCCATCGCCGCGACATCCAGCGCCGCCTCGCGCACCGACACCGCGGTGTATTTCGCCGCCGAGCCAAAACCGGGGCAGCAATCAGTGACCGCAAGATCGTTGTCGACCGTCTTCGGCACGCCGATGCAGGTCAGCGGATAGCCAAATTCGCTGGCCAGCTGCGACACCTTCAATGCGGTATCGGCCGAATCGTTGCCGCCGTTGTAGAGGAACCAGCGCACGTCATGGGCCTTGAACACCGCGAGCAGGCGTTCGTAGCGGGCGCGATCGTCCTCCAGCGACTTGAGCTTCAACCGGCATGAGCCGAACGCACCGCCTGGCGTCTGCGCCAGCGCGCGAATCGCGGCCAGCGATTCCTTCGAGGTGTCGATCAGTTCTTCGCGCAGCACACCCAGGATGCCGTTGCGGCCCGCCAGCACCTTGACGCCCCGCGCGCGCGCCGTCTGGATCACAGCGCTCGCAGTGGCATTGATGACGGCGGTGACGCCGCCCGATTGCGCATACAACAGGCTTCCAGCAGTCATCGGGGCGGATCCTCGGCAAGTTTCAGGTGGCCATGCGGTAAGCTGGCCCGCCACTTGGCGGTCCCGCATGTCTCGGGGCAATGCCAGTGTAGGCTCGGTCAATGCCGAGCCGTCGTGAGCGGCCGAGCGCTGTGCCTCGACCGTCCGATTCAACTCCTGGAGTCATCGATGCGATTGGTTTTGTTGGGCGCGCCGGGTTCCGGCAAAGGCACGCAGGCAACACGCCTGAAGGACCACCTGCAGGTGCCGCACATCTCCACTGGCGACCTGTTGCGCGCCGAAGTGGCCGCTGGCAGCACGCTGGGGTTGGCGGCGAAGGAAGTCATGGCGCGCGGGGACCTGGTCTCCGATGCGATCCTGCTCGGCATGCTGGAGGCGCGTTTCTCGCGGCCCGGCTCTTCTGGGGAAAGCTGCGACAACGGCTTCATCCTCGACGGCTACCCGCGCAACCTGGCGCAAGCCAGCGCACTTGGCGGACTGCTGGCGCGCATTGGCCAGCCGATCGATCGTGCCGTCCAGCTCGATGTCGACAGCGAACTGCTGGTCCAGCGCATCGCGGGTCGTGCAAAAGCCGAGGGCCGTGCAGACGACAATCCCGAGTCCGTGCGCAAGCGTCTGGACATCTATGCGCAACAGACCGCGCCGGTCGTCGATTACTACCGGCAGCACGGGATGCTGGCCATGGTTGATGGCGTCGGCACGCTGGACCAGGTGTTCACCCGCATCGTGGAAGCCATCGCGCCTTCAGTCGAGGTTGGCTGACGCTTCCGACCCATGAAACTCCACATCCTTGGCATCGCCGGCACCTTCATGGGCGGCGTCGCCGCACTGGCGCGGGAACTGGGACACGTTGTCGAAGGCAGCGACCAGGCTGTCTATCCACCGATGTCCACGCAGCTGGAAACGCTCGGCATCGCGCTGCGCCAGGGATATTCGCCGGACAATATTTCAAGCGACTGCGATGAGATCATCGTCGGCAACGCACTTTCGCGGGGCAATGCCGCGGTCGAGCAGGTGCTGGACGATGGCCGCAAGTACACCTCAGGCGCGCAATGGCTGGCAGAAAACGTGCTGCCCGGCCGCGACACCATCGCGGTCGCCGGCACCCACGGCAAGACCACCACCACCACGATCCTGACGTACCTGTTGCAGGCCGCGGGTCGCGAACCTGGCTTCCTGATCGGCGGGGTTGCCGAGGATTTCGGTGCGTCGGCGCGCGTTGGCTCCGGGCGCGATTTCGTGGTCGAAGCCGACGAATACGACACGGCGTTCTTCGACAAGCGCAGCAAGTTCGTTCACTACCGCCCGCTGGTGGCGATCCTCAACAACCTTGAATACGACCACGCCGACATCTTTCCCGATGTCGCCTCGATCCAGCGCCAGTTCCACCATTTCGTGCGAACGGTGCCGCGCCGTGGTCGGTTGATCGTCAACGGCGAGGACGCGCATCTGGCGCAAGTCCTCGAGATGGGCTGCTGGACTCCGGTCGAACGCTTCGGCCTCGACGAAAATAATTACAACTGGACCGCGCGCCTGATCAAGGACGACGGCAGTTCGTTCGTGGTGGTGCACGCTGGCATCGACATCGGTGAAGTGCATTGGCCCTTGCTCGGCCGCCACAACGTGATGAATGCACTCGCGTCGATCGCCGCAACCAACGCAGTCGGCGTGGATGTTGCTTCAGTGTTGCCGGCGCTCGCCGATTTCCGCAGCGTCAAGCGCCGCATGGAAGTGATCGGCGAATGTGACGGCATCACCGTCTATGACGATTTCGCGCATCATCCGACCGCGATCGCCACCACGCTTGCAGGCCTGCGCGCCAAAGTCGGCAACGCACGCATCATGGTCGCGATGGAACCGCGCAGCAATTCAATGCGCATGGGTGCGCATGCCGATGCGCTGGCGCCGTCGCTCGCCGATGCCGATCTCGTCGTTTTCCTGCAGCGCCCGGAACTGGCATGGGATGCAAGCAACGTGGTCGGCGCGTTGCGCGGCGATGGCGTCGTCAGGCCGACGGTCGATCAGCTGATTGCCGGACTGCGCGATCGCGTGCGCGCCGGCGATCATGTCGTGTTCATGTCCAACGGTGGATTCGATGGCGCGCCACGGCGGTTTCTCGCCGCGTTGCAGGGGCGATGACGCAGGTTGGCGCCATCGAAATACAGGCGCTCAAGGCCGACAGCTTTGGGCGGATCGCGTTGATGCGCAGCGACGACGGCATGTTCGTGCGACGTGACCTGCGCCATGTGCCTTTGTGGTTGCGCCTGCCGGCATGGTGGCTGGCGCGGCGTGAGGCACTTGCGTTGCGCTGCATCGCGGGGATGGCGGCAACGCCGCAATTGCTGCGCTGGGATGGCCGCGTGCTTGATCGCAGCTACATGGCCGGCGCGGCGATGTACCAGCGGCCCCCACATGGCGACACTGCCTATTTCCACGAAGCACGCCGCCTGCTGCAGGCGTTGCATCGTCGCGGCGTGGCGCACAATGATCTCGCCAAGGAAGCCAACTGGCTTGTGCTTGACGATGGAAACCCGGCGTTGATCGATTTCCAGCTTGCGGTGCGCGGGCATCCGCGTTCGCGCTGGATGCGCTTGTTGGCGCGCGAAGACCTGCGCCACCTGCTCAAGCACAAGCGCACGTATTGCCCGGGAGAGCTGACGCCCATCGAGCGACGCGTGTTGCAACGCCATTCCTGGTTGCGCGAGGTGTGGTTCGCCACGGGTAAACCGGTGTACCGCTTCGTGACACGCAAACTGCTGCATTGGGAAGACAATGAAGGCCAGGGCCCAAAGCCCTGAATCTACTATCGCCTTGAATGGCATCCAACAAAGTGAGCAACGAGGATCGATCCATGAATAGCCTGTCAGGCAAGACCCTCTTCATCACCGGCGCCTCGCGCGGAATCGGCCGCGCGATCGCATTGCGCGCGGCACGCGACGGCGCCAACATCGCCATTGCCTCGAAGTCCGACGTCGCCAATCCCAAACTTCCGGGCACCATCCACAGCGTCGCGGCCGAAGTCATCGCGGCGGGTGGGCAGGGGCTGGCCCTGCGGTGTGATATCCGCGAAGAAGACCAGGTACGCGCCGCAGTCGCGGCCGCGATCGATACGTTCGGAGGCATCGACATCCTGGTCAACAACGCCAGCGCGATCTGGTTGCGAGGGGCGCTGGACACTCCGATGAAACGCTTCGACCTGATGCAGCAGGTCAATTCGCGCGGCAGTTTTTTGTGCGCGCAGGCGTGTCTGCCATCGCTGCTGAAAGCGCCGAACCCACACATCCTCACGCTGGCGCCGCCGCCGTCACTAGATCCGAAATGGTGGGGCGCGCACACCGGCTACACGCTGGCGAAGATGGGCATGAGCTTCGTGACGCTCGGGCTTGCGGCGGAGTTTTCACCGCAAGGTGTTGCCGTCAATGCATTGTGGCCACGCACCGTCATTGCCACCGATGCGATCAACATGATCCCGGGTGTCAATCCGGCATGGTGCCGCACGCCGGAGATCGTCGCCGATGCTGCCCACGCGGTGCTGGTGCGGTCGGTGCGCGACTGTTCCGGCAAATTCCTGATCGACGAGGACGTCCTGCGCGATGCGGGTGTCACGGATTTTTCGCAATACGCGGTCGATCCTTCGCAACGATTGCTTCCGGATCTGTTCCTTGACTGACGCGCCATTGATCCAAACCGAGGACTCAACAATGCGATACCTGCACACGATGGTGCGCGTGCGTGATCTCGATGCTTCGCTGCGCTTCTACTGCGAAGGCCTCGGTCTGCGTGAAACACGCCGGATGGAAAATGCGCAAGGAAAATTCACACTGGTGTTCCTGGCGGCATTGGACAGTCCCGATGCTGAGCTCGAACTGACCTACAACTGGGACGCCGACGAGGACTACGGCAGTGCCCGTAACTTCGGCCATCTTGCCTTCCGCGTCGACGACATTTACGCGCTGTGCAAACACCTGCAATCAATGGGCATCACCATCAGTCGCCCGCCGCGCGATGGACACATGGCGTTTGTGCGCTCGCCGGACCTGGTCTCGGTCGAGTTGCTGCAGAAGGGCGATGCATTGCCGCCGCAGGAGCCGTGGGCTTCTATGCCGAATATTGGCGTCTGGTAGGGTGCTCTCCGGGCACGCCGCTGCGCGCTGGTGAATCGATTACGAACTTTGAACGAGGCAAATAGCGGTCGCGATGCGTTCCGCTTACATCAAGTCGATATCCAGCGCCTGCCGGAAATCGGCAATCAGATCGTCGACGTGTTCCAGGCCAACTGAAACGCGCAGCAGGTTCTGCGGCGACAC
>JBBQTR010000137.1:0-5243 GCA_038213095.1 Lysobacterales bacterium | reverse complement strand
GAAATCCGGCGGCTACCTGGTCATCGACCAGACCGAAGCGATGACCACGGTCGACGTCAACACCGGCTCGTTCCTTGGCCAGCGGAATCTCGAGGAAACGGTCTACCGCACCAACCTGGAGGCCGCGCAGTCGGTGGCACGTCAACTGAGGCTGCGCAACCTGGGCGGCATCATCATCATCGACTTCATCGACATGCACGACGCCGAGCATCGGCGCCAGGTGTTGCGCACGCTGGAAAAATCACTGGCGCACGATCGCGCCAAGACCACGGTCTACGATTTCTCGCCATTGGGCCTGGTCGAGATGACGCGCAAGCGCACGGTCGAAAGCCTCGAGCGCCAACTGTGCGAGCCGTGCCATGAATGCGGCGGGCGCGGCATGCTCAAGACCACCGAAACCGTGACCTACGAAATCTTCCGGGAAATCACCCGCGCCGTGCGCCAGTTCGAGGCCGCACGATTGCTGGTGATCGCATCGCCAAGAGTCGTTGCGCGTATCACAGATGAGGAATCAGTTGCGGTTGCCGAACTCGAGGAGTTTCTCGGCAAGTCGATCCGCTTCCAGGCCGACACGCAATACCAGCAGGAACAGTTTGATGTCGTGCTGCTGTAGAGCCTTGTCGAGAGTCGCGAGTAGCAGTTTCCTGCAGCAGCCGGGAGCCACGTGATTACTCACCTTCGCCGCCGTCTGCGAATCGCGCGTCGCGGCGCCTGGTATGTGCTTGCGATCGGGCTGGTGTTAATGGCGCTGGTCTCCGGTGTCGTGAGCCAGTTGTTGCCGCTGGCCGAGCGACATCCCGATCACGTCGCGGCTTGGTTGAGTGTGCGTGCGGGGCGGCCGGTCACTTTCGACAAACTTGAAACACAATGGACGCGCCGGGGCCCGTTGTTGCGACTGGATGGCATGCGCGTGGGCGTCGGCCGGCAGTCGGTGCTGATCGGCGACGCCGAGATGTTGATCTCGCAATACGCAGGTTTACTGCCGGGCCGATCCTTCACTGAATTGCGCATACGAGGCTTGGACCTCACGCTCGAACAGGACCCTGGTGGACGCTGGCGTGTGCGTGGTTTGCCGGGACAGGCGCAAACCGGCGGCGACCCATTCGATGTGTTCCAGGGCTTGGGCGAGTTGCAGGTGATCGGCGCCAAACTCGCCATCATCGCGCCGGACCTTGCGATCGACACACGCGTGTCACGAGTGGATGCGCGCCTGCGCGTGGATGAGGAACGCGTCCGCATCGGCGCACTTGTGTGGGCGAAACCGGGGCAGGCTCCGGTGGAAGCCGTTGGCGATTTCGACCGCTCGCGCGGCGATGGCCGCCTGTATGTGGCCGCCATGCATGCCGATCTGTTGGCATGGACGACGTTGTTGCACGCTGCCGGATTGACGTTGGAAGGCGGTCGTGGGCGGGCGCAGGCATGGGCAGAGTTGCGCGCGCATCGCATCGTGACGGTGACCATGGATGCCAACATGGATCACTTGCTGCTGCGTGGCGCACCGTTGCCGATGGCGCCGGTGACGACAGCGAAGGGGCAAACGCCTACAAGCGTGACAACGCAACCTGCGCCGATGGCGAGGAGCATGTTTACGCACCTGCAGGCACGTGCGCGCTGGACTGTCGTGCCTGGCGGATGGCGCATCGATGCACCAACGTTGCGCATCGACAATGGCGGCCAGGCGCAGGTGCTCGACGGACTTGTCGTGGCCGGCGGGCGCCGCTATGGCGTACTGGCCGATCACATCGATGCCGCACCATTGTTCTCGATGCTGGCACTCAGCGATCGCGTGTCGCCTGGCTTGCGTCGGTGGCTGCTGGCGGCGCACCCACAGGCAACGCTGCGCAAGGTCACGATCTCCGGCGTTGTTGCTGGCCCCATGCGAGCCAGTGGCATCGTCGATCGGTTCGGCTTCCAGGCCACTGGCTCTGCGCCAGGGATGAGCGATGTTGCCGGCGAACTGGATGGTGACGACCGCGGATTCGATTTCAATTTCAATCCCACGCATCCGCTCCGCATCGATTGGCCGCGCGGCTTCAGTGAAGTGCATAACCCATCCTTGGAAGGTCATCTGGCCGGATGGCGCGAGGACGATGGCTGGCACATTGGCACGCCGGGATTGCGCATCAACGATGGCGATGTCGGTGCGACGTTGCGGGGCGGTTTGTGGCTCAAGTCCGATGGCAGCAGCCCCCGCATCGATGTCGCCGTGCAGCTGGACGACTTGCCACTGACATCGGCGAAGCGGTTCTGGGTGCACTCGATGATGGCGCCGGCGACGGTGCAATGGTTGGATCGCACGCTCGTCGCCGGCTGGCTGCGTGATGGACACGTGCTGATTTCCGGCGACCTGGGCGACTGGCCCTTCGCAGCGGTGAGTTCGCGCGATGTGGTCCAGACAGCAGCGACCAACAACGTAATAGCCACAGGCACGACCGGTATTTTCAAGGGAACCGCACGCATCGCGAACGCCGTGTTGAAGTTCGATCCGGGATGGCCGCCGATTGATCATGTCGACGCCGATATCGACTTCCTCGACAACGGGTTCACTGTCGGTGGCAAAGGGGTACTGTCTGGCGTGGGCATTCGCCGCTTCGATGCGGGTATCGCGAATTTCGCCAAGTCCGCCGTGATCGTGCGCGCGCAAGGCGGGGGTGACGCGGGGCAATTGCTGGAACTGTTGAAACAAAGCCCGCTGCACAAAAGCGATGGCGAAACCCTGGACAACATCCAGGCCAGCGGGTTGACGGCGGTGGATTTCAATCTTGAGCTGCCGCTGCATGAGGGCGGAGGTGCCAGCCACTTGGGTGGCACGGTCACGCTGGCTGGCGCCACCCTCGCCGAAAAACGCTGGAATCTCGCCTTCAACAATGTCCGTGGCCGCGCCGATTATGGCAACGGTGGGTTCATCGCAGACAAGCTTGCCGTCCTGCATGCTGGCCTGCCGGGCTTGCTGTCGCTGCGTGTTGGCACTTATGTGCACGATCCACTGCAGGCCTTCGAAGGCGATCTCGACGCCAGCCTGACGGCGGAAAGCCTGCTGCAGCGTGCGCCGCAACTGGATTGGTTGAAACCCTACCTCGCAGGACGCTCGACGTGGAGCGTGGCGATCGCGATCCCCAAGGGCACCAGTGCGACCACCGTCATGCCCACGCGCCTGCAACTACGATCCAACCTGGTCGGCACGGCGCTGATCCTGCCGATGCCATTGCACAAAGCGGCGTCGATGGCATTGCCCACGACGATCGACACGGCATTGCCGATGGGCAGCGGCGAGACGCGCATTGCGTTGGGCAACATGCTCGGCCTGCGTGCGCGCAGCGACGACAGGAATACCGGCGTACGGGTTGTGCTGGGCAACAGCAACGTCACCGATCCGCCGCCTGCTATGGGGCTGATTGCCAGTGGTCATGCCACGACACTGGATGCGCTGGGCTGGATCGCGTTGGTCAAGGCGGCGTTTGTCAAACCGGCAAGCAGCAGTAGCGGAAAGAACACAGGCAGCAGTTCAATGCCACTGCGCAGCATCGACCTCACGGCTGATCGGCTGCTGCTGTTCAATAGTGGTTTCCCCGATATCCGGGTACAGGTGGCACCGGTGGCGGGCGGCACGACGGTTCAGGTGTCCGGCGACGCGCTAGCGGGCGTGGTGCGTATCCCGGATGCCGAAGGGGCAGCCATCGCGGGGCAATTCCAGCATGTGCATTGGCGCAGTACGCCAACGGATGCCACGCCCGCTGTCACCAATACCGCGAACCTCAGTCCCGCCAACAGCATCAATCCTGTCAGCGTCCCTCCGCTTGCCTTCGACGTGGCCGATCTGCGATTCAACGACGCCAATCTCGGCAGCGCTCGGCTGCGCACGCGTCGCATCACCGACGGCCTGCATGTCGACCAGTTGCAGACTCGAACGCCAACCCAGCAGATCACCATCAGCGGCGATTGGACGGGCCATGCAAGCACTGCGCGGACGCGGCTTGCGATCGCCTTGGACAGCGGCGACTTTGGCGCGTTGCTGGACGGATTTGGCTACGCCGGGCAGCTGGCCGGTGGTCACGGAAAAGCGATCTTCAATGCGACCTGGCCGGGAGATCCGTCTGGTTTGCGCATGGATACGGTGACGGGGACGCTGTCGCTTGCCGCACGCAATGGCCAGCTGGTCACGCTTGATCCGGGCGCCGGTCGTGTCCTTGGATTACTGAGCCTGGCCCAGCTGCCACGACGACTCAGTCTTGATTTCCACGATTTCTTTTCGAAGGGCTTCGCGTTCAACAGCATCAATGGCGACATTCATATCGGTGCCGGATTGGCACGCAGCGACAATCTGGTGATCGATGGGCCCGCCGCCGAGATCCGGATCCGGGGAGCAGCCAACCTGATGGCACAGCAATTCGACCAGACTGTCGAAGTGCTGCCCAAGGCAGGCAACCTGCTGACCGCCGTCGGCGCGATTGCTGGCGGTCCCATTGGTGCAGCGATTGGCGCGGCAGCGAATGCCGTGCTGAAGAAACCACTGGGCCGACTCGCTGCGAAAACCTATCGTGTGACCGGGCCCTGGAAGCAACCCAAGGTCGAGACCATCAGCCGTGAACAATCGCGCATCAACGCAACGTTGCCTCCGCCCAGTGGTTGATTAGACGGGTCCGCGCCTGCATGTAGAGAGATCGTCATTCCCGCGTTGACAGGATGACGTACTGAACTTCGTGAACCATTTCCGGACATCCCATGACCCAATCGCTTGCCCTCGCCGAATCCCGCCTGCTGTTGCCCGCAGGACTCGATACCAACCAGCTGGACACGACCTTCGGCACGCTGCTCGGGCCCGGCATCGATTTCGGCGATCTGTATTTCCAGCATTCGCGGCGCGAAAGCTGGACGGTGGAGGACGGCATCGTCAAGGACGGTGCGCATTCGATCGAGCAGGGCGTCGGCGTGCGCGCGATCTCAGGGGAGAAAACCGGGTTCGCCTATTCCGACGACATCAACACACAGGCATTGATGACGGCTTCGAAATCCGCGCGCGCCATCGCGCGTGATGGCACCGCACACAGTCCGCGCACGCTGGTTCGTGGACAGGGCCGCGAACTCTACGCTGGCGTGGATCCGATCGATGCCATCGGCAACGAGGAAAAAGTCGAAGCGCTGCGTAAACTCGACAAGCTGTTGCGTGCGAGCGATCCGCGCGTGCAGCAGGTGATGGTCGGGTTGTCCGGTGGCGTCGACACGGTACTGGTCGCGCGCAGCGA
>JBBQTR010000136.1:0-5248 GCA_038213095.1 Lysobacterales bacterium | reverse complement strand
CGACATGCGCGCGGATGGACGATCGCGCAGGTATTTGGCGTGACAGGCCATCGCGGCCTGGAACTCCGGACGCAGTGCGTCCTCGTTGTAGTCGAAGTACACCACGCGCGTGCGCAGGCAGGCGTCACTGTCAAGGTCGCTGGGGCCGTAGGCCCCGGGCGTGGTTGGGCCCGTCTGCGGATACGGAGTGGTGGTGGCGGTCGAGCCGGTGGTCATCGGCGGTGGGACTTCCTTGACCTTCTTGGTGCAGGCCACCGCCGCGGCACAGAACAGTACCGTCGTCAGGATGCGGGCGACATTGGAGGCTCGCTTCGTCGTCATTGTGTTCATGGGGCTTTCCTCGTCTTTTCGCGGGGGAATACTGAATGCTTCACCTTGAAGGTTAACAGGCTGGCATGGACGCTTTGTGATCAGCGTGGCTGGCGATACGGACCCCACGCCGGCTCGCGCACGTCGCCATCGGCCAGCACAAGGCGCTGGCGCACGCGGGCATCGGCCGACACCGAATACAACACCCCCCGGCTGCCCTCCCGGGCGGCATACAGGATCATGCTGGCGTTGGGGGCGAAGCTCGGCGACTCGTCCAGCGAGCCCGGCGACAGGGTGCTCCAGCGGGGCGAACCCAAACTGCGGTCGAGCAGCGCGATGCGGTAGTTGTTGCCGTTGCCCTCTGCCATCGCGATCTTCTTGCCGTCGTAGGACACCGTCGCCTTGGCGTTGTAGCTGCCCTGGAAAGTGACCCGCGTGGCGCTGCCTCCATTGGCGGAGGCCTGGTAGATCTGCGGTTTGCCGCCACGGTCGGAGGTGAAGTAGAGACTGCCGCCGTCCGGGCTCCAAGTGGCCTCGGTATCGATCCCGAACTGGTCGGTGATCTGGCGCAAGGCCCTGCTGCCCAGGTCCATGACATAGATTTCCGGATTGCCGCTTTTGGACAGCGTCATCGCCAACTGGCGGCCATCGGGCGAGAAACTCGGCGCGCCGTTGATGCCACGGAAGCTCGCAATGGGCGCGGGCAACGCGGTGTCGCGCGTGGTGTCGATCACGTAGATGGCGGAATTGCCACCATGGAAACTGACGAAGGCGAGCCGACGGCCGTCCGGATTCCAGGAGGGCGACAGGATCGGTTGCGAATCCCGCACGACAGCATGCGGGTTGTAGCCGTCCGCATCGGCCACGACCAGGGCGTATCGCGCGCCGGGACCGACGCCCGACGCCGTGACATAGGCAATCTGGGTCCAGAACGCGCCGCGCACGCTGAGGATTTTTTCGTAGATCGCATCGGCGATTTGATGGGCGACATCACGCATCGAGTTTGCAGGTGCGGTCATCGCCAGTCCAAGCAGGCGCTGCTGCTTGGCGACATCGAACAGTTCGTACTCGACCCGCACGTTGCCACCGCCGGCATCCAGCTCACGGCCAACGACGAGGAAGTCCTGCTTCAGCAATCGCCAGGTCGGATAGTTGACCTCGCTGCCGCGGCTGGGATGCTCGACCATGTCACGGTCGGGCAAGGTACGGAACTGCCCGGAGCGGTCGAAGTCGGCACGGATCACCTGTGCAATGTCGGTCGATGGCGCAGCACCTGGCCCCTGGAATGCCATCGGCACCACCGCGATCGGAAGCGCCGCCGCATTCCCGCCGACGATGTCGATTTCCAGCGGTTTGTCCTGGGCGAATCCTGCCAGCGGCAGCAGTGCCAGCAGGAATGAAACAATCGGGGTCACAAGCCAGCGCAGCGGTCGTTTCATCAGGTGATCCGGTAAAAAGAAGTGAAGTCTTAACAGGTTGTTCGTTAAGGTCGTCTAAAAAGTAATCCGATAACGTGGGTCAGCGCTCTTCTGGCTGGAATTTCAGATCCAGGGTTCGTGAGAACACCGATTCGAATCCTGAGTAAGGAAGTGGTTGTGCCTTCAACACGGCCGCTTCAAGCGAGCGCTTGCCCAGATCATCATAGGGGCATGGTTCGAGGACTTGGACATCGATGACTTCGCCACCAGGCAGTTGTCTGATCTGCAGTTTGCACGGCAGTCCCAGCGGCACGGAATCCGGTCGGATCCAGTTGCGCTGTATCGCGTCTCCCAACGCTGCCCTGTAGCGCGCAAGTAACCCCGCGTCGACGCCGTTAGCCCCCGGTGGTGGACTGGCATTGCTGTCGGCGGTGGCTTGCGAGGATTGCGTCGCGCGCTGGCGGACGTCGGCAATCTGCTTGAGTTTCTGCTCGGCCAGATCGGCCTCATGCGAGGCCTGGCGTCGCGCCTCCCGGATTTTCCTGATTTGCTCATCGAGTGATTGCCGGGCGAGTTGCTGCTGCTGTTCGGCCTGCTTTTGTTGCTGTTTCTGGGTCAGGTCGATCTGCTGCTGGCGCTGTTTTTCTTCCTGCTCACGTGCGCGCAATTCCGCGGAGAGAGCCTCGCGATCGACGCGTTCCTGGTCGCGTTGGTCAGGTACCGGAATCGCTTGCTGCGCGATCGGTTGCGGCGCGGTTTGTGCTTCCTGCTCGGAGGGAGTCGGAAGCGGTTGCGGCGGTGGCGGCTCGACTGGCTGCTGTTCGACAGGTGGCGATGGCGTCACCGGCGGGGCTGCGGCGAGCGCGCGTTGCATTGATGCCGACAGCGCATTGGGATCGACCAGGTCGGCATCGACCGCCGCGCCTGCGGCAGCATCCGGCGTCATCGGATGCGACCACTTCAGCCCGGCAAACAGAAGCAACAACAACAGCAGGTGCAAGCCGACTGCAAACATCGTCGACAGCGCCGTATCAGCGCGGGTTTCCCGCATTACTTCGCCGTCTCCTGCGGATGGCTGAGCAGGCTGATCTTCTTGATGCCGGCGGCATTGACGATGTCGATGCCTTTCATGATCGTCTGGTAGCTGGCAGTGCGATCGCCGTTGATCAATACCACCAAGTCGCCGCCACTCTGGTCATTCACCGCCGCCAGATGCGCTTTGAGATCGTCGGCGCCCATCGGCTGGCTGGTCTTGTCTGCGACGAGCGCGTACGTGCCGTTGGCGTAGATGCTGACCGCGACCGGGTTTTTGGGCGTCTGCAGTCGCTTGGCTTTTGAATCGGGCAGATGGATGTCGGTGCCCAGGTTGAGCAGCGGCGCGGTCACCATGAAGATGATCAGCAGCACCAGCATCACGTCGATATACGGCACGACGTTGATGTCGGCCTTGAGTTTGCGCTTGCGGATGCGGCGACCGGTGGCGGTTACGGCCATGTCACGCTCCAACGAGGCTTGCGCCGACATGACTTGTAATTCTCAAACCTCATCGACATGCGCCTGGCGTTGCAGGATCGACGAGAACTCCTCGGAGAACGCGTCGTAACGCACGTTCAGGCGCTCGACCCGGGTCGCGAAGCGGTTGTAGGCCCACACCGCGGGAATTGCCGCGAACAGGCCCATCGCGGTGGCGATCAAAGCTTCGGATATACCTGGCGCCACGGTGGCGATGGTGGCTTCCTTCATCTGCGCCAGGCCCTGGAACGAAATCATGATCCCCCACACCGTGCCGAACAGCCCGACGTACGGGCTTATCGAGCCGACGCTGGCGAGGAATTCCAGGTTGTGTTCAAGCCCATCGAGTTCGCGCGATGCCGTGGCCCGCATTGCGCGTTGCGCGCCCTCGAGCTGGATGCGCGCATCGACGCCGCGGCGCTGGCGGATGCGATTGAATTCGCGATAACCACCTTCGAAGATCGCTTCCAGCCCGCCGATATCGCCACCGCGTTCGCTGGAACCGGCATACAGCTTCGACAATTCAGCGCCGGACCAGAAGCGCTCCTCGAAGCGGACCGCCTCGCGGTCAGCGCGATCAAGCACGCGCTTCTTGCGGAAAATAATCAGCCACGACGACACCGATGCCGCCAGCAGCAACAGCAGCACGAATTGCACCGGGATGCTGGCATGCAGTACCAGCTGCAGCATGTCCAGTCCGTTGTGCCCAGCGGGCGTTGCGATCGCGGCCTGCGACGCATTTGTCGCGGCCACCGCATCTTCAGGCAATGCCTCGACCGCGGTGGCCTGCAGTGCTGCCAGCAAAGGGATCATGCGTTGCACTCCATTGGTTGGGTCATTCGATCGTTTCCAGTGACTTGAGTTCATCGTATAGCGACGACGGAATCGCGCGTGGACGGAAATCCGATGCGTTCAGCGCCGCGACCCGCACTTGTGCATCCAGCAGCAACAGGCCGTCGCGATGGATGGCCTGCCCGATCACCAGGCTCGCTCGCCGGCATTGCAGCAAAGCGACCGACACGTCAACCACGTCGTCCAGCCGTGCTGGCAGGCGAAAATCAATCCGCATCGCACGCACCGCGAACACCAGGTCATGTTCGATCCGCAGCAATTCCTGGCCTTTGCCGCGCGCCCGCAACCATTCGCTGCGTGCGCGCTCCAGGAAGGCCAGGTATTGCGCGTGATAGACCACGCCGCCTGCGTCGGTATCTTCCCAGTAAACCCTTGTCGGCCAACTGAACACAGAATCAGCCGCCACTTGCATCTTCGATCTGGTTGCGTTCGAACATGTCGTTGAGCCCCGCTTTGGGTCGCAGCCCTAGATGCCGGTACGCCTTCGCGCTGGCCATGCGGCCGCGCGCGGTGCGGATGAGATAGCCCTGCTGGATCAGGTAGGGCTCGATCACGTCCTCGAGCGTGCCACGTTCCTCGCTAAGCGCCGCGGCCAGGGATTCGACGCCGACGGGGCCACCATCGAACGAGTCGACGATGGTGCGCAGCAGGCGCCGGTCGAGTTCGTCAAAGCCTTCCGGGTCGACCTTGAGCATCTGCATCGCGGCGTTGGCGACATCATTGTCAATCTTGCCGTGCGCACGCACCTGGGCGAAATCGCGCACGCGCCGCAACAGTCGATTGGCGATACGCGGGGTGCCGCGCGAACGGCGCGCGATCTCGCCGGCGCCTTCGGGCACGCAATCGATGTCGAGGATGCTGGCCGAACGTCGCACGATTTCCGTCAGCTCTTCCGGGCTGTAGAACTCCAGCCGCTGCACGATGCCGAAGCGGTCGCGCAACGGCGCAGTCAGCAGGCCCGCGCGCGTGGTGGCGCCGATCAGCGTGAACGGCGGCAGGTCGAGCTTGATCGAGCGCGCAGCCGGACCTTCACCGATCATGATGTCGATCTGGTAGTCCTCCATCGCGGGATACAGGATTTCCTCGATGGCCGGCGACAGGCGATGGATCTCGTCGACGAACAACACGTCGTGCGGCTGCAAATTGGTCAGGAGCGC
>JBBQTR010000135.1:0-5252 GCA_038213095.1 Lysobacterales bacterium | reverse complement strand
CGGCGCCCAGGTGATCGCGCGCACCACGGTCAAGGCGATGCGGAAGAACGTGCTGGCCAAGTGCTACGGCGGAGATGCGTCCCGCAAGAAGAAGTTGCTCGAAAAGCAGAAGGCCGGCAAGAAGCGGATGAAGCAGGTCGGTCGGGTGGAGATTCCGCAGGAAGCGTTTCTTGCGGTGTTGCAGGTTGATAGCAAGTAGCCGGAAGGTGGGAATGGAGGATCGGGAATCGGTAAAGCCGATGCCTGCCACTCGAGTCCCCGATTCCCAAATCCAGATTTCCCTTTTCTGGCCCCGAAGGAGCAGCTATGCGTTGGTTTGAAATCGTCCTCGTCGCTTTGACGCTGTTTACTGGGCTCGTCTGGCTGCTGGACACGTTGTTCATGGCCAAGCGCCGCGCCGCACACGGGGGGCTGATCGAGGCAAAGGAGCCACTGGTCGTCGACTACTCCAAGGCATTTTTCCCAGTGCTGGCGGTGGTGCTGGGGTTGCGTAGTTTTGTTGCCGAACCCTTCCGTATCCCGTCCAGTTCGATGATGCCAACGCTGCTGATTGGCGACTTCATCCTGGTGAACAAGTTCGCCTACGGCTTGCGGCTGCCCATCACCAACCAGAAGTTCATCGCCGCCGGCGAACCCAATCGCGGCGACGTGGTGGTGTTCAAGCCGCCCCAGCATCCCGACCAGGACTGGATCAAGCGGGTGATCGGCCTGCCAGGGGATACCATCACCTACCACGACC
The DNA here is from genome assembly GCA_038213095.1 of Lysobacterales bacterium. GTDB lineage: Bacteria > Pseudomonadota > Gammaproteobacteria > Xanthomonadales > Xanthomonadaceae > Cognatiluteimonas. The sequence goes on along the minus strand of JBBQTR010000135.1, from coordinate 4,513 downwards.
ACAAGGTGTCGGTGAACGGGACGGTGTTGCGCTATGCGGATGGCGGGAATTTCGTCGGCAAGGGGAAAGGCGCGGAGATGACGGGCGCCAGGCTTGAAACCGAGCAGTTACCCGGGCGCCCGCATGCCATCCTCGCTCGCGATGACATGCCGTATTTTGTCCAGGGCGAGGGCCAGTGGACTGTGCCGACTGGCAACTACTTCGTGATGGGCGACAATCGTGATAATAGCGAGGACAGTCGTTTCTGGGGTTTCCTGCCGGAGACCAACCTGCGCGGCAAGGCGTTCATGATCTGGATGAACTGGGACCCCAGCGCGGGTTGGGTTGACTTCAGCCGGGTTGGGAGCAGGATTCCGTAGGGCTGGAGGCGTTGTGCCGTCCAACCGGAACTGGCAGGCAGGGTTTTGTGTAGTCTCATTATCCACGCAGGTCGTCGCACTAAGGGGAAGGCAATGAAACGTACGCAAAGCGGCATGACCCTGATCGGGTTTGTGATTGTGCTGGCTGTGTTGGGTCTGTTCGCCTACGTCGCCATGAAGCTCGTTCCGATGTATTCGGAGTTCTTTGCGGTTAAACAGGCGCTCAAGGGCTTGGCGGCCGAGCCAGGCATCGCCGATCAGGATCCAGCGAAGATTCAGGATCTGTTATTCCGGCGTCTGGACATCAGCTACGCCGACGACGTGAAGCCAGAGTACGTCAAGATCAAGCGGGTCGACGCTGGGTGGCAGATGGATGTCAATTACGAAGTCCGCAAGCCAATCATTGCCAACCTCGATGTGGTCGGTAAGTTCTCCGCGACCGAGAGCCTGACGCGACACGGTGGCACGGAATAACCTGGCCACTGCCGTTGCAGGGGAAAGCCATAGCTTTGGTGGACATGCATTCGCCAGCGGCGATTTGCTGGCACAAGCGCTGAGTCATCGGAGTGCGGGCAGTCCACACAACGAGCGGCTCGAATTCCTCGGCGATGCGCTGCTCAACCTTATTATTGCCGAGCAGTTGTATGCGCGCTGGCCCAAGGCCGACGAAGGCGCGATGACCCGGGCGCGCGCTGAATTGGTGCGCGAATCGGCGTTGGCGGGCGTTGCCAGGACGCTTGAACTTGGTGCGCGGTTGACGCTCGGCCCGGGTGAGATGAAGACTGGCGGACATCGCCGCGATTCGATCCTGGCCGATGCCCTAGAGGCGATAATCGCGGCGCTGTACCTGGATGCAGGATTCGATGTCTGCCGGCAGGTGGTGTTGCCATGGTTCGAGCCGCTGCTGGCCGCATTGCCGCCATTACATCAGGTCGGCAAGGATGCGAAGACCCGGTTGCAGGAATGGTTGCAGGCCCGACAACTGGGATTGCCCGGATATGCATTGCTTGAGGAATCCGGAGACGACCACGACAAGCGATTTCGCGTCGGCTGCACGGTGATCGACCCGCCGGTCGCAGGCGAAGGCAGTGGCACCTCACGCCGCGCCGCCGAGCAAGCTGCCGCCGAAGCCGCACTCACCCAGCTGACGAGCCAGGCTCCCGCAAGAAGCAGCGTAGTGCTGAAGAATCCTGTTTGAGGTTTCCCGAAGGCTCGCGTTTGTCTTTCGCGGCGCGGACAATCACCACATGACTTCTTCCCACTCCCATCGTGCCGGCCATGTCGCCGTCATCGGTCGTCCCAACGTCGGAAAATCGACACTGGTCAACGCACTGGTTGGCGCCAAGGTCAGCATCACCTCCAGCCGCCCCCAGACCACGCGGCATCGCCTATTGGGAATCGCCACGTTCGAGCAAGGGCAGCTGCTGCTTGTCGATACCCCGGGCATCCATCGCGACCAGAGCAAGGCCTCGGCCTCGGCCATGCATCGCTGGATGAATCGCGCCGCGCGCGGAGCGCTGGAAGGTGTTGATGCCGCTGTGCTGGTGATCGAGGCCGGCCGCTGGGACGAAGGAGACACACTCGCTTACGACGCGTTGAAGTTCGCGGGTGTTCCAGTGGTGCTGGCCGTCAACCAGGTCGACAGGATCAAGGACAAAACGGCGTTGCTGCCATTTCTGGGCGAAGTCAATGAAGGACGAACCTTTGCTGCGGTCCATCCGGTTTCCGCGCTGAAGCGCAAGGGCCTCGAACCGCTGGTTGATACCCTCCTGGCGCTCATGCCACAACAACCGCCTCTCTACGCGGAAGACGAAATCACCGACAAAAGCCAGCGATTTCTCGCCAGCGAACTGGTGCGTGAGCAGCTCATGCGGCAACTCGGTGCCGAATTGCCGTACGCCACCACGGTGGAGATCGAAAGCTTCACCGAGGACACCTCGACTCGCTCGGGCATGCTGCTGCGCATTGGCGCGGTGATCTGGGTCGAGCGTGATGGCCAGAAGGCGATCGTGATTGGCAAAGGCGGAGTGCGCCTGCGGGAAATCGGTACCCGCGCACGCACGCAGATGGAACAATTATTCGGGAACAAAGTGTTCCTTGAAACGTGGGTGCGCGTGCGCGAGGGCTGGTCGGATGATGAAGCGGCGCTGCGGACGCTGGGGTATTCGGATTAGACGTGCAGGTCCAGTGCGTCGTTCAGCGTAGGCGGGAATGACGAGCCATGCGCATTTCCGCCGAACCCGCCTACATCCTGCACACGCGGCCGTGGCGCGAAAGCAGCCTGTTGATCGAAGTTTTGAGCGCCAATCACGGTCGGCTTGGCCTGCTCGCGCGCGGCGTACAAGGGCCAAAACGACATGCCCTGCGCGCGGCGTTGCAGCCGCTGCAATACGTCCGCCTGGACGCGGTGCAGCGTGGCGAACTTGCGCAGTTGCGCGCGGCTGAAGCGCTTGATGCTGCCCCGCAACTCGTTGGCGAAGCCACGCTCGCCGCGTTTTACATCAATGAACTGGTGCTGCGCCTGGCGCCGCGACAGGACCCGTCGCCGGACTTGTTCCGTGCCTACGGCGCGGCCCGCGAACACCTGCGCGCCGGGACATCGCTCGCGTGGAGCCTGCGACGCTTCGAGCGCGACCTGCTCGACGCGATGGGCGTCGGATTCGCCTTCGACATCGACGGGGATGGTGCAGACATCGATCCCGCCGCGCGTTATCGCCTGGACCCCGAGCACGGCCCGCGCCGCCTGTTGAGCGACCGCGGGCATGACGATCGCAGCGATGCCGCCACCGGTCGCGCCCTGCTTGCACTGGCTGCCGACTGGATGCCCGATGCGGACGATCTGGCAGGACTGCGCCGTGCCTTGCGGCCGGTGTTGCTGCATCTGCTTGGAGGGCGCGGCTTGAAGTCGTGGGAGCTGCTGGGCGACCTGTCGCGCCTGGCGCGCAAATCAGCGGCGGAATGATCCTGGCCTGATCAGGTTGCCGGGATCAGCGTGAAGTCGTGGCTTGTGAGCCCAGTAACTCACGCGCTGCCGCTGTCAATCGCCCGAGTGCGAAATGCGATCGCGGATCGGCTTCCAGCTCGCGTGCCGCTTCAGCCAATCGCACGGCCCCGACAAAGCCACAACTTGCGCGCAGCATGTGCAACGTGCGTATGGCGCGGGGAACGTCGCCATCGGCGAAGGCACGTTCGATGGTGTTGCACTGGTCGGCCAGTTCGTCCAGGAACAAACTGCGCAGTGCGATGACATGCGACTGTTCCCCCTTGAGCGCCAACAGCGCAGCAGCATCGTCCCACGAAGGCAATGTCGCACACACCGAGGTGTCACCATCGTTGCGTGCATACATATCAGCATCATTGCCTTGGCGTGCATGCTCATAACCCAGCGCACGGCAGATGGCCGCCTGAAACGCGATCATCGGCAGCGGTTTGACCAGTACTTCGTCGAAGCCCGCTGCAAGTAATGCGGCGTGATCGGCGGGGTCGTGGCTGGCGGTGTGCGCCAGTGCCGGCTTCGTTGGGAAAGCCTGGCGCAATGAGGCCAGCAGTCCGGCGCCGCTGCCATCGGGCAGGTTGGCGTCGATCAGCCAGAGGTCGTGCGGGTTGTCCTTTGCACTCTGCAACGCGGCGCGTCGCAGCGCCGTGCCGCAGCTGTCGACCGCGTCCACGTCCGCCGGCAAGCCTTCGGCGGCAATGGTTAGGAAAGTGCGGCTGACGGCATCGTCCTCGACCAGCAAAATGCGCGGTTTTATCGAAAAATCCATCGAAACCCCACGGTGGTCGGTATGCTTGGGCGCATGCCGCGTGCGATGTTACCCCTGCTGTTGATGACCTGCATGCAGTTTGCATGCGTGGACACTGCCTCGGCGCGCACGATGCAAGCGCACATGGCGCGCGTCACCACCGCCGTTGCGGTGCTCGAGGATGTGCACGTCCATCTGGACTGGCCGGCGACTGCGACGCAGGGCGATCTGGTGCTGACTGCCGCCAAACTCGATGCATCGGACCTTGGGTATCACTACCGCAACGTCGCCTGGCATTGTCCGCTTCGACGCGCCGGTGGGCATTGGCGCTGCGACGGCAATCTGCGCGTCGATCGAAGTGCGCCGCTGCGATTCGCGGTCGACCTGGGCGACACCGGCAGCGACGCGTCG
>JBBQTR010000134.1:0-5309 GCA_038213095.1 Lysobacterales bacterium | reverse complement strand
GGCATCATCGCGATGACATCCTCGACCTCATTGGGATAGACGTTGAATCCGGACACCAGGATCATGTCCTTCTTCCGGTCGACGATGTAGAAGAAGCCCTGCGCATCCATTCGTGCCATGTCACCGGTATGCAGCCAGCCTTCGCTGTCGATCACCGCAGCAGTGTCCTCCGGTCGCTGCCAGTAACCACACATGACTTGCGGCCCCTGGATGCAAAGTTCGCCCACTTCACCAACTGCCAGTTTCTGTCCGTCGTCATCCTTGATGCACGCATCCGTTGATGGCACCGGCATGCCGATCGAGCCGTTGTAGCTGGCCAGGTCCATAGGATTGATGCATGCCGCAGGGGAGGTTTCCGTCAGGCCATAAGCTTCGACCAGTGTGCAACCGGTAGCCTGTTTCCAACGCTCGGCAACCGCGCGCTGCACCGCCATGCCCCCACCCAAGGTCATCCGCAGGTGCGAAAAATCGATCTTGTCGAAACCTGGTGTATTCAGCAGCCCGTTGAAGAGCGTATTGACGCCGGTGATCGCAGTGAAAGGAATCTTCGATAGCTCTTTCACGAAGCCGGGCATGTCGCGCGGATTGGTAATCAGTTGGTTGAGCGCACCGAACTTCATGAAGACCAATCCGTTCGCCGTCAACGCAAAGATGTGATACAGCGGCAGCGCAGTGACGATGATTTCCTCGCCCATGCGCGCGTTGGTTCCAATCCATGCCGCCGCCTGTTGCATGTTAGCGACCAGATTGCGATGCGTGAGCATGGCGCCCTTGGATACGCCCGTGGTGCCACCGGTGTACTGCAGGAATGCAATGTCCTCGGGTGCGCTGGAGATTTCAGGCAACGTGCTGTGCTGGCCGCGAGCAAGCGCATCGCGAAACTTCACCGCGCCTGGCAAATCATAGCCAGGCACCAGTTTCTTGATGTGGCGCATCACGAAATTGACGACAATGCGCTTGGGGGCGTCGAGCATGTCGCCCAGTCCGCTGACCACGACGTGTTGCAAAACCGTATCGGTAATGACGTCCTGAACGGTATGTGCGAAATTTTCCAGCACGATGATCGCGACTGCGCCAGAGTCGACCAGCTGGTGCCGTAATTCGCGCGGCGTATACAGCGGGTTGACGTTCACCACGGTCAGTCCTGCACGCAGGATTCCGAACGTCGCGATCGGGTACTGAAGGCAGTTTGGCATCATGATCGCAACGCGATCGCCTTTTTTCAGGTGCAAGTCGCCAATCAGGTAAGCCGCGAGTTGCCCACTGAGCAGATCGATGTCGGCATAGGTCAGGATCTTGCCGAGGTTGCCAAACGCAGGGCGATCACGGAAGCGGCTGATCGAGCGCTCCAGCAAGGATACGATCGACGGGAATTCATCCACGTCGATTTCGGCCGGGACTCCCGCGGGATAGTGCGCAAGCCACGGACGAGCGTCCATCGTTCCCCCCTGCTGCAGTGGCGCAAGACGCACCGGAAGCGACATACGGTCGCGCATCGATTGGAGCATAGGAAACCCGGGCTGACAAGGCGATCCCAGTATCGAAACTCCAACACATGGGCGGGAATAACCGCCCATGCGAAGCTTGTCGAAGTAGGGTCCCACTGGCTCGTGGTGAGCCGTGCTTACTGTTGCTTGTTACGCCGCGTTTGCCGCCAGCTGTCGCAGCACGTAATGCAGGATCCCACCATTACGGAAGTACTCGACTTCCTTGGGTGTCAGCAGGAGCACCTTGACCTTGAAGGTTGTCTTCGTGCCGTCGGGCTTGGTGGCGATGACATTCGCGGCTTTGGATGCGCCATCGTCCAGGCCAGTGATATCGATCCTCTCGCTGCCATCCAGCTCCAGCACACGCGCATTTTCTTCGTCCATGAACTGCAAAGGCAGTACGCCCATGCCGACCAGGTTGGAGCGATGGATGCGCTCGAAGCTTTCGGCGATAACCGCCTTGACGCCGAGCAGGTTGGTGCCTTTCGCGGCCCAATCGCGCGACGATCCAGTGCCGTACTCCTTGCCGGCAAACACCACCAAGGGCACGCCATCCGTCTTATATTTCATTGCGGCGTCGTAGATCGCAAGCTTTTCCCCGGCGCTTCCCGCCTTGTCGAAGTACAAGGTATTGCCGCCTTCCTCGCCACCAAACACCAGGTTCTTGATGCGGATGTTGGCGAAGGTGCCACGCACCATGACATCGTCGTTGCCGCGGCGGGAGCCGTAGCTGTTGAAATCCACTGGCTGCACGTCACACGACTGCAGGAATCGTCCGGCTGGTGAGTCTTTCTTGATGTTGCCGGCAGGTGAAATATGGTCCGTTGTAATCGAGTCGCCGAACAACCCCAACACCCGCGCACCATAGATGTCATCGATAGTGCCCACCTCCATCGTCATCCCGTCGAAATATGGCGGGTTCTTGATGTAGGTGGACGCTGCGTCCCATGCATAGCTCTCACCATCCGGTGATGGAATCTGGTTCCAGCGGCTGTCGCCCTTGAACACATCGGCATAATTCTGCGCGAACAGCTCCGGGCCAACGGTCGCGGCGATCATGTCGCCGATTTCCTTGTTGGTCGGCCAGATGTCGCGCAGGAAAACGTCCTTGCCATCGGGCGTGCGGCCCAGCGGTTGCGTGGTCATGTCGATATCGACCGTGCCGGCCAGCGCGTAGGCAACCACCAGCGGCGGCGAAGCCAAATAGTTCATCTTCACTTCGGGATGCACGCGGCCTTCGAAATTGCGGTTGCCGGACAACACCGATGCCACGACCAGCTCGTTCTCGGCGATACCGCGCGAGACTTCATCGGGTAGTGGGCCGGAGTTGCCGATGCAGGTCGTGCAGCCATAGCCGACGATGAAGAAACCCAACTGCTCAAGATCGGCGAGCACGCCTGCTTTTTTGAGGTAGTCGGTGACGACCAGCGAGCCGGGACCGATGGACGTCTTTACCCACGGCTTGGCCTTCAAACCGAGGCGAACAGCCTTGCGGGCTAGCAATCCGGCCCCGAGCATCACAGCAGGGTTGGACGTGTTGGTGCACGACGTGATCGCGGCGATGACAACGGAACCGTCCTTCAACTCGCAATCCTGGTCGCGGATGCGGATGTTGGAGATGGGTTTTGCCGCCAGATGCTCTGCCTGCGGCTGGTCGCCGCCTTCCTCGTCGAAACGCTTGATGTCCGATTTCTTTACCTTACGATTATCGGTCAGCAGCCCATCCAGATTGGCGACGAAATTGGCCTGCATCTTTTCCAGCAACACGCGATCCTGCGGGCGCTTCGGGCCGGCCAGCGAAGGCCGTACGTCGGCAAGGTCAAGTTCGAGCGTGGCGCTGTAGCTGGCATGCGGGGAATCCGGTGTGTGCCACAGTCCCTGTGCCTTCGCATATGCCTCGACCAGTGCAATCTGCGCTTCGCTGCGCCCCGACAGGCGCAGGTAGTTCACCGCTTCGGCATCGATCGGGAAAATGCCGCAGGTCGCACCGTACTCCGGGGCCATGTTGGCAATCGTGGCGCGGTCGGGCAGGGTCATGTTGCTCAGGCCCGCGCCGTAGAACTCGACGAACTTGCCCACCACGCCCGCCTTTCGCAGCATCTCGGTCACGGTCAGGGCCACGTCGGTGGCCGTTACACCTTCGCGGGGAGCGCCGGTCACCTTGAAGCCCACCACTTCGGGCATCAGCATGTAGATCGGCTGGCCCAGCATCACCGCCTCGGCCTCGATGCCGCCCACGCCCCAGCCCACGATGCCGATGCCGTTGATCATGGTGGTATGAGAATCGGTGCCCACCAGACTGTCGGGGTAGACCACCACGCCGTCGGCCTCGGGACGACTCTGCACGCCCTTCGCCAGATACTCCAGGTTCACCTGATGCACGATGCCGCTGGCGGGCGGCACCACGCCGAAGTTGTCGAACGCCTGCTGGCCCCATCTGAGAAACTCATAGCGTTCGTTGTTGCGCTCGAACTCCAGCGCCATGTTGTCGAGCAGCGCCTGATCGGTGCCGTACTCGTCCACCTGCACGCTGTGGTCGATCACGAGGTCCACCGGAATCAGCGGGTTGATCTTCCTCGGGTCGCCGCCCAGGGCCACCATCGCGGTGCGCATGGCCGCCAGATCCACCACCGCAGGCACGCCGGTGAAGTCCTGCAAAATCACGCGGGCGGGCTTGAAGGGAATCTCGATCTCGGCGTTCACGGGCTTCCATCCGGCCACGCTGTGCACGTCTTCCTGGCGCACGTCGTAGTCGTTGGCCTCGCGCAGCACGCTTTCCAGCAGCACCCGCACCGAGATGGGCAGCTTGCCGATGTCGTAGCCCAGGTCCTTGAGCTTATCCAGGCGGTAGTAATAGACGTTCTGGCCCGACTGGGTGGTCAACACGTCGCGCGCGCCGAACAGGTTCTGTCCTTTCAGGGTTTGTACGTTCAGCTGGGTCATACGATGCCTCCTGGCATTGGCCGCCGTGTATACCGATACACCGCGTTCTGCCGTCTGCGCCGCCTCCGGTTGGACGAAAGGGCGGAATGGTTCTGGTCTCATCATACCCGGCCGCCGTGACCCGGAGAGTGAGCGGCACGGGCCGCCCTCGTCACTGATATGGGAACAACGCCGTTTGCTCTGGACACCGTGCAGGAGGAAGCTTAGGCCGCGCCGCGACCCGGCTGTTACCCGGCGCTGAACAATGCCGCTGCGGGCGGCGCGTTCGGCCAAAGGCCGCTTGAGCAAAGCCACATCCCGCACGCGCCGGGACTGGCTAACCTGGCTGTGAACCATCAAAACAGCACCGGCAATTCTGCACCGCAGGCGTGACATGACCAAGACCGGAACGACTGGAGATCAGCCCTTCGGCGCGGAGACGGGCACGGAAGAAACAGGGGCGGAGTACGAGAGGAACGTGCCCCAGGAGCAGGTCCAGAACAATGACAGGTGGGACACCGGCACCGAGAAAAAGCTTCCCACGGAAGATAAAAGTGAATACTGGGAACAGGTGAGCGACGAGAACGCCGAGAACGGTGCGGGCATGGGCACGGGCGGGTCTGGGTAGACCTGACTGACAGGGCCTGAACTCTGACAAGACGCTGGGCGGGCCTTCCCGGGATTTCGGGCAGGCCCGCCTTCGTCCTTTGTTGCGGTTCGCCGCCTTCAGCCGATGTGGGACCAGATTCAGGGCGCCAGATCAGCCAGACCACACGCATTCGGGCGGGTCCACTCGGTGGGCGCGGCCCGGACGGTCATCCGCCCACCGACCGGCGTCTGCCCGGTTGTCACGGGCGGCGCGGCTTTATACTCGACCCTATGACTTCCGCTCCAGAGATG
>JBBQTR010000133.1:0-5355 GCA_038213095.1 Lysobacterales bacterium | reverse complement strand
TACCCAAGGCGCTGCTGCACAACCTCAAGCACAACAAGATGCTGCATGAGCGCAATGTCTTCCTGACAGTCGAAACCCTGGCAATACCTTTCGTGCCTCAACAACAGCAGCTTCGCATCGACACCATCGGTGAAGACTTCTACCAGGTGCGCGTCCGCTTTGGGTTCATGGAAACGCCAGACGTACCGCTGGCACTGATGCGTTCCTGCGACAACGGCAGGCTCTACTTCGATCCGATGGACACCACGTATTTCGCCAGTCGGGAAACGATCGTTGCAGGCCGACGGCGCGGCATGCCGACCTGGCGCGACCAGATATTCGCATTCCTGCATCGCAATGCCGCACCAGCCACCGCATTCTTCCGCATACCGGGCACTCAACTGGTGGAACTGGGCGCGCCCGTGGAGATTTGAGGGCCGCGTGCGAATCGCCCATTGGAAATAAAAAAAGCGGGCCGAAGCCCGCTTTTCGTATCAGCACAAATGACCCAGTCGGTTACGCAGCCGGCACGCCCTCGCCTTCCTCGACGGCCTTCATCGACAGGCGGATGCGGCCCTGCTTGTCGACTTCCAGCACCTTGACCTTGACGATGTCGCCTTCCTTGAGCACGTCGCTGACCTTCTCGACGCGGTCATTGGAAATCTGCGACACGTGTACGAGACCGTCCTTTCCGGGGGAGATCGTCACGAATGCACCGAAGTCCATCAGCTTGGCGACCTTGCCCTCGTAGATGCGGCCCGGCTCGACGTCGGAGGTGATCTGTTCGATGCGTGATTTCGCAGCCTGACCCGCGACGGCGTTGACCGAAGCGATGGTGATCGTGCCGTCGTCCTGGATGTCGATCTGGGTGCCGGTTTCCTTGGTGATCGCCTGGATCACCGAGCCGCCCTTGCCGATGACTTCGCGGATCTTGTCGGGATGGATCTTGATGGTGATCAGGCGCGGCGCGAAGTCGGACAATTCGGCGCGCGGCGCGGTCAGCGCATGCGCCATTTCACCCAGGATGTGCAGGCGACCGGCCTTGGCCTGCGCCAGTGCGGTCTTCATGATGTCCTCGGTGATGCCCTGGATCTTGATGTCCATCTGCAGTGCGGAAATACCCTTCTGCGTGCCGGCCACCTTGAAGTCCATGTCGCCCAGGTGATCTTCGTCACCGAGGATGTCCGACAGCACGACGTAGTCACTGCCTTCCTTGACCAGCCCCATCGCGATGCCCGCGACGGGCGCCTTGATCGGCACGCCGGCATCCATCAGGGCCAGCGAACGACCGCAGACCGACGCCATCGACGAGGAGCCATTGGACTCGGTGATTTCCGACACGACGCGGATGGTGTACGGGAAGGATTCCATCGATGGCATGACCGCGAGCACGCCGCGCTTGGCCAGGCGCCCGTGACCGATTTCGCGGCGCTTCGGGCCCATCATGCGACCGGCTTCGCCGACCGAATACGGAGGAAAGTTGTAATGGAACAGGAAGTGATCCTTGTACTCACCGGACACGGCGTCGATCACCTGACCATCGCGCGCCGTGCCAAGCGTCACGGCGACAATCGCCTGCGTCTCACCACGGGTGAACAGTGACGAACCGTGGACGCGCGGCAGGATTCCGACGCGCGATGCGATCGGACGTACCGTGTCGAGCGCGCGGCCGTCGATGCGGATCTTGCTGCTGAGCACGGCGTTGCGCATGGTCTGGTATTCGAACTCGCCGAATTGCTTGGACAGGTCGCCCGCCTTCCAGCCATGGGCTTCGGCCTGGGGCGCAAGCGTTGCCATGACGTCTTTCTTCAACGCCGAGATGGCGTCCTTGCGCTCGAGCTTGTCGCGCACCGCGAATGCCTGAGTCAAACGATCGCCGATCGTGGTCTTCAGCGCGCCCAGCATGGCGTCGTCGCCGACAGGCGCCGACCAGGTCCACTTCGGCTTGCCGGCTTCGGCAACAAGTGCATTGATGGCTTGGATCGCGACCTGCATCTGCTGGTGGCCGAACATCACCGCGCCCAGCATCACGTCTTCGGACAATTCCTGCGCTTCGGATTCGACCATCAACACTGCAGAAGCGGTGCCGGCGACAACGAGCTCGAGCTGCGAATCGACCAGTTCGGTCTTCGACGGATTCAGCAGGTACTGGCCGTCCTTGTAGCCGACCTTGGCTGCGCCAATCGGACCGTCGAACGGTGCACCGGACAGCGACAGCGCGGCGGACGCACCCAGCAGGGCGAGGATGTCGCCGTCGACTTCCGGGTTCATCGACATCACCGTGGCGATGATCTGCACTTCATTGCGGAAACCGTCGGGGAACAGCGGGCGGATCGGGCGATCGATCAGGCGCGAGATCAGCGTTTCCTTTTCGGTCTGGCGACCTTCGCGTTTGAAGAAGCCACCCGGGATGCGGCCGCCGGCGTAGAACTTCTCCTGGTAATCAACCGTCAGCGGGAAGAAGTCCTGCCCTTCGCGCGCGGTCTTGTTGGCAACGGCGCTGACCAGCAGCACGGTGCCATCGCACGACACCATGACGGCGCCGCCGGCCTGGCGCGCAATCTCGCCGGTCTCGAGGGTGACTTCATGTTTGCCGTACTGGAAGCTCTTGGTGATTTTTGCCACGTTGGAATTCCTTGATGTCTTGCTTCGGTTGAACCGCCTGCGACCCCTGTCGCCTGCGGACGGCCGTCGATCGTGACGACCTCATGTTCGAGTGATGCGTGTTTGCGTCGAGGGATGTACGAGATACCTGGCGGATTTTCACGTCCACCAAAAACAAGACCGCGGCGCATCGCTGCGCCGCGGTCGGGGATAATTCAGCGGCGCAAGCCCAGCTTCTGGATCAGGGCCTTGTAACGCTCGCCATCCTTGCGGTGCAGGTAGTCGAGCAGGCTGCGGCGGCGGTTGACCATCATCAGCAGGCCGCGCCGGCTGTGGTGGTCCTGCTTATGCATCTTGAAGTGCTCGGAGAGCTGGGTGATGCGTGCAGTGAGCAGGGCGACCTGGACTTCGGGCGAACCGGTATCGTTGTCGCTGCGCTTGTTTTCTTGAATGACGGTACTGCTGTCGATGGACATGGATTGCCTCGGATGATGCGTGGTTGGCAGAACATCGGGCGTGATGCCGGATGAACCGCTGTGCCCGCCGCTTGCTGGCTGCCGGAATGGCAGGATGATGGCTTGGAAAAGCCGCGGAATTGTAGCGCACGGAGCCCTTTTGGACAAGGCATCAGCTTGCAATGGTGCCGGTTTCCTCCAGTCTTTCCTGCGATTGCGAGCATGCCCAGGTGAACATCCGCCGTGCGTGCAGGCGGCCTTCGCCATCCACCTCCCCTAGACCCAACGCACGGCCTGTCTGATCGAAGACCGCCACGTTGCCCGCTGGCCGAAATCCCCCAGTCACGGCCTGGCCATGTCCTAATCGACTCGCCTGCGCTGGTGGGATGCGGACCTCGGGCCATGCGCTCATCCCGGCTTCGATAGGCAGCAAACATGCGTCGAGGCTGCGTTCACCGCGCTCGGCCAATGCCTGCAACGCTTCAAGCGTCCACATGCGCGGATCGCGGAACGGGTCCACCCACAGCCGCCGTAATTCAGCCACATGGGCACCACAGCCGAGCAGTTCCCCCAGGTCGCGCACGAGACTGCGGACATACGTGCCCGAACCACACTCAACGTGCAGCCGCAGCAGCGATGCGCCACCGGTTTCGACCGGCAGGTCGAGCAGATCAGCTGCCGATGTCAGGTCGAATGCGTGGACGTCGACGAAGCGTTCGTCGATTTCGACCACTTCGCCCCGGCGCGCCTTCGCATAAAGGGGTTCGCCGCCGCGTTTGAGCGCGGAGTAGATCGGCGGGCGCTGCAGGATGTGGCCGGTCAGGGTGCGCAATGCGATATCGATCTGCCCGATCGTCAATGACGGAACCGGACGCTCGCGCAGCAGCTGGCCTTCGGCATCATCGGTGTCGGTCTCCATGCCCAGGCGCGCGACAGTGTCGTAGGCCTTGCGTGCGCCTAGCAGGCCACCGGCGATCTTGGTGGCTTCACCGAAGCAGATCGGCAGCAGTCCGGTGGCAAGTGGATCCAGACTGCCGGTGTGTCCCGCCTTGTCGGCACGAAACAGGTGCCGTGCGCGCTGCAAGGCCTGGTTTGAACTCAGCCCATGTGGCTTGTCGAGCAAAAGGATGCCGTGAAGCTTGCGGAAGACTGTACGCGGCTTCTGGGTCATCGGGGGATTGTATGGCGCACCGGAAGCTTTCGTATGCCATGGTGCCCCAATGCGCGGCCGCGCGCCGGCTCCACCTAGTTGCTATCGCTCCTTACATCACCGCCCAAATATCGAAATCGAGAGCTGGTTGCTGAAGCTGCTGCTACCAGCTCACTCGGATTTTTCGTCGTCGACGCGATCGTTATCCGGCAAATCGCGTAGCAGGTTGTCGATGCGTTCTCCGCGATCAAACGATTCGTCGTACTGGAAATGCAATTCCGGCACATGGCGCATCTTGACCGACTGCGCAAGCTGGTAACGGATTTCCGGCGCCAGCTCCTTCAGCGCCTTCATGGCTTCCTTCGCCCGCTCTGGTTGCAACGCGGTAACGAAGATCTTCGCGTGCTCCAGGTCACGGGTAACCTCGACATCGGACACGCTGACCGAAGGCAGGCCGTTGTTTCGCACCGCCTCGTGTACCAGCGTGCCCAGCTCGCGACGCAGCTGGGCGGAGACGCGGTCGCTGCGATGGAACGACTTCTGGGCCATCGCCTAAAGCGTCCGTTGCACTTCGATGCGTTCGAAGCATTCGATCTGGTCGCCCGGCTTGATGTCGTTGTAGGCCTTGACGCCAATGCCGCATTCGTTGCCGTTGCGAACCTCGTCGACGTTCTCTTTGAAGCGGCGCAGAGATTCGAGTTCGCCTTCGAACACGACCACGCTGTCACGCAACACGCGGATCGGCTTGTTCCGCTTGACCACGCCCTCGACCACCATGCAGCCCGCGACCGCACCGAACTTGGAGCTGCGGAATACATCGCGTACTTCGGCGTTGCCGATGATCTCTTCACGGATCTCAACGCCAAGAATGCCGGATGCCACCTGCTTCACCTGGTCGATGACGTCATAGATGATCGAGAAATAGCGCAGGTCGACGCCACTGTTGTCGATGACCTTGCGTGCCGACGCATCGGCACGGACGTTGAAGCCAATGATCGTGGCCTTGGATGTGGCGGCCAACTGCGCATCGGATTCGGTGATGCCACCGACACCCGAGCCGATCACGTTGATGCGGATCTGTTCGTTCGACAACGCGATCAACGCTTCGCGCAACGCCTGCACCGAGCCCTGCACGTCGGCCTTGACGATCAACGGCAGGCTGAGTTG
>JBBQTR010000132.1:0-5390 GCA_038213095.1 Lysobacterales bacterium | reverse complement strand
CGAACTTTGAACGAGGCAAATAGCGGTCGCGATGCGTTCCGCTTACATCAAGTCGATATCCAGCGCCTGCCGGAAATCGGCAATCAGATCGTCGACGTGTTCCAGGCCAACTGAAACGCGCAGCAGGTTCTGCGGCGACACTGGATTGGGTCCTTCGACCGAAGCACGATGCTCGACCAGCGATTCGCAGCCGCCGAGTGATGTTGCGTTGGTGAACAGATTCAGCTGGCCTGCGACGGCAAGGGCTGCCTCGCGGCCACCACGCACGAGGATGCTCAACATGGCACCAAAATCCGACATCTGTCGCGCCGCGATCTCGTGGCCGTGATGCGTCGCAAGGCCAGGGTAGTTGACCTGCTCGATTGCCGGGTGGGAAGCCAGGAATTCGGCCAGCTTGCGTGCATTGGCGCAGTGCAACGCCATTCGTGCCGGTAGTGAGCGGCATCCACGGAGCGTAAGCCATGCACTGAAAGGAGACAGCACCGCGCCCGTGATATGACGGCGATGGGCGACCCGCTCATGCAAGGCATCGCTGTGCTTGAAGACCAAGGCACCACCGAGCACGTCGCTGTGGCCGCCAAAATATTTTGTCGTCGAATGCATGACCACGTCCGCACCCAGCGTCAACGGCCGTTGCAGCACGGACGTGGCGAAGGTGTTGTCGCATGAAAGCAGCGCGCCGTGCCGATGCGCAATGTCAGCCAGCGCCGTGATGTCACAGATCTTCAGCTGCGGGTTGGACGGCGTTTCGGCCCAGATCAGCGCGACCGGTGCGGTGCAGGCGGATTCGACCGCTTTCAGATCCGCAAAGTCGATGGCGACGGCATCGATGCCGCGTTCGGGAAGGAATTCGCGTGCGAGAAAACGCAGGCCGCTGTAGCAGTCATTGGGGATGAGGATGCGTGCACCGTTCGGCAACGATTCGAGCAGTCCCGTGATCGCCGCCATGCCCGACGCATACGCCAATGCCGCAGCGCCACCTTCGAGCGCCGCAAGCACGGTTTCCAGCCTGTCCTGCGTCGGATTGCCTTCGCGTTGGTATTCATAGCCGGCGATGCGCGTGCCATCGGCTCCGTGCTTGAAGGTGGTCGCCAGGTGGATGGGCGGCGCGACGGCGCCAGTTTCCAAATCCGGTTCGGCGCCGGCCTGCACGGCCAGGGTTGCAAGATGCCATCCACTCGACGCGCTCATGACATTATCCTTTGGCGATCTGGAAGGCTTCGTGCGCAGCTTGGATGGTCGCCGCGATGTCGGAATCGCCATGCGCGCTGGACATGAACCCGGCCTCGAATGCGGAAGGGGCGAAATACACACCGCGCTCCAGCATCGCGTGGAAAAAGCGGTTGAACGCAACAGTGTCGCAAGCGATTGCCTGTGCATAGGTGTCGACTTTCCCGGCGCTGAAAAACATGCCAAACATGCCGCCGACGCGATTGGTCGAGAAGGCCACTCCAACGTCGCCCGCAGCTTGCTCCAGCCCGTCACACAGCATGTTCGTCTTTCGTTCGAGCGCGTCATGAAATTCGGGCGCCTGGACAAGTTCCAGCATCGCCAGTCCGGCCGCCATCGCCACGGGATTACCGCTGAGCGTGCCTGCCTGGTAGATCGGACCACTCGGCGCGATCTGTTGCATGAGATCGCGGCGGCCACCGTAGGCGCCGACCGGCATTCCACCTCCGATGATCTTGCCAAAGGCGCTGAGATCCGGCGTCACGCCGTAGCGCGCCTGCGCACCACCCAGCGCAACACGGAATCCCGTCATGACTTCGTCGAAGATCAACAACGTGCCGTGTTGTGTGCACAAGTCGCGCAGGTGCTGAAGGAATCCAGCGCGCGGCGGCAGGCAGTTGGCGTTGCCGACGACGGGCTCGATGATCAGGCCGGCGAGATCGTCGCCACAGGCTTCGAACAATGTCGTGGCGGCCTCGAAGTCGTTGTAGGGAAGGGTCAGGGTCAGATCGGCCAATGCTTTTGGCACGCCCGGCGATGTCGGCACGCCGAACGTCAACGCGCCGCTGCCAGCCTTGACCAGGAACGAATCACCGTGGCCGTGATAGCAGCCTTCGAACTTGACGATGCGCACGCGTCCGGTTGCACCGCGCGCCAGCCGGATCGCCGACAGGGTTGCCTCGGTGCCGGAATTGACCATGCGCACCATCTCGCAACCCGGGACCAGTCGCGCGATGGTCTCGGCCATCGTGACTTCCAGCGGATTGGGCGTGCCGAAACTCAAGCCGTCGCGCGCCGTGCGCAGCACCGCATCGAGTACTACTGGATGATTATGGCCAACGATCATCGGCCCCCACGAGCCGACGTAGTCGATGTATCTATTGCCATCGACGTCGATCAGGTACGCGCCTTCCGCACGTTGCACGAAGAACGGCTCGCCGCCCACCGACTTGAATGCGCGCACCGGAGAGTTGACGCCACCGGGCATCAAGGCCTGGGCGCGGGTGAACAAGGCATGCGAGCGATGTGTGTCCATAATCTTCCGAAGGATCTAAGGTGGGTCAATCAAACAACGCGGCATAAGCGCGTGTCGTGGCCAGTGGATCGGGCGCGTCGAAGACCCCGCTGATCACTGCGATCAGGTCGGCTCCCGCAGCAATCACGATGTGCGCATTGTCAGGCGTTATGCCGCCGATCGCCACTTGTGGCAGCCCAAGGTCCTGCGTTTCCCGCAACAACGCGATCGGCGCACGACGAGCCCCCGGCTTGGTCGTCGACCAGAAAAACGCGCCGAAGGCAACGTAATCCGCACCTGCCGCTGCCGCACGCTGTGCGAGGGACGCATCGTCATAGCACGACACCCCGACGATCGCGTTGGGGCCGAGCAACATCCGCGCGGCCGTGATCGCATCGTCGTGCTCACCCAGGTGCACGCCGTCGGCGCCGACTTCGGCTGCCAGCACCGCATCGTCGTTTACGATGAATGGGACGTGGGCATCGCGGCATGCAAGCTGCAGGGCATGAGCCTGCCGTTGGCGTTGTACCGAGTCACCAAGTTTGTTGCGATATTGAAGACACGCGACATGCGGCAACAGTGGGATGACCCGCGCCAGCAAGCGCGTGTCGTCATGGTCTTCGGGCGTGATCAGGTACACGCCACGCGGGAGACGCTGGGAATGCCTCGGATTCATGCCATTTTTACTGGATGTCACGCTTCATTATCGTGCTTCCAGTGACTTCCGGCAGCGCTCCAGTGATGGGACAATGGTGGCCCGCGATGATTCCGAAGCCGATGAACGAGTCCGTTAGTTCCACCGCCTTTCGCACCTGGATGTGTGTCGTCTGCGGTTTCATCTATGACGAAGCGGCGGGGCTGCCGGAAGAAGGCATCGCAGCGGGCACCCGTTGGGACGACATTCCCGACACGTGGACGTGCCCGGATTGCGGAGTCACCAAGGATGATTTCGAGATGATGCTGCTCTGACCGGCATGTCACCAGCTAATTGGGTTTCGCGCCCTGGATCATTTCGATGACGCGTTCGCGCAACGAGCCGGAGTCTGGGGCTTCCGGATGCAGCTGCAGGTAACGGCCCAGGTCCTGCCGCGCGCCATGGCGATGCCCGAGTTTGAAATAGCCAAGACCGCGATCGCGCAATGCTTCGGCATTGTCCGGCGCCAGCTTGAGCAGCCGATCAGCGCAGCGTACTGCGCGCGCCCAGTCATTCTGTTCGACGTAGACACCATGCAGGTTGCGCAGCATGCGCATCAGCATCGAGCGGTTCGATGCTGGATCGAGAATCCGGAACAAGGCTTCGTCGTCCGGCATTTCACCGCCCAGGTGCGGCCGGGCGCGCTGGCGCAATTCGTCCTCGTCCAGTGGACGTCCGCGGTTGAACGGGTCCATCACCAGCACCCCGTCGTCGATCGGTAATCGCACCAGGAAGTGCCCGGGAAAGGACACGCCGTCCAGCGGTACGCCCAGCCGCCGGGCGACTTCCATCTGCACCATCGCCAGTGAAATCGGATTGCCGAGCCGGCGTTCGAGCACTTCGTTGAGATAGCTGTTGCGTGGATCGTAATAGGCGTCGTGGTTGCCTGCGAAGCCCGCTTCGTCGAATAGATGGCGGTTGATCGCCTGCATTTTCAGGGTGCATGCAGCGATCGAATCGATTTCGTCGCGCAGATCATGGACATGCCCCTGCACCATGCTGTCGTACAGCGCTGCATCCAGTGAAGGGTATTCATCGCGTGCAATCAGCAACGCCGTGGCCAGTAACGGCACATTGTTGTCGTCGAGCCCGGCGAGCGAATTCCATTCCGGAAGTGTTGTATCTGCATGCATGTTTGAAGACTGCGCCGCCTGTCAGCAGGGCGCAAGCATTTCTCCGCTAACCGTTCAATGCACGATCGTAATGTGCGGATCAATTCGCAGTTGCATGCCATTGTGCAATGCAAGTTTTGCTGCTTCGCCTGCGTTGAGTTCGAGCACGTATCGTGCAGGCGCGTCGCTTGGATACGGTGGACAAGCGTCCCCAAGCGAGCAGGGGGGCACATCGCGTTGTTGTGACACCAGCAGGCGCGCATTGTCGAAGTAAAGAATATCCAGCGGGATGTGCGTGTTCTTCATCCAGTAGGCGAGCGGCTCCTGACGCTCATGTACGAATAACATGCCGTGATCCGGGGCGAGTTCGTCACGGAACATCAGGCCCTTCTCGCGCTGGGCGTCGGTGTTGGCAATTTCAACGCCATAGCGCTTGCCGCCCAGCTCCACCCACGAACCACCGCTGGCACACCCGGTCAGAGCCAGAAGGCTGAATAAAGTCAGTTTTCCAATAGCGTTCATCGAAACTCCGGTCGGATGCAGGTCACTGAACCTTCGAACACGGATGAATGCCAGTCAAGAACACGGACCTCTTCACAAATTGCAGCCGGCCATGCACAATGCGCGCCCTGCTTGGTGGCGCTAAACACGCCTCCAGCGGGAACGAAAAATCCCTCACAAGGTGTTGACGTTCCCCAAAAGGCATGTATGATGTGCGGCTCGGTCAGGCACTACGGTGCAGACCAAGGGATCAGGCGCTGAGGCCGTTCCCGACGATCTTTGACAGTGTGCGCAGGTGACTTGTGCGGGCGTCTGGCGGGTGGATGACTGTCCATTTGCAGACGTTCGAACACAGTCTCCAAAACGAATCAAGAAAGCATGCAAATGTGAGTAATCGAGTAGTAATGGGGCTTTGGTCGGATTCTGCACTCAACAAATTGGCCTACGTCCTTCGGGACTGAAAGCCGAAAAACTTAAGTGAAGAGTTTGATCCTGGCTCAGAGTGAACGCTGGCGGCAGGCCTAACACATGCAAGTCGAACGGCAGCACAGAGGAGCTTGCTCCTTGGGTGGCGAGTGGCGGACGGGTGAGGAATACATCGGAATCTGCCTTGTTGTGG
>JBBQTR010000131.1:0-5481 GCA_038213095.1 Lysobacterales bacterium | reverse complement strand
CCGACGTCGATTCACTGGCACGGCATCCTTCTGCCGTTTCAGATGGACGGTGTGCCGGGTTTCAGCTTCGATGGCATCGCGCCTGGCCAGACATTCACCTATCAATTCCCTGTTCGACAAAGCGGCACGTACTGGTATCACTCACATTCGCGTTTCCAGGAGCAGACCGGTGTCTACGGCGCGCTGATCATCGATCCCGCCGGCGCGGATCGGGTTGCGTCTGACCGCGACTACGTGGTGATGCTCAACGATTGGACCGACGAGGATCCCGAACGCATCTACGCCAAGCTCAAGAAGCACAGCGACTACTACAACTTCGCTCAGCCAACTGCCGCTGATTTTGTCCGTGACACACGCAGCAAGGGCCTGAGCGAAGCGCTCGCCATGCGCACCATGTGGAACCAGATGCGCATGAATCCGACCGATCTTGGCGACGTTTCCGGCCACACGTATACCTACCTCGTCAATGGTGCATCGCCCGCCAGCAACTGGACTGGGTTGTTTCAGCGCGGCGAGAAGATCCGCTTGCGTTTCATCAATGGGTCATCGTCGACCATCTTCGACGTGCGCATTCCCGGTTTGAAGATGACCGTCGTCGCGGCCGATGGTCAGGATGTCGAGCCGGTCAGCATCGACGAGTTCCGCATCTCGGTCGCGGAAGTCTACGACGTGATCGTGGAGCCACAGGACGATCGTGCCTACACCCTGTTCGCCCAGTCGATCGATCGTACGGGCTACGCACGCGGCACGCTCGCGCCGCGGATGGGCATGGAAGCGGACGTGCCGCCGGTCGATACACGGCAATGGCTCAACATGACCGACATGATGGGCGCGATGTCGATGGGCGGTATGCAGCATGACGCAGGCCAACCCAGCTCGGACAAGGGCGGCATGAAGGGAATGGAGGGCGGTTGTGGCGCATCGATGCACGCAAGCAAGGCCTCCATGGAAGCGATGTCCGGCATGCAGCATCACGACACAATGGGCGGCATGGCTTCGGACGCTGCACCCTCGGTACGTCATGCACGGACCGAGTACGGACCGAACGTGGACATGCATGTCGACATGCCGCGCACGAACCTTGACGACCCCGGTATCGGCTTGCGCAACAACGGGCGGCGCGTGCTGACGTATGCCGACCTGCACACGATTGGCGGTCCGATCGACACGCGCGAACCCGGTCGCGAGATTGAGTTGCACCTGACCGGAAACATGGAGCGCTTTGTCTGGTCATTCGACGGCGTGAAATTCTCCGATGCGACGCCAGTGCACCTGCGCGCGGGTGAACGTGTGCGTGTCGTGCTGGTCAACGACACGATGATGAATCACCCGATCCATTTGCACGGCATGTGGAGCGAGCTGGAAACGCCCGACGGCCAGTTCCAGGTGCGCAAGCACACGATCAACGTGCAGCCGGCACAGCGGATCACCTATGCGGTCACAGCCGATGCCCTCGGACGCTGGGTGTACCACTGCCATCTGCTCTACCACATGGAAGCGGGCATGTTTCGTGAGGTGGTCGTGTCATGACGTCCTCTGTGAATTTCTCAAAGATACCGTGCGCATCCCTTCTTTGGAACGTGCTGGCGATCGCCCTTGTGAGTGCGATTCCGTTACGGGCAGATGGACAAACCATGAGCGATGCGCAGACGCTCCCGTCGAGCGAGGACATGTCCGGCATGGATCATTCATCCATGCCAGGGATGACGATGCCCAGTGCGCCTCCATCGAATGCCGCCTCGAAGTCATCCGAGCCGCATGTGCCCGCGAAACCCAAGGCATCGGCTGCATCGCTTTCCGCGCCTGCTGGCGAGCCGCGCGACGATCCTCACTCAAGCATGCCGGGGATGGATCACAGCGCAATGCCCGGTATGACACACGAAGGACCTTCAGCGGACAAGAACGCCGCGTCGGTGCCGGCCATGGACCACGGCTCGAAAGACGGCATGACGATGGGGCCGATGCAAGGAGGTCGCGCACCCGCCAACGCGCGCAGTCCGGACTATTCCGACGGCATCGAGCAAGGGCCGATGACGGGCATGGATATGGCCGACAACGCCTCGCTCGGCATGCTCCTGATCGACCAGTTGGAAGCATTTCACGGATCCGATGCGAACGGTCAGGCGTGGGAAGCGCAAGGCTGGTATGGCAACGAGCGCAACAAGCTGTGGTTGCGCACCGAAGGAGAACGCAGCAGTGGGACGCTCACCGATGCCGATCTAGAAGTCTTCTGGAACCGCAACGTCGCCACGTTCTGGAGCACACAGCTCGGCGCACGACATGACTTCGGTGAGGGACCGTCTCGTACCTGGGCCGCATTCGGCGTGCAAGGCCTCGCACCGTACTGGTTCGAGCTGGAGGCGACCGGCTATGTCGGTCAGTCCGGTCGCACGGCGGCGCGATTGCGCGCCGAGTACGAATTGCTGTTCACGCAGCGGCTGGTTTTACAGCCAGAGTTCGAACTCAATTTTTACGGCAAGGACGATCCGGCCCGGCGTATCGGCAGTGGACTATCCGATGCACAGTTCAGCTTGCGGCTCCGCTACGAGATCACGCGCCAGTTCGCACCGTACATCGGTGTGAGCTGGAATCGCCGCGTCGGCAACACCGCCGACTTCGTACGCGAAGACCATCAATCGCTTCTGGATCGGCAGATTGTTGCCGGCGTCCGCTTCTGGTTCTGAGGGTCCTGCCATGAAAAGAAACACATCGCATGTGTTGGTTGTCGTCTTCGTCCTGGCCTTCATCGGTCTCGGAATGGGTGCGTACGCCTGGTCGGGGCTCTATAACATCGGCGCCGACGATCCGCATTGGCGCCTCACCTATAGTGTCCTGCAAACCGTGCGCGATCGGTCCATCCACGCGCGCTCCAAAGACATCACCGTGCCTGCGCTCGATGATCCGACCTTGATCCTCAAAGGCGCTGGCCAGTACGCCGCCATGTGCACCGGCTGCCATTTGAAACCCGGCATGCAGGAATCGGATTCCGAGATGCGGCCTGGCCTGTACCCGCAGCCACCGAACCTTTCGCAGGTGCACATAAACCCGCAAGACGCGTTCTGGGTGATCAAGCACGGCATCAAGATGAGTGCGATGCCGGCATGGGGTTTCAGTCACGACGACGCCACCATCTGGAGCATGGTCGCGTTCCTGCAGAAGCTGCCGGATCTCACGCCCGAGCAATACAAGGACCTGGTCGCCAAGGCACCGCCCGACGAAGACATGGACATGGGCCAAGGCGGTCATCATCACAGTCACGGCGCCAGTGCGGGTGACGATCACGACGCCGACGCGGGCGGAGAAAAAAGCCACGAGCATGCCCACAATCATGGCAATGCCGCTGGCGTTGACGAACATGCGCACGCCGAAGCCGCACCGGTAGCCGACTCAGCGATTTCGATGGACGGACTCAAACCCAAGTCTGTGCCCGACGCCGAAGCGGTGGCGCAGGCGTTCCACACCGCGCTGCAAACCGCTGATCGCCAAGGCGTGCTCGCTCTGCTTTCGCCCGACGTCACGGTCAGCGAGTCTGGCGAGACGCAATCGCACGACGAATACGCCAGCCATCATCTCGGCGAGGACATCGCGTTTTTGAAGGCAGCGAAGATCACGCCGATCTCGCTGGCGTCAATGCCGATGCGCGACACCGCGATGGTCGGCAGCGAAGCGGACATTGTCACGATGAAGCAGGGCCAGTCGACCACGACACGAAGTCTTGAACTGCTCCAGCTCAAGCGCCACGGCATGACGTGGAAAATCGTATCGATCCGCTGGCAATCCCAATTGCTCGATAAGCCCGAGGGAGAATGAAATCCTTGTTGTCTCAATGTCCGTGACCTGCTTTGGAGTGGTGCCATGACCTATGTTCGCTTCCTTGCCATGATCGTCACATCGACGGTGCTCATGTTCGGCCTTATGTACACGAATACCTATGCGATCGATCACGTGTTCTTCAGCCAAACCCGAGCCTGGATGGCGTTTTTCATGGGCGCCGCAATGGCGATGCTAATGCTTGGATTCATGTGGGGGATGTACAAAGGGAACGGCAGGAAGGGCGCGATTGTGGTGGCTTGCCTGGTCATCTTCGCTGGCGCCCTTTGGCTCGTGCGCAGCCAAGAGACGGTGGACGATGTTTCCTACATGAAGGCAATGATCCCCCATCACTCCATCGCAATCTTGACCAGTGGCCGCGCACACATTCGCGATCCTCGCGTGCGCAAGCTAGCCGATGGAATCATTGAGGCACAGGTGCGTGAAATTGGGGAGATGAAGCAGTTGATCGTGGATCTGGAGACCCATCCGTCGCCTGCGGGGGCGGCAGATTTATCACCCACCTCGGCGATGCCTCACCGCCCTGATCCGGGACCGTGATCCAGGTGACCATCCGCCAGCCATCCATTGCACAAGAGCGCTTGAGGAGTCTGCCATCGCCGTAGGACATCGCTCACAGGCATGGCCGCTCACAAAGATTTTCCCGCTGCAGGTGTAGAGAGAACAACCAATGCAAGTAGCCAATGCATGTGCCGGTATCTGTGCGTCGCTCGCATCGGTCGAAGCGCTCAATAACGAATGCTTTTGCCTCGCCGTCGATATTCCCGTGCTCCAAGCCAAGCTCGACGACGTACTCCGCGCCTACGGGATGCCGGGAGCGCTCGCCGTCACGCATCCGCATTTGTTCTCGGCATTGCCGCTCTATGTTTCGCGTCTTCACCTCGAGCAGACGGCCAGGATAGTTGCCGCCGTCGAGGAAGTGGTCGCGTTGCCGGTCTACCAATCGGCCGTGCTGGCATGGGGACCTGATAGCGCCCACTTTGATCCGGGATCACCTGGCGGGTTGCTCGGACTGGACTTCCATCTGGGCATCGACGGGCCACGCCTCATCGAGATCAATACCAACCCTGGCGGCGTCTTGCTGAACGCCATTCTCGGGCAGGCGCAACGCGTGTGCATGCCCGAAAAAACCAAGCCACCTACGGCGGTGGAAGAAGTCGATAGCGACATTCTGGAGGTCATGCGGACAGAGTGGCAGCTGCAACGTGGCTCCGCCCCCTTGGGGCTGGTGGTCATTGTCGATGAGTCGCCGACGCAGCAGTATCTCTACCCGGAGTTCCTGCTGTTTCGTGAACTTCTTCGACGGCATGGTCATCGCGCCGAGATTTGTGCTCCCGAAGACCTTGTCCTGAGAGACGGCCGTCTTTGGCTGGGCGAAAGCGGCGTCGATCTTGTCTACAACCGACTGACCGACTTCGCGTTCCAGCAGCCAGCGCACGCTGCTCTGCGAAGCGCTTACCTGATCGGCAAGGTGGTTGTCAGTCCGCATCCGCGCGCGCACGCGCTGTATGCGGACAAACGCAACTTGAGCTTGCTCGGCAGTCGCGATTTTCTGGAGTCGACCGGTGCCAGCAAGACCTCGATCGATGCATTGGTCTCGGGTGTCCCGAAAACCGAACTGCTGACAGCGGACAATCGCGATGCCATGTG
>JBBQTR010000130.1:0-5493 GCA_038213095.1 Lysobacterales bacterium | reverse complement strand
AAATCCGGCCATGCGCTCAACAACAAACTAGTACGTGCCTTGCTAGCCGAGCGGTCGGCATGGGAAGAAGTGACGTTTCCGGCAGTCGAGACGGCGCCGATCGGATACGGCGCCCTGCATCTGGCATGAGGCATCGTTAATCCCTCGCCACGTGAACAGCCCGTGACGAATTAATGTTAATTTAACGATTGATCACTCCCATACGGTCGGCCTTTTAACGTTTCGATGCGCCTTGGCCGTTAGGATGCCCCCTTCGTTTTCGGAGGGGCTCAAGCTGGAGCGGTGCCCCGGTCGGCTTGATCCGGATCATTTCCCGGGTTTGTTTGGAAGTGGTGTATCTGGAGATTCCAACGACGCCAAGGCAGCCTGAAGGGCTTCACGCGAAGCCTGGGACATGGGCAGCGGTAGGCGTTCGAACGAAAGCGCGTTCGCGTGTAATGGGTGTGTCGTCGTCTTGATGACGACCTCGCACGCATCAATTCCGACGGACCGGGCCGCTTCAATCAGTTGTGGTGAAGCCAGTCGAAGACGGGCCCGCCAAACCGGAGAGTCAACCAGGAAAACCAGCGTCGCTCCCTTCACGTTAGCCAGTTGCGCGTGCGCAGCCAGTGAAAGAGGCAGGTGGGGACGTAAACGCAGGTCGAGCGCGTCGAGCCACAAGGCCCGACGGATCGGATCGGCCGCATCACCAGCGAGCAGCGCATCCAGCGCCGCACGCGGCTTGCCAGGCACCTTAGGGGCCGGCGGGCGGGACGAACGGGAACCAGACATCAGCATGGCCTTCGAGATTCGATTTCAAACCAGACTCATCAACCATACCCGCGGGCACTTGGCGCGTCTTGTGCGGCAAGCCGGACAATCGGCCGTCCGTTCACCAGCGGTGGCGATGGTGGTTCTGCTGGCAACCGGTGCCGCCTTGGGGGCTGGCCTGCATAGTGGCATCGGCTCGATCGAAATGACGCAACTGCGTTATCGGTCCATGACGCAGCAGACGCAGCTGGACGCGACCCGCGATCAGGCGCAGCGCGAAGTCAACGCACTGGCCGCCCGCCTGGGCGAGTTGCAGGCGCAAGCCAACCGCCTGAACGCGCTCGGTGAGCGCCTCACGCGCATCGGCCAACTGGCCGATGGCGAATTTGATTTCGACAAGCCGGTGGGCGTTGGCGGCGTCGGCCCCACCCACGACATGCCGGCACGCGACCTGCGGGTGGGGCTGAACCAACTGGAAACCCGCTTCAAGGCCTCTGGCGAGCAACTTTCGGTGCTGGATTCACTGCTGTTCAACCGCAAGCTCGACGCCGAATCGACACCGTCCCGGATGCCGATCGCCAACAGCTATGTCACATCCGGTTTCGGCGGGCGCGCCGATCCTTTCGGCGGCGGCGCGGCCTTCCACAAAGGCATGGATTTTCACGCCGTGACCGGGGACCCGGTACTGGCCGTGGCCGACGGCGTGGTCAGCTATGCCGGTGTGCGCTCGGGCTACGGAAACGTGGTCGAAGTCGACCACGGCAATGGATATGTCACCCGTTATGCACACAATTCGCGATTGCTGGTCCAGGTCGGCGACCTGGTGCGCAGCGGGCAGCAGGTCGCGAAGGCGGGATCAACCGGGCATTCCACCGGCGCGCACGTGCACTTCGAGGTCTGGATCAACGGGGTCGTGGTGAACCCGGCGAAGTTCCTGGGACAGGCGGGCGTTACCCGGGGTTGATCAGGCCCGTGATGCCCCCACTCATCTGTGTGTGAAGGATCGGGCGTGCGAAGGTGCGCTAGGTTCCCTCGCAGTCGGGTCTTGTCGCGGCGCGCTACAATGCGTGTTGCCAAAAAAGGGCGCCCGGCGTCCTTTTTTATTGCCCGGCTTGTATTGCTGGAGTCCGCGACGTTTGCCGATTCCCCACTCCCGATTCCTGATTTCCGGTACTTAAATGTTCAATCGCATGCTCACCAGCGTCTTCGGCAGCCGCAACGAGCGCCTGCTGCGCCAGCTCAGCGGCATCGTCAAGAAGGTCAATGCACTCGAAGCGCAGATGCATGCGCTCAGCGACACCGAGCTGCAAGCCAAGACCCCCGAATTCCAGCAGCGCATCGCCAAGGGCGAGTCGCTCGACAAGATCCTGCCCGAGGCCTTCGCCGTCTGCCGCGAAGCCAGCCAGCGCGTACTGGGCATGCGCCACTACGACGTCCAGCTGATCGGCGGCATGGTGCTGCACATGGGCAAGATCGCCGAGATGCGCACGGGCGAAGGCAAGACCCTAGTCGCCACGCTTCCCGTCTACCTCAACGCGCTCGAAGGCAAGGGCGTGCACCTGATCACAGTCAACGATTACCTGGCGCGCCGCGATGCCGCCTGGATGGGCAAGCTCTACACATGGCTTGGCCTGTCTGTTGGCGTGGTCTATCCGGGCATGCCGCATTCGGACAAGCACGCGGCCTACGGCAGTGACATCACCTACGCCACCAACAACGAGATTGGCTTCGACTACCTGCGCGACAACATGGCGCTGGGCAAAGAAGACCGATTCCAACGCGGATTGAATTACGCGATCGTGGACGAAGTGGATTCGATCCTGATCGACGAGGCGCGCACGCCGCTGATCATCTCCGGGCCGGCCGATGAATCGCCGGAGTTGTACATCAAGGTCAACCGCATCGTTCCGCAACTCACCCGCCAGAAAGAGGAAGAAGGCGAGGGTGATTTCTGGGTCGACGAGAAAGGCAAGCAGGTGCATCTGTCCGAAATGGGCCAGGAGCACGCGGAAACATTGCTGCGCGGCGCCGGGATTCTGGAGGGCGAAGACAGCCTGTACGCGCCGCACAACATCCACGTCGTGCACCACCTCAATGCCGCATTGCGCGGGCACGCCATCTACCAGCGCGATGTTGACTACATCGTGCGCGATGGCGAAGTCATCATCGTCGACGAATTCACCGGCCGCACGCTGACAGGGCGACGTTGGTCCGATGGCCTGCACCAGGCCGTGGAAGCGAAGGAAGGCGTTCCGGTGCAACGCGAGAACCAGACGCTGGCGTCGATCACCTTCCAGAACCTGTTCCGCATGTACGGCAAGTTGTCCGGCATGACCGGCACCGCCGATACGGAAGCCTACGAATTCCAGTCGATCTACGGCTTGGAAGTGATCGTGATCCCGACCAACCAGCCGATGGTGCGCAAGGATCATTCCGACCAAGTGTTCCTCAACCGAAACGGCAAGTACCGCGCGGTCGTCAACGAAATCAAGGATGCGCATTCGCGCCAGCAGCCGGTGCTGGTCGGTACGACATCCATCGAAGTCTCGGAAATGCTCAGCGACCAGCTACGCGAAGCCGGCGTGATGCATGAGGTGCTCAATGCCAAGCAGCACGAGCGCGAAGCGACCATCGTGGCCCAGGCCGGTCGGCCGGGGGCGGTCACCATCGCCACCAACATGGCCGGCCGCGGCACCGACATCGTGCTTGGCGGTTCGCTGGAATCGGAGATCGCCGCGTTGGAAGCCGAGACCGGCGCCGAAGTGGACGCCGCGACAAAAGCCCGCATGAAAGCCGAATGGCAGCCGCGGCATGACGCGGTCAAGGCGGCTGGCGGGTTGCACATCGTGGGCACCGAGCGCCACGAATCGCGACGTATCGACAACCAGCTGCGTGGTCGCTCCGGTCGCCAGGGTGATCCGGGCTCGTCGCGTTTCTACCTGTCGCTCGAAGACAACCTGATGCGCATCTTCGCCGCCGACTGGGTGCAGCGCGTGATGGAGCGCATGGGGCTGAAGGAAGACGACATCATCGAGTCGCCGTTGGTTACCAAGCAGATTGCGAACGCGCAGCGCAAGGTCGAAGCGCACAACTTCGACATCCGCAAGAACCTGCTCGACTTCGACGACGTCAACAACGACCAGCGCAAGGTGATCTACCAGCAACGCGACGAACTGCTCGAAGCGGAGTCCGTGCAGGACAATGTCGAAGGCATCCGTGACGACGTGGTCGCCGACATGGTCGCGCGCTTCGTCCCACTGAATTCGATCGACGAACAATGGGACCTTGCGGGGCTGGAAGCGGAATTGTCGACGGAATTCGGGTTGCAGCCGGCGCTGGCCGAAACCATCAAGTCGCGCACCGAGATCGACGCCGAGCAGGTCGCCAGCGAAGTCCAGCAGGACGTCGCGCGTCTGTTCACCGACAAGGAAGCGCAAATCGGCGGCGAGACGATGCGCATGCTCGAGAAGCACATCATGCTCAACGTGCTCGACCAGAACTGGAAGGATCACCTGGCGCGCATGGATTACCTGCGCCAGGGTATCCACCTGCGCGGCTACGCGCAGAAGCAGCCCAAGCAGGAATACAAGAAAGAAGCCTTTGAACTGTTCGGTGAGATGCTGGACAAGGTCAAGCGCGAGGTGGTCACACTGCTTGCGCGGGTACGCGTGCGCGACGAAGCCGAAGTCGCCGCGATGGAAGCCGAAGAACGTCGCCAAGCCGAAGCCGTCGCCCGCCAGATGCAGTTCCAGCACGCCGACATTGGCGGCATGGGTGCCGACGAGGAAGCCGCGCAGGTACAAACCGCAACGCTGGCCAGCGCACTGCCGCCGGGCATGCCCAAAGTCGGCCGTAACGATCCTTGCCCCTGCGGCAGCGGCAAGAAGTTCAAGCATTGCCATGGGCAGCTGGCCTGATAAATCCCATCCTTCCCCCCGCGTTTTCGGTGGCGAGGGTCAACGCGCGGCGGTGATGGTTCATGGCTGAACCGCCCATCGTCGAAGTCGTCGCCGGCGTTCTCCAGGATGCGCGCGGCCGCATCCTGCTGGCGCGGCGTACCGAAGGTCGGGATTTGGCAGGTTTGTGGGAATTCCCCGGTGGCAAGCGGGAGCCGGATGAGACTCCCGAGGCTGCGTTGGTCCGTGAGTTGCAGGAGGAACTCGGCATCCGAGCCGAGCTTGGCGCGCCACTGATCTGCGTCCCACACCGCTACCCGCACAAGCGCTTGCGCCTGGAAGTGCGTCGGATCGCATCCTGGCGTGGCACCCCGAAAGGGCATGAAGGACAGGCGCTGGCATGGGTTCCCCCAGGCAAACTCGCCAGCTACGCAATGCCGGCCGCCGATCGCCCGGTCGTCGCCGCGCTGCTGCAGCCCGATCGTTACCTGATCACGCCTGCACCTGCCGATGACGACTCGGCTTGGCTGCAGTCGTTACAGCAGGCACTGGATGCCGGCGTACCACGCGTGCAGTTGCGCGCATCACCAGAAATGGACGCGACACACTGGCGGGCAATCGTGATCGACGCAGTGGAGCGGTGCCGCATTGGAGGCGTCGAAGTGCTGATCAGCGCCGACGTGACGCTGGCGCGCGAGCTTGGTGTCGGCGTGCACCTGCGTTC
The DNA here is from genome assembly GCA_038213095.1 of Lysobacterales bacterium. Taxonomy (GTDB): domain Bacteria; phylum Pseudomonadota; class Gammaproteobacteria; order Xanthomonadales; family Xanthomonadaceae; genus Cognatiluteimonas. Next base: position 123 of record JBBQTR010000130.1, on the reverse strand, counting down.
GTCACAATTGAACGAGCTGCATCAACGACCGTTGGCGGATGACGCGCTGGTAGCCGCATCCTGTCATACGCCAGAGGATTTGATGCGCGCAGAACAACTCGCGTGCGATTTTGCCGTGCTCGG
>JBBQTR010000129.1:0-5508 GCA_038213095.1 Lysobacterales bacterium | reverse complement strand
GTGACTGCCGGCCGTGGCCGCTATTCCCTGGATTTCAGTCATTACGAGCCGGTTCCGACGGCGATGCAGCACAAGCTGGTCGACGCTTACAAACCGCGACATGAAGACGATTGAGCCAAAAAAGTCCTCAATCGCTGCCTTTGCACGCCTTGATTTGGGAAATCGAAAAAAAAACCCGTAAAAAAGCCCCTCGGGACTTGGCGTCTGCGCACGCATCGCCTACATTTCAACTGCCGAGGGGAATTCCTGGCCAACCCATCCATCATCGAGTACCACGGGACACATATGGCGAAGAAGAAAGTCGCAACGAAGAAAGCCGCTCCGAAGGCCGCCGCCAAGCCGGCTGCTCCCAAGCCGATCAAGGAAGCGCTGGGCAAGTCAGGCCTGGTCGCACACATTTCCGAGAACAGTGGCGTCGCGCCGCGCGACGTGCGCGCCGTACTGGTCGCGCTGGAAGGCGCAGTGCACGGTTCGGTCAACAAGAAGGGCGCGGGCTCGTTCACCCTGCCCGGCCTGCTGAAGATTTCCGCCGTCAGCGTACCGGCCAAGCCCAAGCGCAAGGGCATCAACCCGTTCACCAAGGAAGAACAGTGGTTCGCCGCCAAGCCAGCATCAGTGAAGGTGAAAGTGCGCCCACTCAAGAAGCTCAAGGACGCCGCGGCCTGATCGTGCCGCAACCTGCGTAACGGTTCGACCGTTTGCAAAAAAGGGCCGGCATTATCCGGCCCTTTTTTGTGGGTTTTTTCGATCGGTTACCGCGCGCATCACGCGGGGAAATTGGCTGATCACATCAGCATCGGTGCATCCAGATTTGCATTGGATGCATGACTGACGCGGAGGGAATCATTTACTTGGTTGTACTGCAGGCTGCGTTCCCAACCGCACCGGCTGTGGCATCAACTGTCCCCGGATCGCACCAGAGGGGTAATCAATGGTCGTGACGACAATGTAAACATCGCCCTGCCGCATGCTCGCGGCCACGTCAGGGGTGAGCGTGACCTCGCTGTTGACAAGTGAACCAGCGGTTTGATCCTTTCGCACATCCAGCGGCATCACATTGGGGCCATTCTCCGCCTTTGTTCCTGTGTGCAATGCAGCGCCGGTGACTTTGGATGTCAGTCCTCCGAAGACCAGGTTGATCCGCACCTTGCCGTCATCACGCAATATTGCCGTCGCCTCGCCCGTTGCCTTGGACGTGGTGGCCGAGACGACGGTGGACCCGTCCAGCACCGCGTGCAGCTGCAAATCCTCGGCGTAAACTGGCCCGATGCAAACTCCCAGCAATACTCCTGCAATGCGGCTAGCTAGCTGAATATGGGTAGCATTCATCTGCTTTTCCTAAATTGTGACCAAGACGATTCGGTAACACGTTACTCCGCATCTCATGTGATCCGATGTGAAGGCGGTTCGCCGGGTCTTTCATGTTGACGCGATGTGGAAGTTAGCGATTTGAGCATGCGTTCACCTTCGCCACGGCATTGTGTCCGCCCATGAAATTGAATCGGATCGGCATTGCCATGAGGCAGCTAACCCGTCCCCGCATCCCGGCTGCCCTATGCGTGGTGTTGTTGCTTGCCGCGTGCGGCCACCGAAACCAGGCAAGTCCAGGCAGCACAGGCAGCGACGACGTTACCGACGTCGCCTTCTCCTCGCTGCCCCAACCGCAAGCCACAGGCGGTTCAATCACCGGCATGCCGGACACGCCCGGCCCCGTCCCGGCCATATCGACCCTGAAGCCGTTGACCACAAGCACCACGAGTGTCGGCGACGAGGCCGTCGCACTATCAGGAAATCCGGATCCAACAGCCTCCCCCGCAGGCAGCGCATCTGACAAGACTGTGCAAGAGGCCGCAACAGGATCGGCTGATCCATTGCCTGCGATGGAACCGACTCCCCAGGACGCCGTCGCCGTGATTCATGACTACTACTCCGCAATCAACCAGGATGGTTTCGCCCATGCCTGGGCCCTGTGGTTCGATCACGGCCGCGCCAGCGGTCAAACGCCGCAGCAGTTTGCCGATGGCTATGCAGATACCGCGATCGTCAACGTGCAGACGCAGGCACCCACGCATCTGGATGCCGCTGCAGGTTCGCGGTATATCGAAATTCCAGTCACGATCACCGCATCACGTCGCGATGGCAGCGAACATCAGTACGCAGGCACCTATACCCTGCGCCGCTCCACGGTCGATGGAGCCACGGCGGACCAGCGTGCCTGGCGAATCGCCTCGGCCAGCCTGCACGAGGTGCATCCATGACGACGCCTCGCATTGCTGTTTTGCTGCTGCTGGCGCTGACAGCATGCCGTCGCGAGGCGGCACCGCCTCCCGCCAGACCACCAGCGTCGAACCACCCCAGCGCAGTCGCAACACCGGCCGTCGCTCCTGATCCAGCGCTGCACTCAGCCTCGCTGGCGGGCGCGGCCGAAGACGCCGACGCAACGCCAGCCAATCTCGGCGAAGCCGGCACCTATCGCTTACCCGGACTATTCGCGCCCAGCACGGGCGTGAGTTGGCTGCAACAACGTTTCGGCGAAGCCAAAGTGCGCGTAGCCGATGTCCCCGGCGGTGAAGGCGAAACGTCGCGCGGCGTGATCCTGTTTCCCGACGATCCTGCCCGACGCGCGTACCTGTATTTCCAGGACGAGAAGCGGCTGCGCGCTCAGCATGGTGCGGGTGATGGATGAAGGATCGCGCTGGCAACTCGACAACGGAGTCGCCATCGGCATGCCGCTATCGAAATTGCAGGCCCTGAACGGCAGGCCGATCCGGTTCACGGGGTTCGACTGGGATTACGGCGGCGCCATCAGCGACTGGAATGGCGGTCGTCTGCAACCTGACGACAAGGCTCCACAACGCCGCGGCATCAGCCTGAACCATCGCGACGGTGCCGACGGCGCCTATCCGATGGGCGAGGACACATTCTCCAGTGATGATCGCCGTTATCCCCACCTGGGAACTGTGGTGATCGTCGGCGAGATCAGCATCTCATTTCCGGGCGAAGATGACCTCTAGCGCCCGGGCGTTGCGCACTCAGAGCTCGAATCGGTAACTCAACTTCAGCAGCAGCTGTTCGCTGTCGTGCAACGAAAAACTGTCGGCCAGCAGCGGTGTCACGTCCTGTGAGAACTGGTTCAAGCCAAATCCTCCGCGGACGTAGGCAATGTAGAGATTCGACAAGGGGGCCAGTTCATAGCGGTAGCGGATCTGGAACCCAAGGTTGCGCAGGCTGAAATCACCCACTGCGTCATTGCTCGCGACGGGTGTGCCATCGGGTGCGACACGCCATGCGTGTCGAACACGGGCATCAAGCGCAATGGTTTCCAGCTTGACGCGCAAATCCTGTTTCGGGTTGATCGTCCACTGCAGGCCACCGTTGATTGATATCTGATCTGTACGAAAGCTTCCTAGCAGGTTGTCGCGTTGCCAGATCAGCGAATCCGGGTTGTGCTGCACGAACAGTTCGGCCTGGATATTCAGGTTGTCGTTGATGAAGTAGGTGGGATTCAAATCAAATGCCAGCGATCCGTCGGCCGGCCCATCAAGGCCTTCCGCGGCGTAGTTCGCATTGGCATAGAGAGACCAGTGCCCTTTGCGCGACCAGAGTCGTTCGTAAAAGCCATATAGCTTGGCCGGCACCCTGACCGCGCCGTTGCCACGGGTGATCAGGTCGTCAAACCCGGGCGTGAACGCGCTGATTTCGAAGAACTCATTGCCCCCATGGCGCATATCGCTCTGCCGTTTGAGCGACACGGCATCGGTGAGGTGCAGGCCAGCGTCGTTGAACTCGCGCAGGGCCACATAGCGCCAGTCGTGAGATGCGTATGACGACTCCGCCGGTAGCGTGGAGACACGATGAGCCAGCTCATAGCGCGCATAGTTGTAGTTGTTGCGCTGCAGGTAGCCGAAATCATTCAGCTGCAGACCACCGCCAAGATGCTCGGCATACAACTGCTGTCGCCAGGTGTTGCCCATGTCGTAATCGATCTGCACCTGGCCGCCGCTGTCACGGGTGCCGAGGCCTTTCTGCTGCACATCGCTGGCAACCAGCGTGGTGCGGATACCGAGTTTCGCATCGGGATTCCAGCGGTGATCGAATTCATACACGGTTGCCTGCCGGTCCAGGAACGGCCGATCAACGCGGCTCACCATCGCGCCAACACCTTGGGTGGCGAAGTCGCGCGTGCCGCACAGGGCGTAGAAATCACGACCGACAGCGTCCGCTTCGGTCGCTGCAAACAGGCCGTAGTTGAAGGCTCCGATGCTGCCATTAACCTTTGCAGCCGCAGTCACGTCCCCGGCACCGCTCCCATCATCCGCCGCCCCGCCCACCCGACGCGTATAGATCAGGCGATTGGCATTATTGAGTGAGCCGAACGGCACATCGAAAAAGCTCTGGTTCTCTGTAAAAAATGGTCGCTTGTCGCTGAAGAAGGTTTCCACCGCACTGAAATTGACGACCAGCTGATCGCTCTCGACCTGTCCGAAATCTGGATTGAGGGTGGCGCTGAGCTGAAACCTGCCATTCGGCTTCCAGAAAATGTCTCCACCTGTGTCGAATTTTTCGCGACGACGAATGTTGTCGTACACGCCGACCACATAAGGGGTCACCGTCAGTAGCGACTGGCTGTATGCGGGCACTTCGACCATCGCGAAAACGCTCAGGAACCGCTGTTCCCCACCAAAGATCGCAGGCCATCCCACCCGCTCGCCGGTGGCGCCCACCACGCGATCGAGCTGCAATCCGATCGTGCGCTTGCCGTCGTGGCCGTCCTTCATCGGCGCGATGGACCAGGGAATCAGGAATTCAACCGACCAGGTGTCGCCATCCTCGGACACCGCGTGCTGCCATTTGCCGTCCCAATCGGAGTTGAACTGGTTCTCGTTGGTGATGGTCTCGTCCTGGATGCTGTCTGACAGGCGCACCATGAAGTTGTAGCCGATCCGTCCCTCGCCATCGAAGTCGACGTACACATTCACCCGATCGGTGGCCGCGTTGGCGTCGCGCTGCACGGCTTGGCGCGTGCGCGGCACATTGGCTGGCTGGGTGTTCTTGAAGGCGATCGCAAGCCCTTCAGGCGTCGCCAACACCCAGGCCTCGGTCGGGTAAGGACTTGCTGCCCGCGACAGCGGTTGCGTTAGTCGAAAATCGGTGATGTGGCGCGCACCGGCCCACTCGGCGGCATCGATCCGGCCATCAACCTGGATCGCGGATGCAGACGTCGAGACCATCCACAGGACCGCGATAAGGAGCATTGCACGCATTGCAGTGGCAGCCTTGGTTGGATTGCACAGGCTACCCAACCACACTTGGATTACCGACTGTCAAAAGTCATGGCGACTTCACGGGGAATGCTGACCCCGGGAAGTTCAACGCTTCGGTTTCAACATCGTCCCGCTGCACGTTTTCGCCCCGCACCGGCAGGCCCATATCTTCTTCAAACGGGCCGTATGCGGCTCGTCGAGTGTGATCCCATAGTCGTACGTCAGTTCCTCGCCCGTCTTGATT
>JBBQTR010000128.1:0-5561 GCA_038213095.1 Lysobacterales bacterium | reverse complement strand
CCGGCCGTTCGCAGGACTTCGCTGCGATCGGCGTGATGGGCATGACGCCCTACAAGTACGACGTCGAGGCAACCGCCTACATCGGCCAGGGCGGGCTGACGTCCGCGCGACTGCAGGCAACCTACGACACACTGCTCACGGGACGGCTGATCCTTCAGTCGCTGGTTGAGGTCAATCTGTTTGGACAGAACGACGCACGACGCGGGATCGGTTCCGGATTGAGCACGCTGGAAAGCGGATATCGTTTACGTTATGAATTTACCCGCCGTTTTGCACCCTACGTCGGCATCGTGCAGGAACGCGCCTTCGGCAAGACAGCCGGATTTCGACGCGAAGAAGGTAACCCCACCAAGGACACCCGGCTTGTCGCAGGTGTCCGAATCTGGTTTTGATCGAGCAATCTGACAAGGAGTGAACATGAATTCAAACACCCGCATCATCAGCGCCGTCGTTGGTGTCTTTGCCGTGCTCGCCATTGGGGCCGGCCTGTTCGTCTGGTCCGGCAGGTACAACATTGGCGCGGACGATCCCCACTGGGCGATCACGCATCAGTTGATCAATAACCTGCGTGATCATTCAACCAAGGCTTACTCGCGCGGCATCAAGGTCCCCAACCTCGACAATCCTGCAATGATCGCCGAGGGAGCCGAGCATTATTCGTCGATGTGCACCGGATGCCATCTGGCACCCGGCATGGCCGAAACAGAAATCCGGGCTGGCCTGTATCCGCTGCCACCTGACCTGTCCAAGGATGGCATCGACGATCCGGCGGAAGCCTTCTGGATCATCAAGCACGGCGTCAAGATGACCGGCATGGCGGCTTGGGGGAAAACGCATACCGATGAGCAGATCTGGAACATGGTCGCCTTCATCCGCAAGTTGCCCACGATGACACCGGATCAATACCTCAAGCTTGGCGGGAAGTTGCCCGTGGATGATGACGAACACATGCATGCCGCGATGGGCGGCAAGCCAGGAGAGATGGATATGCCTGGAATGCAGATGGGTTCACCGATCGCAAATGCGCCCAAGGCGCCGGCCGAGGCCCCCACAACAGCACCAAGACAGATCACGCATCGCCACGCCGACGGCACCATCGAATCACATCCAGCCGCGCCCGCCAAACCGGGGAAAGCTTCTGATGGTAGTCCCGCCCATAAGCACTGAGGGGCGTCTTTGCGGACTGATTATGTGCAGCACAGCTGAAGGAAACCCCGCCACGTGACCCCAGTCATTCCGATTGAAGAAGCTGCCTCATCGCGCAGCAGCAGTTTGGATGACTGCGTCGCATCGTGCGCCGCGGCAACGTCGATCGAGGATCTGAATCGGGACTGTTTCTGCGTGGCCGTCGATCCGCAGGCGCTACACGCGCGGCTTGATGTGCTTCTTGCTGCAGAAGGGTTGCCAACCTCCATGACAACCTCGCACCCCCACTTGTTTTCAGCGCTGCCGTTTTACGTATCGCGACACCATCTAGAGCAGGTGGCCGCGCTGGTCATTGCCATCGAAAAAGTGACAGCGACTCAGGCTTTCCAAAGAGCAGTGATGTCCTGGGCGCCGTCGATTGCATGTTTCGATCCAGGCTCCCCGGGAGGATTGCTGGGCTTTGACGTTCACTTGGCTCCGGACGGCCCTAGGCTAATTGAAATCAATACGAATCCCGGCGGCGCACTGTTGAATGCCATGCTCGGGAAGGCCCTGCACATGTGCATGCCGCAGCTGACTGCTTCACCCACCGATGCGTCCAAAGTCGAGGACCAGGCTGTTGAGGTCATGCTGGAGGAGTGGCGGTTGCAACGGGGTGATGTGCAGTTGCGGTTTGTGGCTATCGTCGACACCGCGCCGGAGCAACAGTACCTGTACCCGGAGTTTGTGTTGTATCGAGAACTCTTCCGCGCACGGGGCTACGAGGCCGCAATCTGTTCCCCGACTGATCTGGTTTACCGTGATCATGGTCTATGGCTGAACGGATCTTCAGTGGATCTTGTCTACAATCGCCTGACTGATTTTTCTCTTGGATCCACGGTGAGCGAACACCTTCGAACCGCGTATTTGAATCGCGATGTCGTCGTCAGTCCACATCCTCGCGGACACGCGATGTATGCGGACAAGCGCAACTTGAGCCTGCTGTGCGACGGTGATTTCCTGCGCGCTGCCGGACTTGATCCCTCATTCGTGGCCACCCTGCTGGCGGCAGTTCCTGCAACAACACGGGTTACACCCGCGAACCGGGATGTCCTGTGGGAAGGACGTCGGCAACTCTTCTTCAAGCCAGCCGCTGGATTCGGCAGCAAAGCCAGTTACCGCGGCGATAAGCTCACTCGCCGGGTATGGCAGCAGATTGGGCAGGCAGAGTACGTTGCACAGGAGATCGTTCGCCCCAGCGAACGTTACATCGCGGCGAAATCCGATGCGCTCAAGGTCGACCTGCGTTGCTACGCCTACTGTGGCGTAGTGCTGCTGTATGCAGCACGCATGTACCAAGGTCAAACGACCAATCTTCGAACGCCAGGCGGTGGCTTTGCGCCTGTACTGACGGGCAGGAATTGACGTCACACCAGCTGCCTCACCCCACCATCCACGCTGGATGAGATCCGCCAACCCTCACGCTCCCGGGCCAGCGTAATGACGACAATGGGGAATTGAAGGCCGAAGCAGGCCGACACCGCCTATCCGCTGGATGAATTGACGCACATACGCGACGACTCGTAGCAGCTGTTGGTGCCCTATTCGAGACACGCTGCTCTGGAACATTGCCCGATTCTGGCCGCATTGGCCGAGGACCACAGATGACGCACTCCGACCATCCGCATCCGCATGACGCAGAAGAAAAACTGGGCAATCCGAATGCGTCTACTTCCGACAAGACTGCTGCGGCACCGGAAACGGTGCTTGATCCCGTCTGCGGCATGCAGGTCGACCCGCTGATCACTACGCACCACGCCACGCACCAGGGAAAGGATTACCACTTCTGCTCGGCGCGTTGCCGGGAGCGCTTCTCTGTCGATCCCGAAAAATATCTGATCCCCTCGCCTGTTGCGGTCGTCGTTCCGGCGGACACGATCTATACCTGCCCGATGCATCACCAAATCCGGCAGTCCGGCCCCGGCACATGCCCGATCTGCGGCATGGCTCTAGAGCCTGAAATGCCCAGTCTTGGCGACGAGGAAAATCCCGAGCTGCGTGATTTCTCCCGACGCTTCTGGTGGACGCTGCCGCTGACGCTGGCAACTTTGATGCTGGCGATGTTCGGACATTACCTGCCTGGAATGCCAGTTGCGACGCGAACTTGGGCGCAACTTGTGTTGAGTGCGCCGGTCGTGTTGTGGGCTGGTTGGCCGTTCCTCGAACGTTGCGTGCAGTCGATCCGCAATCGCAATCCCAACATGTTTACCTTGATCGGTATTGGCGTGACTGCTGCGTTCGGTTACAGCGTGGTCGCCACAGTGGCGCCGCAGCTTTTCCCCGCTTCATTCGGCGAACACGGCCGTGCCGGTGTTTATTTCGAGGCGGCGGCGGTCATCGTCTCGCTGACCCTGCTTGGTCAACTGCTGGAACTGCGTGCGCGGTCCCGCACGGCCGGTGCCATCAAGGGCTTGCTCGGTCTTGCACCAAAACAGGCGCGCAGGTTGCGCGACGACGGCAGCGAGGAGGACATCCCGCTTGAACACGTCCATGTCGGCGATCGCCTACGCGTGCGGCCCGGGGAAAAAGTCCCGGTGGATGGCGAAGTGATCGAAGGCCGTTCAAGCATCGACGAATCGATGCTGACCGGGGAACCCATTCCCGTGGAAAAAACCGCCGGCGATAACGTGATCGGCGCCACCTTGAACGGCACTGGCAGCTTGGTGATCCGCGCGGAGAAAGTGGGATCGGACACCATGCTGGCCCAGATCGTGCAACTGGTCGCCCAGGCGCAGCGTTCGCGCGCACCGATGCAACGGATGGCGGACAAGGCCGCGGTCTGGTTCGTGCTTGCCGTGCTCGCATCCTCGGTGATCACGTTTTTTGTATGGGGCATTTATGGGGCGTCGTGGGCCTACGCAATATTGAATGCTGTATCGGTACTGATCATCGCCTGCCCTTGCGCCCTGGGCCTGGCGACGCCGATGTCGATCATGGTCGCGACTGGGCGCGCGGCGCAGGCCGGCGTGCTGTTTCGCGATGCCGAAGCCATCGAACGCCTGTGCACGATCGATACGTTGATCCTCGACAAGACCGGGACGCTTACGGAAGGTCGGCCCGCGTTTCGCGAGGTGATCGCAGTCGGTGGCTTCACGCAAGATCAGGTCCTTCAGTACGCCGCCGGTCTGGAACAAGGCAGCGAACACCCATTGGCTGCCGCAATCGTCGCCGAAGCGCAGGCACGCAAGCTGCCGCTCGATCGCGCCGAAGAATTCGATTCAGTCACCGGCATGGGCGTGCAAGGCCACATCGCCACCCACGCCTTGGCGCTTGGCAACATCGCGCTGATGTCGCAGCTTTCAATCGATGTCTCAGCGCAGGTCGATGCCGCCGAAGAACTGCGCAAACAAGGCGCGAGCGTGATGTTTCTCGCCGTCGATCAGCGCCTGGCCGGCCTCATCGTGGTCGCTGATCCGATCAAACCGACCACGCGCGACGCATTGGCTGAGTTGCGATCTGCAGGCCTGCAGATCGTCATGGCCACTGGCGATGCGATGACGACGGCACAGTCCGTCGCAGATACGCTCGGTATCGACGAGGTGCATGGCGGAATTACACCGCAGGGCAAAGCCGAACTCGTGCAACGGCTGAAATCCCAAGGTCGCCACGTTGCCATGGCGGGCGACGGCATCAACGATGCACCGGCGTTGGCGGCGGCCGATATCGGGATCGCGATGGGCACTGGTACCGACATCGCGATGTCCAGCGCGCAGGTCACGCTTGTCAAGGGCGACTTGCGCGGGATCCTGCGGGCGCGGACGATTTCCCAGTCGACGGTTGCAAACATGAAGCAGAACCTGGCGTTTGCATTCCTCTATAACGCCATCGGTGTGCCCATCGCAGCTGGCGTGTTGTATCCATTCTTCGGAATACTGCTGAGCCCGATGATCGCGGCGGTGGCGATGAGCCTGAGTTCGGTTTCTGTCGTCACCAATGCGCTTCGGCTGTCGAAGGTTCACACGCGATGATGCCCGTGGCATGACGCAAACCAATGTTTCGTCAATGACCGGATGCTAAGCGGATTGTCTGGCGACAATGCAGGCCGCAACACCGAATCGTCTTGAATCCTCGGAGCTGGCTTGGATGGCATGATCAAGGCTTGACCTTTCCCAAGTCCGCCCGCTAAACTTTGTGGCTGCCAGCGCGTGGGGCCATAGCTCAGCTGGGAGAGCGCTACAATGGCATTGTAGAGGTCGGCGGTTCGATCCCGCCTGGCTCCACCAATCGTTAGGCCTGCAGCACGACACAAAACGCAACACCCGTCCCCATCGTCTAGAGGCCCAGGACATTACCCTTTCACGGTAGCGACAGGGGTTCGAATCCCCTTGGGGACGCCAATTGATTCGACCACTCAGGCTGCCGCAAGGCGGCCTGTT
>JBBQTR010000127.1:0-5584 GCA_038213095.1 Lysobacterales bacterium | reverse complement strand
CTGATCGATCTTGGCCGCAAATTGCCGCTGTTTCCCGATGCTTGGAAAACCGAAGGCAACCGCCTGCACGGGTGCCAGTCGATGGTGTGGATCGTGCCGTCGGGAGATGCCTCGAGGCTGAATTTCGCGGCGGTCAGCGATTCGGCAATTGTGTCGGGCCTGGTGTATCTCGCATTGCGCGTTTATTCCGGCCGCGCCGCGGCTGAAATCCTCGCCACCGAGCCTGATTTCATCGGCGCGAGCGGTTTAGCGAAACATCTGTCGCCCACCCGCAGCAATGGTCTTACCGCGTTGCTGGGTTTCATCCGCGACACCGCCAGTCGGGCGGCATGAGTCCCCCTGCAGCGATATCGGTGGCGCCACTGCGCAACCGTGGTTTCCTGGTGCTGCTGGCGTATCGCATCCTCGCGATCCTGTCCTACCAGATCGTGGCGGTCACGGTCGGCTGGCATGTCTACGAGCTTACGCACGACCCATTGGCGCTGGGGCTGGTGGGGCTTGCGGAAGTCATCCCGTATTTCTGCGTGGCGCCGTTTGCCGGGTATATGGTCGATCACCTGCCGCGACGCAAACTCGGGATGGTGGCGTGTGGCGGCCTGGCAATCACGGCGCTGATCCTGGCTGCGATTGCCTCTGGCTGGCTGCCTTCGCACGGGACGCCGTTGATCTATGCCGCGATCGCGTTGACTGGCACGGTGCGCGCCTTCCTGACGCCGATCTACAACGCGTTGTTCGCGCGCGTGCTGCCGCGCGACCAATTCGCGCGTGGATCCGGCCTCGGCAGCGTGGTATTCCAGTTGGGACTGGTGATCGGGCCGGCGATCGGCGGCATCCTGGTCGGCTGGTCGGGAAAAACGTCCGCTTATGTCACCGCAGCCGTACTCGCGTTGGCAGCGTCCTCGGCGCTTGCAGTGCTGAGTGTTGAGGAACCTGTCGCGATGGCATCCCGTGCGCCTGTGTTCGCCAGCATTCATGAAGGCCTGCGCTTCGTCTTCGGCCACCAGATCCTGCTGGGTGCATTGGCGCTGGACATGTTCTCGGTGTTGTTTGGTGGCGCGGTGGCGCTGCTGCCCGCCTTCATCAAGGACATCCTTCATGCTGGCCCGGAGGCCCTGGGCATCCTGCGCGCTGCGCCTGCGGTGGGCGCGGTGCTGGTCGGTGTCTGGCTCTCGCGACGGCCTCCCGAGCGCAACGCCGGCCGGCTGCTTCTTGGAGTCGTTACCGGCTTCGGTATCTGCATTATTGCGTTCGCACTGTCGCGCCAGTTATGGCTGTCGACGATGTTGCTGTTTGCATCGGGGCTGTGCGATGGCGTTTCCGTCGTGATTCGCTCGACCATCCTGCAACTGGCGACGCCTGACGCCATGCGCGGCCGCGTATCGGCGATCAATGGCATCTTCATCGGGTCATCAAACGAGCTTGGCGCTTTCGAGTCCGGCGTTGCCGCAAAGCTACTCGGCCTGGTGCCTTCGGTGATTTTCGGTGGCTGCATGACACTGGGCGTGGTCGGGATTACCGCGAAATTCGCCCCGAAGTTGCGCAGGCTGGATTTGCGGGAGTTGCATTGATCAACCTGCCCGCCAAATAAAAAGCCCCGCATTGCGGGGCTTTTTTTGCATGCCTGCGGATCTTCAATCGCCGATCTGCTTCTGCAGGTGCTCCCAGCGTTCCTGCTCGTCGATCGTGCGCTCTGCGGTGAGGCGGGCTTCCAGGCGCTCCAGGCCGATGTCTTCGCCCGAATCCACGCTGTAGCCGTATTCACCGGAATCCAGCCGCTTGAGCGTGCTGTCGATCTTGCCGATCAGCTTGCGATAACGGTCGCGGGTGCGCAGTTCGAGTGAATTCTCGGTTTCGCGGGTGGCGCGCTCGGCCTCGTCGCCGACATCGCGGACTTCATCCTTGAGGTTCTCGATGGTCTGCTTGGATTCCTCGACCAGGTCCGCGCGCCAGGACTGCAGGCGCTGACGGAAATACTCGACCTGAAGAGTCCCCATGTATTCCTCGTCTGGACTGGGTTTGTAGCCAGCAGGCAGGATCGGGCGACCGGTGGTCTGATCGGTCTTGTAGGACACGATCTTGACTTTGTCCTTGCGCGGGGCAGCGCTCGGTTTGGCTGCGACAGCAACCGCGACCTTGCCCGCCGGTCGCGGCGCGATGGCAGGCTTGCCGGCCGACACTGCCGGCTGTGCAAGCTGCTTGGCAACGGGCTTGGCGACCGGCTTGCTCACGAGCTTGGGCGTCGGGCTTGCCGGATGATGGGTGACCGAAGGCTTGGTGGCAGGTTTTTTTGCGACAGCCTGGGCGGGCGCTTTCTTGCTGGCGACCTTGCTCCCCGTCGGTTTGCTGGCCGCAGGCTTGGTTGCCACAGGCTTGCTCGCCGCTTTGGCGACCGGCTTTTTAACCGGTGCTTTTTTGGGTTCAGCCTTCCTGGGCGCATCTTTCTTTGCGACCGGCTTCTTGCCTGCTGGCTTCGGGGCTGCATGGGACCCTGCTACGGGCTTGCTGGTCTTCTTGACGGCCTTTGCGGCCTTTTTTGCGGGTTTTTTTGCTGCCACGTGGGGCTGATCCTTGATCTGGTGAAGCGCGCCTACAGGAAGGCGCGGATTGAATTCGGGCGAGCTCGTCAACGTCCGGACATCAACAGGGCGTCGGCGCGATTCCCTTGAGGCGGGAAAGCGCGCTGTTATACCCTGCCCGCCCGAAAGCGGCAACCGCGCGAGTCTGAAGCGCAGCCGCGTGCACCCCTTGTGATCACTGACCTCCTCATCCGTATCCTGCGTCTCTACAAGCGGTGGCTGAGCCCTATCCTTGGCCCCCGCTGTCGGTTTGTGCCGACCTGCTCGGAGTATGCAATGACCGCCCTTGCCCGCTTCGGGGCCGTTAAAGGCGGCTGGCTTGCGCTGCGCAGGATCGGCCGATGCCACCCGCTGCATCCTGGAGGGCACGATCCGGTGCCCTCCTCGCCCAAAACCAACGAAACCGGGCATGTCTGACACCCTGACCCGCGCGGTCAACGAGTCACGGCGCTTCAGGCACGAGTTGCGATGCCACGCCGGAGGCTCGATTGGGGTAATTGCGGCTTCTATGTGGGCGCCACCACCGACAACATGAATGCGATCAGCGCATTGGATCCACGCGCCGCGCCCACGGGTCCTGGAATTCGCGCGAAGCCACGATTGGCGTCACCTTTGACCGTAGCTTTCTAGCGATTCCCTGTTCCCGATACCCGCGCCACGGCGTCGTGCGGATGCAGGCTTTCGAAGTGCGCCACGCACGCATCGAAGCGTTCCACCCGCGCATCGACGGACAGGACGGCCGCAATACGCCGCGCCGCGTCCTCGCAGAACATCAGGTTGGCTGCATTGAGTTCGGCGAATGCCTGCTCGTCCTCGCGCTTGACCGCGGTCTGTACCGGGGTGCAGAGCGCCGCCTCGATCACGTCGATGAGTGGCATCACCGGCAATTCATCGAACGCCGGTCGCAATTCGATCCTCACTTCAGCCCGGCTGCGCTGGGCGTGCGGGGTAGCGGCCAAGCCACGCTCGGAGGCGATCCAGTCGCGCACGACATCGGTCGACAACGGCCGAGTGGCGGCGAAATCTCCAGCGAAACGTTCGGCATTGACATGCCGCGACAAGGCCGCCGATGCCGGACAGGTGCTGGAATATTCGACCGCCAATGTCAGCGCCAAGCGCAAATGGCCGTCGCGCAGGGTCGCCTCGATGACCACGGGATAGCGCTTCCAGCCTACGTGCGCACTGGCCAGTGCGGCCCGTTGCAGCATGTAGTCGTAACGCACCACCAGGCGTGCGGTGGTCGATAGCCCCTGCTGCGACTCGATGAAGCCCTGCAGCACCCGCCGCAATCCCGCCGGGGTAATCGTCTCGGCCCCAAACGCCTGCTGCAGTTGCAGGTACAGGCGCGACATGTGGATGCCGCGCGCGTCGGGGTCGCGCAGGTCAACCGCAACATCGACCGAGGCGGCGACCTGGATGAAACCTCCAGCGGCGTCGGCAGCATGCTGCTCGACGGCAATACGCACGGGCAGCGAAATCCGCTCCATGCCGACCCAGTCCAGCGGCCGCGCGAGCGCTGCGGCGTCGTGGGCGACGTCGGGCATTTGCAATGGCAGCGTGGGGAACGAGGACACGGCAGTTACCGCATTGGGAACAGAGCCCATTGTAACGGCCGTCGGCAAATGCCGCCCTTTCACGATCACGACACTGTGTTGCGCGTCACTCGTCAATCACGGGCGGCTCGCCATGCGCCCCACAGCGCCGCCATGCGTGGCAGCGGCTGTGCGAGATCACCGCCACCTGCAAAACGGCGGATGCGCTCCTGCAACAGGATCATGAAAATGCGTTGCGAGCGCGCTCCGCAAGCGACCGGCCAGCGTTGCAGGAGTTCATTCGCCCAGGCCCGCGCGTTGGCGTTGCCATCGTTGGTCTTTGCCCTGGCGCGCATCCGCAGCGGAACCGCCGCGTCGCCGAGCAACATCAGGTGTTGCGCGAGCATGCCAGCCGTGGCGTTCGCAGGCTGCCCCGCGCCGCCCATTGCGAACAACGCCTGTGTGACGTCATCGACACCTGCGGCAACCGGCTGCAGTGCATCAAACGCCAGCCCGGCATCATCTGCAGGTTCCCGGGTGGCCAGCAATGCAGGCAGCGTCGCCGCCAGTGACGACCACGGCGCAGGTCGCTTCTGCAATGCGATCCCCAGCGGATGGCGGCGACGTCCCTGCGACCATCCCTGCAGTTCCTCCGCCCACCAGCCAAGCTTGGCCTGTCCCGGCGTCGGATCGCTGCCTGCCCATGCGGCATCGAGCAATTCCTGCAACAACGCGAACCACGCGACAGCCACTTCGCGCTGTGCGGGCGCCACGAAGACTTCCGCGACGCTCCATTCCGTCCAGCGCGCGCGCCACTTATCGAGAAAACCGGCTAGCGCCAGCTTGTCGCTCATCGCGGCAGCGGCCACGCGGCAGGGTCCAGCAACGCTCGCGGCGTGTCGATGACCACGTCGCCACCCCAGGCCAGCGGATCGTCGCCGTCGAGGCGGTAACCCCACAGCGCAACGACCGATGGCATGTGCGCGGCGCGCGCGGCGGCGATGTCGCGTTCGTCGTCGCCCACGTAGACGCAATCACGTGCATCCATGCCGAGCAATTGCGCGGCGTGCAGCAGCGGTAATGGATCGGGTTTGCGCACCGGCAACGTATCGCCACCGACCAGCACCGCGCAACGCGTCTGCCAGCCAAGGCGCGGCAATAGCTGCTTGGCCAGATGCTCCGGCTTGTTGGTGACGATGCCCCAACGACAGCCCGAAGTTTCGATCGCACCAAGCAAAGGTTCGACGCCATCAAACGGTGCGCCGTGCCGGGCGAGCTCGCCTTCGTACACATCCAGGAATTCCGCGATCATCGCCTCACGCGCCGGCGCTTCGAGTTGCGGGAATCCCGCACCCAGCATCGCGCGGGCCCCCTTGGAGACATGCGGCCGCAGTTCCGACAGCGATATCGCAGGCTCATCTCGGCTGGCCCGCATGATATTGATCGTCGCCACGAAATCCGGCGCGCTGTCGAGCA
>JBBQTR010000126.1:0-5592 GCA_038213095.1 Lysobacterales bacterium | reverse complement strand
TGGCGGCGTGCTGCTGTACTGGGTGATGCCGTGGGCATCCTTCCACTGGTAGACATCCGTGGCAGAGGCGGTGGCACAGACAGCCAGGGCGAGCAGGCCCAGCGTCAATGCACGTTTCGTCACGACAAGGTGTGGACGTTGCATGGGAAATTCCTGGAGTCACGTGGGTGCGGGCATCGATTGCAGCACCGCATGCCCCCTGGTGCAAGCCACCGGTCCACAAAAGCCGTGATTGGTTCAGCTGCTTGGACGGTGTCCGGGTCCACGGTGGCGGCTACACTGGCCCGATGAACGACGTGCCCCCCCAACGTCCACGTAGCCGCGGCATTTACCTGCTGCCCAACCTGTTCACGACAGGCGGTTTGTTTGGCGGCTTTTTCGCGATCATCGCGGCCTCCCAGGGCCGCTACGAGGCCGCCTGCGTTGCGATTTTCATCGCCTCGGTGCTGGATGGGATCGACGGCCGTGTCGCGCGGATGACCAACACGCAGACCGAGTTCGGCGTGCAATACGATTCGCTGGCCGACCTGGTCAGCTTCGGCATGGCCCCGTCGCTGGTGATGTATTACTGGGCGCTGTCGGCATTGAAGCTCGATGGAGTCACCGCGGGCAAGATCGGCTGGCTCACGGCGTTCCTGTATGCCGCCTGTGCTGCGCTGCGGCTGGCGCGATTCAACAGCCAGGTTGCCCAGGTCGACAAGCGCTGGTTCATCGGTCTTGCCAGCCCCGCAGCCGCTGGGTTGATGGCGAGCTTTGTCTGGACGAGCGTCGAGTTCGGCTGGGCCGGGGAGCAGTTGCGCTACGTCGCGGTCGCGGTGACGGTTGTGGCCGCATTGCTGATGGTCAGCCGCATCCGTTACAACAGTTTCAAGGGGCCGCGGGGTCCGAAAGGCGATCGCGTGCCGTTCTGGGCGATCGTGCTGGCATTGGCGGTGTTGATCGCATTGGTGCTGGATCCGGCGCTGATGTTGCTGACGGCCACCACCGTTTATGCCGTATCAGGGCCGCTGCTGTGGTTGCGGCGCCGACGCGGCGTTTCACCGATGCAAAACGGTTGATCGCTTTGTGGGATCCCTGCCAGCGCGAAATCCTCGTGGCGCTCGGTTGCACGCCTTGGGTGATGGCCACGCCTGAAATTACCGATGATCCGTTGCTGCGTGCGCTGTTGCATGCGGCCGGCCGCGCCCCGGACGCTGCCGATGTCGCAGCCGTGCTGCGCATGCTGCCGCCGACCAGCAGCTTGCTTGGAAATCCTGGCGCCAAGCGTGCGCTATGGCCGCGGCTGCGTCAGCTCCGCCGAACCTCGCAATGAATGCCCGCACGCGCGAAGTCGAGCCATCGCAATCAACCAACCTGCGGCCGATGCGTGAAGAAGACTTGGACGCGGTGCTGGACATCGAGCTGCGGGCGTATCCATTCCCATGGACGCGCGGGATCTTCCAGGATTGCCTGCGCGCGAATTATCCAGCATGGGTCTTGCATCGCGAAGGCGCCATGATCGGTTACGGGATGTTGAGCCTGGCTGCCGACGAGGCGCATGTGCTCAATGTCTGCGCTGCGCCCGAGGAGCAAGGACGTGGACACGGCCGTCGCCTGTTGCGCACCCTGCTTCTGCAGGCGCGCACACGTGGCGCGCAACGGGTGTTCCTGGAGGTGCGCCCCTCCAATACCGGGGCGATCGCGCTTTATCACGCCGAAGGCTTCAACGAGATCGGCCGGCGACCGCGGTATTACCCCGCCAAGGCGGGGCGTGAGGACGCCATCGTGATGGCGAAGGAATTATTCACCGACTGAGCGTTTTCAGATCTTTGCGCGCTGCGTGGCAAGCGCATCGCGCTGCATCGTCCAGTCCAACAAGCGCTGACGCTCCAACTCGACGACCGCAGGCGGGGCGTGCTGGACGAACGTGTCGCTGGCGAGTTTCCCGCGTGACTTCGCGATCTCGCTCTCGACCCGGTTGAGCTCCTTGTCCAGCCGTGCGCGTTCTGCGCCCAGGTCGACCAGGCCTTCGAGCGGTACCAGCAACTTCAGCTCGCCGACCACGGCCGAAGCCGAAGCGGGCGCACTAGTCGCATCGACGATGAAATCGATGCGTTCAAGCTTGTTGAGGAAGCGCAGTTGCTGGCCGAAGCGCTCCACGCGCGCGCGGTCGTTGGCGTTGTCATCGGCCAGCAGCAGCGTGACCTGTTTGGCGGGTGGCACGTTGAGATCGCTACGCAGCTTGCGCAATCCCGTCACCATCGCCTTCAGCCATTCGATATCCGCTTGCGCATCGCCCTGGTCGACAGTGAAATCCGACGTCTGTGGATACGGGCGCAACATGATCGTGGCTTCGGTGATTCCCAGCTTGGGGGCCACCGACAGCCACAATTCCTCGGTAACGAAGGGAATCAGCGGATGCAGTAGTGATAACAGGCGCTCGAGCACGAACAGCAATGTATGGCGGGTGCTGTTGGCGGCTTCGACATCAACGTCATTGAGCGCGGGCTTCGCAAGCTCGACGAACCAGTCGCAGAAATCGTTCCACGCGAATTCGTACAGGGCCTGCGCCAGCAGGTCGAAACGGTAGTTGGCAAAATGCATTTGCGCCTGCGCGGCGGTATTTGCCAATTGCGCCAGTATCCAGCGCTCGGCATCCGTGCGCGGTTGCGGCGGCCCACTGAAATTCGCGCCTTCTGTATTCATCAGCACAAAGCGAGTCGCATTCCACAGTTTGTTGCAGAAATTCTTGTAGCCCTCGGCGCGGCCGAGGTCGAACTTGATGTCGCGTCCGTGGCCGGCGAGCGCGGCCATGGTGAAGCGCAAGGCGTCTGCTCCGAAGGCGGGGATGCCGTCAGGGAATTCGCGCCGCGTCGCTTTTTCGATCTTCCCGGCCATCTTCGGCTGCATCAGCCCGGCCGTGCGCTTGGCGACAAGAGCGTCGATCGAAATGCCGTCAATCAGGTCGAGCGGGTCCAGGATGTTGCCCTTGGACTTGGACATCTTCTGTCCGTCCTTGTCGCGGACGAGGCCAGTGATGTAGACATCGTGGAAGGGAACTTCACCCACCAGCTTGTCCGTCATCATGACCATCCGGGCGACCCAGAAGAAAATGATGTCGAAGCCGGTCACCAGAACCGACGACGGCACGAATTTTTCAAAGCCGCGTTCGTGCATCAACGTCTGGTTCGGCCAGCCCATCGTGCTGACAGGCCAAAGGGCCGACGAGAACCAGGTCTCCAGCACGTCGTCGTCCTGTTTTAAGGGAACATCAGGAGCGAGTCCGTGACGATTGCGAACTTCTAACTCATCGCGCCCGACATATTCGTTGCCAGTTGCGTCGTACCACGCCGGAATGCGATGTCCCCACCACAGCTGGCGGCTGATGCACCAGTCCTGGATGTTCTCCATCCAGTGACGGTAGGTATTGATCCAGTTGACGGGGACGAACTTGATGGCCCCGTTTTCGACCAGTTCGAGACCACGTGCACCGAGACCGTCCATTTTCACGAACCACTGGTCCGTGAGGTATGGCTCGATCGCCTGCCCGCTGCGATCGCCGCGCGGCACCTGCAACTTGTGCGGCTTGGTTTCCACCAGCAGGCCGGCAGCTTCGAGATCTGCGAGCACGAGTTTGCGTGCGTCGTAGCGGTCAAGACCGCGATAGCATTCTGGGGCCGCGTCATTGACCGCGGCGTCGACAGTGAAGATGTTGATCAACGGCAATGAATGCCTTTGCCCGACCGCGTAATCGTTGAAGTCATGTGCAGGCGTCACTTTCACCACGCCAGTGCCGAACTCGCGGTCCACATAGTCGTCGGCAATCACCGGGATCAATCGCCCCGTCAGCGGCAGCGTGACGGTCTTGCCGACGAGGTGTGCGTAGCGCTCATCGTCCGGATGCACCATCACCGCGGTATCGCCGAGCATCGTCTCCGGACGCGTGGTCGCGACCACCAGCGAACCGCTGCCGTCGCTGAGCGGATAGGAAATCGACCAGAGGAATCCATCCTCTACCTCGTTGACCACTTCCAGATCGGAGATGGCGGTCTTCAATACCGGATCCCAGTTGACCAGCCGTTGGCCGCGATAAACCAGGCCTTCTTCATGCAGGCGCACGAAGGCCTCGACCACGGCCTCGGCAGGCATCGGATCCCTGGTGAACACACTGCGCGACCAGTCGCCGGAGGTGCCCATGCGGCGCATCTGCCGCTCGATGGTGTGGCCGGATTGTTCGCGCCACTCCCAGACTTTTTCGATGAACCCATCGCGCCCTAGCGAATCGCGGGTTTCATCCTTGCCTTCGAGCTTGAGGTTGCGCGACACCACCATCTCGGTGGCGATGCCGGCGTGGTCGGTGCCCAACTGCCACAGCGTGTCGAAGCCACGCATGCGGTGGTAGCGGATCAACGCATCCTGCAGCGTGTACTGGAATGCATGCCCCATGTGCAGGGTGCCGGTGACGTTCGGCGGAGGCAGCAGGATGCAATAGGGTTCGCCCGTGCCGCTGGGTTTGAACACGCCGCTGGATTCCCACTGCGCATACAGACGCGCTTCGAACTGGGTGGGGTCGTAACCGGTGGCGAGCGCAGTCATCAGGGTGGCATCACATGTCGTATTTCTTGAGTTCCAGGCCACGCGCCTTGTATTGCTTCCAGCGCTCGCGAAGTGGTTCGCGCGCGGACTCGTCGGCAGGCACGACTTCCAGTACGCGCTCGAAATTGCCTACGACCGCGCCATCGCGCAGGTTGATGACCAGCGCGCGCATCGGTGCGTCGATGGCAGGCGTGGCGATCAGGATCGGCGTGGAGTCGTCTTCCTCGTCGCCTGCGACCTGGTGCGGGATGTAGGCGTCGTCACCCATGTCCCACAACATTTCGTCGAGCGCTTCGGCTTGTTCGTCGTCGCGCGCGAGCACCAGCGTCCACAGGTCGGCGTCGAACGCCTTCTTCGCCAGTTCGCAGACCAGCCGCAAGGGTTCCTCGCGGAAACGCGGCTTGGCGATCAGGTAGAAATCAGCGCGGGGCACTCCGTCACGCCGCGCGATCGATCAACCATTGCGACAACAATCCCACCGGTCGCCCGGTTGCCATGCCCATCTTGCCGTCACCATTCGCCACGCCGGCGATATCCAGGTGCGCCCAGCGCTGGCCTTCGGTGAAGCGCGACAGGAAACAGCCGGCGGTGATCGCCCCGGCCCAGCGGCCACCGATGTTGTAGACGTCGGCGAAGGTCGAATCCAGCATCGACTGGTATTCATCCCACAGCGGGAGCCGCCAGGCGCGGTCGAAGGTATCTTCGCCGGCGGCAAGCAGTTCACCAGCCAGATCGTCGTGCTTGCTCATCAGTCCCGTCGCGAACTTGCCAAGCGCGACCACGCAGGCGCCCGTCAGCGTGGCCACGTCGAGCAGCGCCTGTGGTTCGAAGCGCTGCGCATAGGTCAGGGCATCGCACAGGATCAACCGGCCTTCGGCATCGGTGTTGCCGACCTCGATGGTTTTCCCGGACATGCTGGTGAGGACATCGGATGGACGGTAGGCATTGCCGTCGGGCATGTTCTCCACCGCCGGCACGATCACGACCAGGTTGATCGGCAACTGCATGCCGACCGCG
>JBBQTR010000125.1:0-5664 GCA_038213095.1 Lysobacterales bacterium | reverse complement strand
CGCGCCCCACCACCACCAGATGCCGCTCCGCAATCAACCCTGGCACCACCAGCAAATGCACGCCTTCAACCCGCCAGCCCTCCGGCAGCGCCGCGATCTCTTCCTCTGGAATCGCGCCTTTCATTGCCAGCAACTTTCCCCCGGGTTTGAGCAGATGACCGCCCAGTTCGACGATCAGCGGCAGCGTCGCCAGCGCACGCGCAACGATGGCATCGTATCGGCCCGGCTCATCCAGTGCTTCGATCCGCGATTCGGCAACGCGCGCATTGGGAAGTGGCAGCGTGCGGACGACTTCGCGCAGGAAGCGTGCTTTCTTGCCGTTGGATTCGACCAGCGTGACCTGCAACGCAGGATTCGCGATCGCCAACGGAATGCCCGGCAAGCCGGCGCCAGTGCCCAGGTCCGCCAGTTTCCCGGCAGTAACGAGAGGTGCCATCGCCAACGAATCCAGCAGGTGCTTCACGACCATGTCGGCCGGATCGCGGATCGCGGTCAGGTTGTAGGTGCGATTCCAGCGGTCCAGCAAGGCCAGGTACGTGAGCAGTGGCGTGGCGAGCGCAGGATCCAGCGCGAGCGCGCCCAGCCCGGCATGCAGGTCGCCGCGCAAGGTGTCGGGGAAGTCGGGCATGGCGGTCAGTATGCGGGCGGGACTTGCTATCTCTTGTTGCGCCAGGCAATCGCGGCGCGATAGCCGGCGTGCGGAACGAACTCCCGTAGCGACCAGTCCTGCGGATGCCCCAGCTCAGGGTCGCATGCGAGTAGCTCCAAGGCACCGTTGACCTCGGCGAACGCCAGCTTGTCCAGCCCGAAGCAAAGCCCGCGACCATGTGCCTTCAGCACCGCTTCCTTGGCGCACCACAGGCGCACGAAGGCCAGTTCGCGGGCCTGGATCGGCAGCGCGGCCAGCCAGTCGCCTTCACTGCCTGCAAAAAAGCGACGCGCCAGCGCGAGGGATCGCGGCCGTGGCTTGATGCACTCCAGATCGGCGCCGATGTCCACCCCTTCCCCCATTGCGATCAGCAGGCCTTGGCCACTATGGCTCCAGCTGATATCCAACCAGGGTTGCGAAGCGTCGAGTCGTGGCCGGCCCAGCGCGTCGCGCACCAGCGTCACCGCGCCCGGCTCGCAGCCAAGTACGTTGGCGAGCCACAAGCGCGCCAGCGGTTCTGCCGGCTGGCCATGCCCGTAGCCCCGCCAGGTGTAGTGGATGGTGGATGGCAGGGATGGAGGAAGCGGCAGCATGCGGATGGGGGTCGTCTGGCTGGGGAGGCAACGGCAGCGTAAAATATCGGCGGGGAAGGTTTGGGCGACCGGGAATCATCGCGCATCTATGTCTGCAGTCATCCAGTCCAGTCCGGCGGCGTCAGCGCTGGCAATCGGCCATCCGCTACGCACCATCGCCTTCGACGGTGGTCGACCGGTCGCGCTCACGCAGTTCCTGGCGCAGGTGCGGGGGTTGGCGGCGGCACTCCCGTCGGGCCGCCATGCGATCAACCTGTGCGAAGACCGGTATCGATTCCTGGTCGCGTTCTGTGCGGTCGCGGTTCGCGGCCAGACGACGTTGCTGCCGCCATCGCGCGCGCCAGCGGTGATTGCCGATGAGTTGCGCCGCCACGCCGACAGCTATTGCCTGGGCGATGGCGTCATCGAGGATCCGCCGCCGCGCTATTGGCAGCTCCCCGAGACCCTGCCGCAGCGTGAAGGATTGCCATTGCAGCTGGACGACGATGCGCTGGTCGCGATCGGATTCACCTCGGGCAGCACCGGCCAACCGCAGCCCAATCCCAAGACCTGGGGCAGCCTGGGCACCAGTACCGCGCAGAACCTCGCCGCGCTGCACGACCTGTGGCCCGCATCGTCCACGCCGCACGTGGTTGCCACCGTTCCGCCCCAGCACATGTACGGCATGGAGTTGTCGGTGCTGCTGCCATTGCTGGGAGGCGTGGCGATCCATTCGGCGCGGCCATTTTTCCCCGAGGATATTGCCGCTGCCCTGCGCGCAATCGATGCGCCACGGCTGCTGGTGACAACGCCGGTGCATCTGCGCGCGCTGGTTGAATCGAGCGTGTCGCTGCCGCCGATGTGCGGGATCGTGTCGGCAACTGCGCCATTGCCCAGATCGGTTGCCTTGGCCGCCGAAAAACGGTTTGGTTGCGAGGTACGCGAGTTGTTCGGCTCCACCGAAACCTGCGTCATCGCGCGCCGGCGCACCGCACGCGACGACGCCTGGACGCCATTGCCGGGCGTGCGGTTGCAACCACAACCCGACGGCAGCCTCGTGCATGCCGCGCACCTACCCACACCGGTGGCACTGGCCGACCTGATTGAAGTCACCGACGACGGCCGCTTCCATCTGCGTGGCCGCCAGGCCGACCTGCTGGAAATCGCCGGCAAGCGTGCCTCGCTCGGCGACCTCACCCGGCAGCTGCAGGCGGTGCCGGGCGTTCTGGATGGCGTGATGTTCCAGCTCGACGCCACCGACGCCGGCGGCGTGCGTCGCATCGCCGCGCTCGCGGTGGCACCGGATACCGACGAAGCCGCGATCCTGCGCCACCTGCGCCGCGGCATCGATCCGGTGTTCCTGCCGCGCCCGCTCAAGCGCGTGGCCGCGTTGCCGCGCAACGACACCGGCAAGCTGCCGCGCAGCGCACTGCTCAAATTGCTGCAGGGCGACGTGCAATCGGGTGCGTGATGCGCTATCAGTGACCCGACCGGGGCCGACCCCGACCGGTCGCAAGGGTGTATCGCAGACACTGCCATCACGTCCGCGAATACAGACTGACTCTGCCCCCACGCAGGGGAGCTACTGCAAATCCCTTAAAGCAAGGAGTGGTGCATGAACTTCATTATCTGGTTAATTGTGGGCGGTATTATTGGCTGGCTTGCCAGCATGATCATGAAGACCGATGGGCAGCAGGGCATCATCCTGAACGTCATCGTCGGTATCGTCGGTTCGTTCCTTGGAGGCTGGTTGATCGCGCCGCTGCTGGGTACTGGCACTGTCAACTCGGGCGACTTCAGCATCATGGGTCTTGTGGCGTCGTTGATTGGCGCAATCATCCTGCTTGCCATCGTCAACCTGTTCCGTCGCGGCCGCGTGCGCTAAACCGCATCCACCGCAATCCTGCAAAGGCCCGGCATCTGCCGGGCCTTTGTTTTTGCGCGACGCGACGCTGGCCATTCCCTCCGACGCCGCCGATACTGACCAGATCACGAGCCTGCGGTCGCGAGATGAGCGTTCTGCGCTTCGACAATGTCAGCAAGCATTACCCAGGCGGCCACGTCGCGCTGGCAGACGTGAGTTTCGAGGTGCAGCCGGGTGAAATGTTGTTCGTCACCGGTCATTCCGGGGCAGGCAAGAGCACGCTGCTGAAGTTGATCCACCTGGCCGAACGTCCCAGCCGCGGCGCGGTGCTGTTCGATGACCGCAACCTGATGAAGGTCCGCCATGGCCGCGTGCCGCTGCACCGTCGCAATGTCGGCGTGGTATTCCAGGATCATCGCCTGCTGACGGACCGCAGCGTGTTCGAAAACGTCGCACTTCCGTTGATCCTGCGCGGCGAGCGCCGTGGCGACATAGGCAAGCGCGTGCGCAGCGTGCTGGACAAACTCGGACTTGCCTCGCGCGAACGCGCCCTGCCGACGCAGTTGTCAGCCGGTGAGCAACAACGCGTCGGCATCGCGCGTGCCATGGTTGCCGAACCGCCGTTGCTGTTGGCCGACGAGCCCACCGGCAACCTCGACCCTGTCCTGTCGGCGGAGATCATGACCCTGCTCGCCGGGTTGCCCGAACGCGGCACCAGCGTGCTGATCGCCAGTCACGACCTGGGGCTGGTGCGCCGCATGAAAAAACGCGTACTCGTGCTCGACCACGGCCAGCTCGTCGACGACATCGCACCAGAGGACCTGGTCGATGCCTGATCCTTCCCACTCAATCCACGCACGCCGGCCTTCTGGAGTCGTGACGTGGTTCGATCATCATCTTTACAGCCTGGTCGCCAGCCTCGGGCGGATCGGGCGCAAGCCGTGGGCCACGGCCCTGACGATCGGGGTCATGGCGATCGCGCTGGCCTTGCCGCTGGGCTTGTGGCTGGTGTTGACCAACGTGGCGCGCTTCTCCGGTGACGTGCAGCAATCGCGTGAAATCAGCGTTTTCCTCAAGCCCAGCGTCGACCTCGGCCACGCGCAGGTCCTTGCGGGAACGTTGCGCGCGCGCAACGACATTGGAAAAGTGCAACTGCGTACGCCCGACCAGGGCCTGGCGGAGTTGCGCGCCAGCGGATTGGGCGACGCCGTTCTCGCGGCAGGCGTCAACCCGCTGCCAAGCCTGTTGATCGTGACGCCGCGCGGCGACGAATCGCTGTTGGCCGCCTCCTTGCAGCAACTGCCCGAAGCCGACCTTGTGCAGCACGACGCGCAATGGCGGCAGCGGCTCGACGGCTGGCTGCGTTTTGGCACACGCGTGGTGCTGGTGCTGGCTTGCCTGCTCGGATTGGGCGCGCTTCTGGTGGTCGGCAACACGGTGCGGCTGGACATCCAGTCGCGGCGCGAGGAAATCGGCGTGCTGCAGCATCTGGGCGCGACCGACGGCTTCATCCGTCGCCCATTCATTTATCTGGGTGCTTGGTACGGCTTGGCGGCCGGCGGCGTCGCGCTTGGGCTGCTGACCCAGGCCGCGCTGGCATTGCGCGCGCCGCTGGCTGAATTGGCCGGCCGGTACGGCAGCCAGTTCGAACTGGCCGGGTTTGACCTTTCCGTCGCCGCCGCGGTCGTGCTGGGCGCCACCCTGCTGGGCTGGCTAGGCGCAGGGATCGTCACCGGGCACTACCTGCGGCAGACGCGGCCCGCACCCTTGAAAGCCGGCAAACAAAAAGACCCGTTGCTGCGGAGGTCGGCGCGCTGATGGCGACATCGGACACCCGCAGCCATGACCTGCGCCACGTCGTCAGCGACGCGCCGCGTGTGATGGTGGTCGATGGCTCGAAACTGGTGCGGCGGCTGATCGGAGACGTGCTCCGGCGCGAACTGCCGAATGTCGAGGTCATCGCCTGCGGCAGCCTGGCGGAGGCACAAGCGGCGCTCGCCAACGGCAGCGTGGACCTGGTCACGACGTCGCTGGTGCTGCCTGATGCCGACGGCATGGCGCTGGCTCGCGCGGTGCGCGAGGACGGTGGGCAACGTTACGTGCCGATCATCGTGGTATCGGGCGATGTGCAGTCCCGGTTGGAAAACCGCAGCTTCAGCGAGGACGTCACCGATTATTTCGACAAAGCGTTAGGCCACAGCGCGCTGGCTG
Organism: Lysobacterales bacterium; assembly: GCA_038213095.1. GTDB lineage: Bacteria > Pseudomonadota > Gammaproteobacteria > Xanthomonadales > Xanthomonadaceae > Cognatiluteimonas. Next base: position 368 of record JBBQTR010000125.1, on the reverse strand, counting down.
CCTTCATCCGCGGTTACGTGCAACCCGAGCCCGTGCCGGGGGCGCGCGTGCTGTACGTCGAGGACAGCCGCGTCGTCGCCGTGGCGACCAAGCGCATTTTGGAGCGCCACGGCATGGTGGTGCGGCACTTCACCGATGTCGAAGGTGCGCTTGAGCACCTGCATGAATGTCACAGCAAGGACGATATCGGCGTCGACCTCGTGCTTACCGATGTGTACCTCAAAGGGGTGCTGAGCGGGCGCGAACTGCTGTCGCAGGTGCGCGGCGCGTTCGGCTACAGCAAGCGTCGTTTGCCGGTGCTGGTGATGACGGGCGATGCCAATCGCGACAACCAGAGCAACCTGTTGCGCGAAGGCGCGAACGACCTC
>JBBQTR010000124.1:0-5752 GCA_038213095.1 Lysobacterales bacterium | reverse complement strand
ACCTTCATGATCCTGGGCGAAGTCTGCACGCGGCGTTGTTCGTTCTGCGACGTCGCCCACGGCCGCCCGAAACCTCCCGACGCGGGCGAACCGGCCAACCTTGCGCGCACCGTCGCCGACATGGGCCTCAAATACGTCGTTGTCACCAGCGTGGATCGCGACGACCTGCGCGATGGTGGCGCGCAGCACTTTGTCGACTGCATCGCCGCGATCCGCCGCGACAGCCCCGACACGCGTATCGAGATCCTGACCCCCGACTTCCGTGGCAAGGGCCGCATGGAGCGTGCGCTGGAGATCCTGGCGACGCAGCCACCGGACGTGTTCAACCACAACGTCGAGACCGTGCCCGATCTTTACCGGAATGTCCGGCCGGGCGCCGACTACCAGTGGTCGCTGACGTTGCTGCAGAAGTTCAAGGCACAACATCCGCAGGTGCCGACCAAGTCCGGGATCATGCTCGGCCTGGGCGAGACCATGGAGCAGGTGCAAGCCACGTTGCGCGACCTGCGCGCGCATGACGTCGAGATGATCACCATCGGCCAGTACCTGCAGCCCAGCCCGCACCATCATCCCGTGCTGCGCTACTGGACACCGGACGAGTTCAAGGCGCTGGAAACCTATGGCATGACACTCGGCTTCAGCCACGTCGCCTCCGGACCGCTGGTGCGCTCGTCGTATCACGCCGACCAGCAGGCCGCCGAAGCGGCCTTGTCCCGGACCTGATCAGAGGAAATATTGCGTGACGGGTCCGGATTCAAAAACCTGGCTCATCCCGGTCACGTAACCCCGTGTGGCGGGCCTGACAAACCACGAGGCTCTGGTTCCTGGTCAAACGCTATTCACGTCCAACACGACAAGCACGGTTACAGTGAATCGGCATGGTGCGGTGCAACTTTTGGCGCGGTTGTCGCGTCTGTGTTAGTTGAAGCCTGCGGCACGATCTGTTCCAGCACTGCCTCCCCAATCATCGGCCGACTGGCCGCGAGAGCCTTAATGAAACCGCATTATTCCCTGCTGTTCCTGGCCCTCACCGCGCCGCTGGCATTACTGGCGCGTGCGCCGGGAACAACCGCCGACAGCCATGCCGATGCGGCGGTTGCGACCGGCCCCACGGCCGAACAGGCAACCACCGCGAAACTCGTCTATGGATTGCTGTCCGACAGCCGCTACGCCTACCGGCCACGCGCGCTGGACGCAACGTTGTCCGCCGATGTGTTCAAGCGTTACCTGGAATCGCTGGACGCGAGCAAGGTGTTTTTCACCGCGCAGGACGTACAGACGTTCGCGCCATACAAGGCGTCCATCGAGAACGCGCTCAAGGGCGGGGACCTCCAGCCGACGTACGCGATCTTCACCCTGTACAAGCAGCGTGTGGCCGACCGCCTGGCTTATGCGCGCAGCCTGCTCAAGCAGGACATCTTCGATTTCAGCGGCAACGACCGCTGGTATTACGATCGCGACAAAGCGCCGTGGGCGGCCAACAACGCCGCGCTGGATTCACTGTGGAAAGAATCGGTGCGGAACGACTGGCTGCGCCTGAAGCTTGCTGGCAAGAAGCCCGATGACATCCGCAAGACGCTCGACAAACGCTATGCCAACCTCGCTGAGTCGATCAGCGAACTCAATGGCGAGGACGCGTTTCAGAGCTTCCTCAATGCCTATACCGCGGCCATCGACCCGCACACCGATTACTTCAACCCGCGCACCGCCGAACGTTTCAACCAGTCCATGTCGCTGTCGCTGGAAGGCATCGGCGCGGTGCTGCAGAAGCAGGACGATGTGGTCGTGATCCGCGAGATCGTGCCCGGCGGACCGGCTGCGCGCAGCAACAAGCTCAAGGCCGGCGACCACGTCATGGCCGTCGGTCAAGGGTCTGGGGGACCGATGGAAGACGTCGTCGGCTGGCGCATCGACGACGTCGTCGAAAAAATCAAGGGCCCCAAGGGCACGCTGGTGCGGCTGGACCTGATCCCACCCGAAGCCGGGCTGGACAGCAAGCCGATGCGCGTTGTGCTCACGCGCGACAAGATCAAGCTGTCCGAAGACGCCGCCAAGGCGGAAACCATCACCATCCCAGCCACCGGCGACGCGCCGGTCAAGCACATTGGCATCATCAAGTTGCCGGGCTTCTACCAGGATTTCGAAGGCCGTCGCAGCAACAGCAAGGACTACGCATCGGCAACGCACGATGTGGCGAAACTGCTCAAGCAGTTCCGCGACGAAAAAGTCGATGGCGTGGTCATGGACCTGCGCAACAACGGCGGCGGCTCGCTGGATGAAGCCGTCGATCTCACCGGTTTGTTCATCGACAAAGGCCCGGTCGTGCAGGTCCGCGAATCCGGCGGCAAGGTCACCGTCAACAGTGACACGGTGCCGGGCGTGGCGTGGGATGGCCCACTGGCGGTGCTGACCAATCGCGGCTCGGCATCGGCATCGGAAATCTTCGCCGGCGCGATCCAGGATTACGGCCGCGGCCTGATCATCGGCGAGACGACCTTCGGCAAGGGCACGGTGCAGAACCTGGTCGACCTGGACCGATGGCCGTCGAACGAACAGACGCATTTCGGCCAGGTCAAACTCACCATCGCGCAGTTCTTCCTGCCTGGCGGCAGCAGCACGCAGAACAAAGGCGTGGTGCCGGACGTGCGCTTCCCGGTGTCGGCGGATGCGAGCGAATATGGCGAAAGCACCTACGACAACGCGCTGCCATGGACGCGCATAGCCGCGGTTCCGCACGTGCGTTACGGGAACTTCGCACCGATGTTGCCGAAACTCGATGCACTCCACGATGCCCGCGTGGCCAAGGACAAGGAGTTCCAGTGGTGGTCGCAGGATGTCGCCGAGTTCCGTGCCGAACAGGCGAAGAAATACCTGTCGCTCAACGAAAGCGAGCGCCGCGCCGAACGCGACAAGGACGAGGCCAAGCGCGTCGAACGCAAGGCCGAACGCAAGGCTCTCGGCCTGGACCTGGATCCGCTGGCGGATACCTCCACGGATGATGGGTTGCAGTCGGGCGAGCGCGATATCGCCACCGATGCCGCCCGCGAGAAAGCCGCCAAAAAGCGTCCGGATCCCCTGCTTCGCGAATCCGCGGCGATCCTGGCCGATGCCACCGGCCTGCTGGTTCACAACCAGCCGCTGACCGCACAGGTCCTGCCGGAGACGAAGCTGGCGTTGCACTGGGCGCAGTAGGGCTTCTCCTGCCTGCCATGCGGGCAAGCAGGAATCGGATAGCGGGCGCCATTGGCGCCCGTTACTGTTTGCGTCATGGAGATCCCCATGGACAAGACAGCCACCGACCCTCGCCTGCAGCAGGTCCGGAATCTGCTGGATGCAGGCGAACCGACGCTGGATGACCTCGCCCGCGCCGTTGGTATCAGCGCCTCCCATCTGCAACGCAGGTTCACCGAGCGCTTTGGCCTGAGTCCGGCCGAATACCTGTCGCAACGCAAGCTGGGCAAGTTGAAATCGTCATTGCGCGAAGGAAACGACGTTAGCGCCGCGTTGTACGACGCCGGTTATGGCTCACCGTCGCGCGTGTACGAATCTGGTGCCGCGAAGCTCGGCATGACGCCCGGGCGTTATCGCTCTGGTGGTGCCGGTGAAACCATTCACTGGAGCCTGGTCGACACCGCATTGGGTTTGGCGCTGGTCGCAGCGACACAACGCGGCATCTGCATGGTCGAGATTTGTCCGGTGGACGCCGACGACGCCGCCATCGCGCTGGAAACGAAATTACGCACGGAATTTCCACATGCATTGCTGGAACACGTCGATGCCGGTCGCGACGAATTCCTTGCGCCGCGCATGCAGGTTGTCGCCACCCGGCTGGCGGGTGACCAGGGCGATCTTCCTGTCGATCTCATCGGCACCGCATTCCAGAAAAAAGTCTGGGATGCGTTGATGAAGATTCCCACCGGCCAAACCCGCAGTTACACGGACGTTGCCGCGCAACTCGGCCAGCCCGGCGCCGCACGCGCCGTCGCCAGCGCCTGCGCAAGCAATCGTGTCGCGATCGTGGTCCCGTGCCATCGCGTCATCCGCGGTGATGGTTCGCTGGGCGGTTATCGTTGGGGTTTGCCGCTGAAGCAGCAGTTGTTGCAGCGCGAACGTGCAATCTAGGTGTTCAACCTGCGCGTCGTGCTCGTCGCCGCGGTGAGGCTCCCGTCGGCAACTCCAGCCCATGCTTGACGATGTCGAACACCAGCCTCGTTTCGTACCGGCGAATGTTGCCTTCATCCATGAACAACCGCTCGGCGACTTCGCGATAGTGCGCAACGCCGGTCGCGGCGAGGATCACCAGGTAATCCCAGTCGCCGGCCAATACATAACATTGTTGGACTTCGGGCGCGGCTCGCATGCGCGCGCAGAAGGCCGCGTGGCACTTGGCCGATTCGCGTTCCATCGCCACCGATACGACCGCCAGCGTGGTGTTGCCCAGTGCCTTGGGATTGATCACGCCGATCAGGCGCAACAACCCGCTGCGGCGATAGCGCGTCATTCGCCGCTGGACTGCGCTGGGCGACAGGCCAACTGCTTCGCCCAACACCGTCAGCGTCGCGCCGCCATCGCGCTGCAGCAACTGCAGCAGGCGATGGTCGAACTCGTCGAGGATTGCCGCCGGCGTCGCCACGCAATAATTTTGCGTTTGGGCGCATGAATAATCAACCACGACGCATGCCGCCCCGATACGCTTCCGCCGTCATCCACCGATCTGCAGCGATGAACACCGCATCGATAGACCTTGAACGACCCACGTCCGCGAGCAGCCTGGCCATCGGCCTGGCACTGGCATCGGTCTATGTCTTGTGGGGTTCGACCTATCTTGCGATCCGGTTCGCGTTGCCCGGCTATCCGCCGTTCCTGCTCGGCGCCTGCCGCATGTTTCTGGCGGGCGCATTGATGTACCTGGTACTTCGCCGCCGTGGCGCCAAGGCGCCTACCGCGAAACAGTGGCGCGCCATGATCCTGCTGTCGATCTTCATGGTGCTGCTGTCCAATGGGTTCGTGAACCTCGCCGAGACCCAGGTCGCATCGGGACTGGCCGCGATCGCGGTGGCGTCGATGCCGTTGTTCGCCGGCGTGTTCGCAATGCTGCGCGGGCGCCACCCGTCACGGATCGAGTGGCTGGGACTGGTGATCGGCTTCCTCGGCGTGGTCTGGCTCAATGCCGGTGGCGAGCTGTCGTCGTCGCCGCTCGGCCTGGTGTGCCTGATCATCGCGCCGATCGCGTGGGCCTGGGGTTCGATCTGGAGCCGCGACCAGGACTTGCCCGGCCCGTTCATGGCCGCCAGCGGGCAGATGCTGGCCGGCAGCGTGTGGATGCTGCTTGCCGCGGTGCTGCATGGCGAACGCATGCACGCATGGCCGTCGCTGGATGCGACCCTCGCGCTGGGCTGGCTGGTGGTGGCGGGATCGATCCTCGGCTTTACCGCCTACATCTGGTTGCTGCACCACGTGCGCCCGGCGCTGGCGACGAGCTATGCCTACGTCAATCCGCCGATCGCGGTGCTGCTGGGGGCATGGCTCGGGGGCGAGCATTTCACCCGCCACGACCTGGGCGCGATGGCGGTAATCCTGGTCGGCGTGGTCATCATCACGCTCGCCCGGTCTCGCGCCCCCGCCCTGGTCCCGGCTCCCGCGAGCGAGCCGGCGGCCTTGGATCGCGCCTGGGCCGCCGGCGACCCGGCGGTGCCGCCGTCAGCCGCCGCGCAAGGCCTCGGTGACCGGCAACCGCGCCGCCCGCAAGGCC
>JBBQTR010000123.1:0-5752 GCA_038213095.1 Lysobacterales bacterium | reverse complement strand
CCGCGCATCCTCGACCTCGATCTGCTGCTCTATGGCGACAGCATCATCGACGAACCCGGCCTGCACGTGCCACACCCACACCTGCACGAGCGCGCGTTCGCATTGCTGCCGTTGCTGGCTGTCGATCCGCAGGCGTTGATCCCGGGTCGGGGCCGGGCGCAGGATGCACTGGCGGTGCTGGCTTACGAGGGCATCGAGGTCGTAGGCTAGCGCCTCGTTCGATGACATCCATGCAAATCCCCGGCATTCGCCGGAGAATCAGGAAATCATGTACGCCGCCATTACCGACCGCCCAGAACGCAAGCCGTGGACCGTCCCGATGCTCGCCGACGCCAAGCGCGATGGACGCCGGCTGGTGATGCTCACTGCGTATGACGCCAGCTTCGCGCATACGCTGGATGACAACGGGATCGATCTGGTCCTGGTGGGCGATTCGCTTGGCATGGTCGTGCAGGGGCATGCCAGCACGCTGCCGGTGCGTGTCGAGGACATCGTGTATCACACGGCTTGCGTGGCGCGCGGGTTGTCGACTGCGATGTTGATTTCAGATTTCCCGTTCCAGGCCGACGCCACCTGTGAACGCGCGCTGGATGCAGCGATGCGTTGCCTGCAGGCCGGCGCGGGCATGGTCAAGCTGGAAGGGGCGGGCCACAAACTCGATGTCATCCGGTTTCTCGTCGAACGCGAAATCCCTGTGTGCGCGCACTTGGGCCTGACCCCGCAATCGGTGCTGCGCCTGGGCGGCTACAAGGTGCAGGGCCGGGACGAGCGCGCGGCGCAAAAACTGCGCAGTGATGCGCTTGCGATTGCGGACGCAGGCGCCTCGATGCTGGTGCTCGAATGCGTGCCATCGCCGGTTGCCGCCGACATCACCGCGGCAATTTCCATTCCCACGATCGGGATTGGTGCGGGCCCGCGTTGTGACGGCCAGGTCCTCGTCCTGCACGACCTTCTCGGGATCAACAGCGGACACCGGCGTCCGAAATTCGTCAAGGACTTCCTGGGCGAGGGCGGGTCGATCGCCGGTGCGGTCCGCGCGTTTGCCGATGCCGTGCGCGATGGCAGCTTTCCCGACGCTGACCACAGCTACGCGTGAATTGTTGACGTCGGAACCCGGGCGCATGATCGACACCGTCAGTGATCTGGGCGCGTTGCGTGCGCAGGTACGCGATTGGAAGTGCGCCGGCTTGAAAATCGGCTTCGTGCCGACGATGGGCAACCTTCATGCCGGCCATTACTCGCTCGTTGAGCTTGCGCGCGCGCATGCCGATCGCGTTGTCGCCAGCGTGTTCGTAAACCCAACCCAGTTCGGCCCGAATGAGGATTTCGCCCGGTATCCACGCACGCCACAGGCCGATGCGGCAGGACTTGCGGCCGCCGGTTGCGATCTACTGTGGCAGCCATCGGTCGACACCATGTATCCGCATGGCGTCGATTCGACCGTTCAGGTGCGCGTGCCGGGCGTGAGCGAAGTCCTAGAAGGCGCGCATCGCACCGGGCATTTCGACGGGGTCGCCACCGTGGTCGCTCGGCTGTTCAACCAGGTGCAGCCGGATGTCGCGATCTTCGGCCGCAAGGATTACCAGCAACTCGCCGTGATCCGATATCTGGTGCGAGATCTCGGCTTTCCGATCCAGATATTGGCTGGTGAAACCCTGCGCGAAGCGGATGGGCTGGCGATGAGCTCGCGCAACCAGTACCTGGCTGCCGATGAGCGACTTCTGGCACCACAAATCCATCAAGCCTTGCTGCGGATGCAGGCCGAGGCAGCTGCGAACATGCCCTGGCTGGACATCGAAGCGGCAGCTCGATCCGGACTGGAAACGCAGGGCTTCATCGTCGACTACGCCGTCGTGCGGCGGCCGGACCTCACGGAGCCGGTCGTCGGTGAAGGAGGGGCTCTGGTCGCGTTGGTTGCTGCCCGACTGGGCCGTACACGGCTGATCGACAACATTTCATTCGTCCTCGGGAAACCCGATGCCAGCTGACTGCCGCCGGGCGATGTTGCAGCGCGGCAAAACGCTGCCTACACTGCCGCCCTGATACTTCCTCAGTGCTTTGCCCCGGGCGGAGACCGACGATGCAACTGAACGTTCTCAAAGCCAAAATCCACCGTGCGACGGTGACGCACGCCGAGCTGCACTACGAAGGCTCGTGTGCGATTGACGGGCGCCTGCTGGACATCTCGGGCATCCGCGAATATGAGCAGGTGCATATCTTCAACGTCAACAACGGCCAGCGCTTCGTGACCTATGCGATCCGTGGCGAAGAAGGCAGTGGTGTGATTTCAGTCAACGGCGCCGCCGCGCATCGCGCACAACCAGGCGACCTGGTCATCATCTGCGCCTACGGTGCGTGCGACGAGGCCGAGGCCATCAGGCACAAGCCGACGCTGGTCTATGTCGATCGCCATAACCTGCTGACGCATACCAATACCTCGATTCCGGCGCAGGCCGCCTGACGACGTCATCCGGGCGATGATTCACGGCTGGCGGCGTGCTGCGCCAGTGCCCAAAGGACATGTTCCTGCACGACGGCATTATCGCTGTGGCGGCGTGACTCCAGGGCGTTGATCACCTCCATGCTGCCTGGCGCATTGCCCAGCGCGATCGCGATGTTGCGAAGCCAGCGTCCATAACCACTGCGACGGATCGCCGAGCCTTCAGTGCGCTGCAGGAATTCGTCTTGTGTCCACGCAAACAGTTGCGTCAACGTCGCGTTGTCCAGATCGTTGCGGGCGCGGAAATCAGGCTCGTCGGTTTTCTTCGCAAACTTGTTCCAGGGGCACACCAGCTGGCAATCGTCGCAACCGAAGATGCGGTTGCCGATCAGTGGGCGCAATGCCTCATCGATCGAACCTTCGTGTTCGATGGTGAGGTAACTGATGCAGCGGCGTGCATCCAGCCGGTATGGCGCAGTGATCGCCTGCGTCGGGCAGACGTCGATGCAACGCGTGCATGTCCCGCAATGCTCGCTGGCAGGTGCATCGATTGGCAGCGGCAGGTCGACGTAGATTTCGCCGAGGAAAAACCACGAGCCGCCATCCTTGTCGATCAGGCAGGTGTGCTTGCCGATCCACCCGAGGCCCGCATTGCGTGCCAATGCGCGCTCCAGCACGGGCGCGGAGTCGACGAAGACGCGATGCCCGAACGGACCGACTTCCTCGGCGAGGCGATCGGCCAATGCCTGCAGCCGCTGGCGCATCAACTTGTGATAATCGCGGCCCAGTGCGTAGCGGGCGACGTAGGCGCGTTCGCCATCGGCCAGCGTTGCCCATGCTTGTTCGCCATCGCGTCCATAATCCAGGCCGACCGAAATCACGCGCACGGTGCCTGGAAGCAATTCCTGCGGTCGCGAGCGCTTGTCGCCGTGGCGCGCCATCCAGTCCATCGATCCATACAGGCCTTGCGCCAGCCAGTCGTGCAGGTGCGCTTCGTCATCGCCCAGATCGATGTCACTGATCCCGCATCGCTGGAAACCTGCCGATCGCGCAAGCGTCTTTATGGTCTGCGCGAGAGCGATGTAATCCGGCGCGATCCTGGTGTCGGTGGTGATGTCGATATTGGCTTGCACACGTGAAGTATAGAATTCAGCGATGTCCCACGCGATTGCCCTATACAACCGTCAGTGCCTGCGCGAGATCGAAGCGGCTGCAGCGACAGCCTCCGGCGATCCCTTCGCGCTGATGCAGCGTGCAGGCTTGGCGGCTTGGCACTACCTGTTGGCGAACTGGCCGCAAGCGCAACGGGTCGTGGTCGCCTGCGGGCCGGGCAACAATGGCGGGGACGGGTATGTGCTCGCCCTGCACGCGCTGCAATGCGGTCGACAGGTGAGGGTCGTGCAGTTGGGCGAACCGCGCGGCGAACTGGCGTTGCGTGCCTGCGCTGGGTACCAATCGGCCGGAGGAGTTGTAACGCCGAGTTTGGACGCGATTTCCGAGGCCGAACTCGTCGTCGATGCGCTGTTCGGAATTGGTCTGGCGCGTTCGCCGGATCTGGTTGCTTCCAGAGTCATCGAGGCGATCAATGCCAGCTCGGCTGCTGTCTTCTCGATCGACGTGCCAAGTGGCGTCGATGCCGACACGGGCAACGTCCCGGGTGTCGCGGTCCGCGCGACACGAACGCTGCAATTCATTGCGCCACACTGCGGATTGCAGACGGGTGCGGCAATCGATTTCTGCGGCCGCCTTGACGTGGACTCGCTCGGCCTGACGCTGGAGAACGTGTCTCCAACAGCGCATGCCATAGGCGCCGATGCACTCGTTGACTGGCTGCATCCGCGACAACGCAACACCCACAAGGGCGCCAATGGCCATGTGCTGTGCATCGGTGGCGACAGCGGCAGCGGTGGCGCGATCATGCTGTGCGCCGACGCAGCATTGCGCAGCGGCGCGGGCCTGGTGAGCGTGGCCACGCGCACGGCGCACATCACCGCACTGCTGGCGCACCGGCCCGAAGTCATGGCGGCCGCTGTGGAAGATGTTGATGCATTGGACACACTCATTGACGGTGCCGGGATCGTTGCCATCGGGCCAGGTCTTGGCCAGGCTGCGTGGGGTGTGGCGATGTACGACGCCACAGTGGCAGGCCGCAAACCGCTTGTGATTGATGCCGATGGCTTGAACCTGCTGGCGCAACACCCGCGTGCATTGCCGGAAGACAGGATCCTTACTCCGCATCCTGGCGAAGCCGGACGCCTGCTGGGCATCGCCACCAGTGCCGTGCAGGCAGATCGGTTTTGCGCGGCACGCGCATTGGTTGAACGCTATAAATGCGTCGTCGTATTAAAGGGCGCAGGCACGATCGTCGCCGCGCCAGACCATGCGCCCTTCATCATTGCTGCCGGCAATCCAGGGATGGCCGTCGGCGGCATGGGTGACTTGTTGACCGGAGTGATCGCTGCCTTGCGTGCGCAGGGTCTGGACGCGTTCAACGCGGCATGTTGCGGTGCGCTGCTGCACGCTGCTGCTGGCGACGCCGCAGCGTGCGATGACGGCGAGCGTGGATTGCTGCCGTCCGATCTGCTCACTCACTTGCGGAGGTTGTCCAACCCGTTGCCAATTGGGGCTGCGTGGTGATCCGCCTGCACCTGCACGATGCTGCGGCCACTGACGCGCTGGCCCGCGCCTTGGCGCTAACCCAGCCTCGTCAGGCCATCGTCTACCTGCAGGGCGATCTCGGTGCGGGCAAGTCGACACTCGCGCGGGCCTGGCTGCGGGCCTTGGGAGTGGCCGGCGCGATCCGCAGCCCCACTTACACGCTGGTCGAGCATTACACCTTGCCAGACGGCTCGAAGGCCTTGCACTTGGACCTGTATCGGATCGCAGATGCCGGGGAGCTGGAATTCCTGGCGTTGGACGATACCGGGGCCGGATTGTGGCTGGTGGAGTGGCCCGAACGAGGCGCGCGGAGCCTGCCAGTGGCCGACCTGAGAATTGCACTGGCGGTGGCGGACGAGGGGCGGGAGGTCACCATCGAACCTGGCTCCGAGGCATCCAGGGACTGGCTCGCGCGACTGTCTGAATCTGTAGCTTGCGAGCCGTTGCTGAATCCAAAAGGCAGGAAGTGCTGCCAGCCTACGGATATATAAGGAAAAATTGATTGCAAACCCTGGCGGTTGGTGCTTGAATCCGGGCATGCGCACCAAGGGCAACCACATCCAGCAAGTCCTGCTCGGCATGGCGCTGCTCGCCGCTGTCTGCTGGAACTTGGCACACGCTGGAGAGTTGCGAGGCGTGCAACTGGCCAGTGGC
>JBBQTR010000122.1:0-5810 GCA_038213095.1 Lysobacterales bacterium | reverse complement strand
GCAGGTGAAGTCAGGCTCGTGCTGCGCCGCATCGTCGACGGCTGGCGTATTGATGTACTCGATCGCGGACAGGGCATGAATGAAGCCGTGCTTGCGAGTGCCCTGTTGCCGTTTTACTCCACCAAGCGCGGCGGCACTGGGTTGGGGCTGGCGTTGGCGCGGGAAATCGCCGAAGCACACGGCGGCCGCATCGCGTTGCTCAATCGCGATGGGGGCGGGTTGTGCGTGAGTCTCACGCTACCAGCGGTGGAATGATGGAGAAGCTTGCCGACCCAAAGATCCACTCGCGTTGCAATGGAGAATTGAACGTCCGTGTCGCGAATGAATAGCGCTGTTTGGACTCAACGACGACCGGGCGCGGGATTGCTGTTGCTGATCGTCTTGGTCGGCGCGATGTCGTGGCCGCTCTGGCATTGGCGCAATAGCAGCCATCCGCTCGCCGGAACGGAACGTCTTGACCTGTGCGCGCGGCTTGGCGGCGTTCCGGGCCTTGCCAGCCTTCAGCCACATGCGTTCCGTCCGACCGATGCCGCCGGCAAATGCGAATGGAGCGATGCCGGGGGTGTGGTGCAACTTGACACCACGCTCTACACGATCCGCAGCCTGGCGCAGGACTACAACCCGCCGCAGCGTATCGACCGCTACTACGATGACTGGCTCGCCCAGATTCGACCGAGCGGGGCCGATGCAGTCGTGGAACAAGGCCAACCTGGGCAACGCACGCTGCACTACGTCATGCACCCACGTGGCGCCACGAGTCGCCAGGCGATGGTCGAGGACCATGGGACGTTGTTGTGGATCACCAGCAACACCATGGATGCTGCTGGATTCGCGCGCCTGGAGGCGCCGTTGCGCGCGCAGCTGCGCGTCATACCGGAGCACGACGCTATTTCAGGTGTTTCACCGACCGATGCCAACCGGGCAACGTCTCCTGACGTCCTCGCGCCACGGTGAGTTCGCCGTCCGGCGCATCCTTGGTGATCACGGAACCCGCGCCGATCGTCGCATCCTTGCCGACGCTGACCGGTGCGACCAGCGATGTGTTGGAACCGATGAAAGCCCCATCGCCAATCGTGGTGGTCGACTTGTTCACGCCGTCGTAGTTGCAGGTGATGGTGCCGGCGCCGATATTGACGTCGCTGCCGATCTGCGCGTCACCGAGATAACTCAGGTGATTGGCCTTGCTGCCCACGCCCAGCTTAGCATTCTTGGTCTCGACGAAGTTGCCGATGTGGACGCCGTCGGCCAACACCGTGCCCGGACGCAAGCGCGCGAACGGCCCGATTGTTGCCGCGCCATGCGTGCGCACTCCGTCGAGGTCGCAATGCGCACGCACCTGCGTGCCGGCTGCAAGTGCGACGTTTTTCAGGCGGCAGAACGGCCCGATGCGCACGTCGTCACCAAGCACGACATCACCTTCAAGGATGACGTCGACATCGATTTCGACATCGCGGCCGACGTTGACTGTGCCGCGGACATCGATGCGTGCCGGATCCGCGAACCGCACGCCTTCGATGCATAACCCACGCACGGCGCGCTGCTGGAACGCACGCTCCAGTTGCGCCAGCTGCCAAGCGTCATTCGCACCTTCTGCCTCGACCGGATCGGCGACCAGTACGATCTGCGCCGGTTCGAATTCCGCCGCGGCCTGCGCGAAGACATCGGTCAGGTAGTACTCGCCCTGTGCGTTATCGTTGCGCAGGGCCTGCAGCCAGCGGCGCAATGCGGTCGCATCGGCGGCGATGACGCCGGTGTTGACCAGATGGATGCGGCGTTGTTCGGCGTTGACGTCTTTCTGCTCGACGATGGTGGCCACGTGACCCTCGGGATCGCGCACGATGCGGCCGTAACCAGTGGCGTCAGCCAGTTCAGCGCCGAGCACGACCAGATGCGCCTGCGTATCGAGCAACCGCTGCAACGTGGCGGATTCGATCAAGGGCACGTCGCCATACAACACCAGCACCTGCGCGCCATCGGGCACATCCGGCATCGCCTGTAGCACGGCATGCCCGGTGCCGAGTTGCCTGTCCTGTTGCGCCCACTGCAGATCTGTTTGCGTGGCGAAGGCCTCCTGCACCGCCACGCCACCATGGCCGAACACGATGTGGATGCCGGCAGGCTGCAAGGCGCGCGCCGTGGCGATGACATGCGCCAGCATCGGCCTGCCCGCGATCTTCTGCAGCACCTTCGGCAACGCCGACTTCATCCGTTTGCCTTCACCGGCGGCGAGGATCACGACATGCAAGGGCGCGGACATGGACAATTCCAGAACCTGATTTGGCGTCATTGGGCATTCTAACGGGGACGCGCTGGTACGATGCCCGACCCTTCGCCACCACCGAGTCGATGACCGAATCGATCCCTCGTCCAGGGCCGGCTTTTCTTGTGGTATCCGGGCTCGTCGCGGCCGCGTTCGCGATTGGATCGGGGCAGCTGTGGCAGGTGCTGCCCTGGCAGCGATTCGGGTGGTCGCTGCTGATCGGATCGGCCGCGCTCTTGGCCGCTTGGCTACCACAGCGCACGACGCGCTGGTCGATCGCGTCGGGGTTGATCGTGGTGTGGGTGCTGGCGCTTGCCTGGTTTGCGGGGCCACCTGCCGTCATCGCGACCTGCTTGCTGGCAGCGGCTGCACTGGGTATCGGATTGCGCTTGACACCCCCGATTCCGGGACAGGGAACGCTCGCGCTAGTCGTGGGCCTGATGGTGATCGCGGGCGCAACCGGCTGGCTGATCCTGCTGCCGCTTCATCATGCTCTGGCATGGTGGACATTGTTGGTCGTCATCGTGTTCGTGCAGCGGGCGGCGCTCGTGGAGTACTTTCGCCACGCGCAGATCGGCTGGCGTCGTGACGTTGCCGCGGCGCCGGCATGGGCGGCATCAGCCATCCTTTTGCTGGGTCTTGCATCCACGGCGTGCTGGCTGCCGACCATGCAGGCCGACGACCTTGCTTATCACCTGGGATTGCCCAGCCAGTTGCTGGCGCATCAGCGCTATGCGCCGATGCCGCAGCATCAGGTCTGGTCATATGCGCCATGGTCAAGCGATATCCTGCAAGGCATCGTCGCTGTGCTGTCGCGCGGCCAGGGGCGCGGTGCCGTGAATGCGCTCTGGCTGGCGGTCACTGCCGCCGCAGTCTGGGTGGCGATGGGGCGGCTGTCGACGTCGTCGAAGGAACGCTGGGCCTGCGTGGCGCTATTCGCAAGCTTTCCGCCGCTGGTGTGGCTGGCCGCAGGCATGCAGACCGAATTACCCGCGATGGCCGTGCTGGTTGCGCTGGCCGCGACGTTACTGCCGGTCACTGCCGGTCGTCCTCACGATGAGCACCCCTCACACGTCCTGCATGTGGCGGCAATCCTGACCGGCGGCTTGTTTGCGCTGAAGCTGACTCACGCATTGGCGGGATTGCCATTGCTGGTCTATGCGGGATGGCGCCATCGCCACCATTGGCCGTGGCGGCGGCTGCTGATCGGCCTTGTGATCGTGAGTGCGATCGGAGGGTCGAGTTACTGGTACTCGTGGCGCGTCACCGGCAACCCGCTGTTGCCGCTGTTCAATGCGACATTCGCATCCCCATATTTCGTCTTGCGCGATTTTGACGACCTGCGCTGGCATGCGGGACTTGGGCCGGCACTGCCCTGGCACCTGGTGGTGGACACCCACCGCTACAGTGAGGAAGCGTGGGACGGTGGCCTGGGCATCACCCTTATTGCGCTGGCGGGTGCGTGGGTGCTGGCACTGTGGCGTGCCGACACGCGCAGCTTCGCGATCGCCGCAACGCTGACCATCCTGCTGCCGCTGCTGCCTCTGCAATATGCGCGCTACGCGTTCCCGGGCATGGCGTTATGGCTGATCGTGGTCGTACCCGGACTGGAGAGCGTATTGGGCAAACGCTGGTTTGCCCCGACGATCATTGGCATCTGCCTGGTCAACCTCGCATTCCAGGCGAATGCAGGCTGGACCCAGCATTCTTCCGCATTGAAGCATCTGCTCCGCTCCGGCGGCGACAACGCGGCGGTACTCGTGGACTATGTTCCCGAGCGCGTCCTGATCGCCAGGCTCCCCGACGATGGCTCGATCGTGCTGGCAACCGATCCTGCGCGCGGTTTCATCGCCGAACTGGCCGGTCGTGGTCGTACGATGTCCTGGCACGATCCCGCCCTTGAGGCAGCGCGGATCGCCGCGGAAGCCGATACTTCCGGGGAGCGCTGGCGCGCCCTGTTCGCATCCACCCACGCACACTGGATACTGATGACTCCAGCCAATACGAGTCCCGCACTTGGCACTGCACTGCGCAACGCTGCCGCCATGCGCATTGCGCAAGCCGGCGATGCCGAGCTGTGGCAGCTGCCCTACGGAGCACAACATCCATGAGCCTGACCCGCCACGCGCGGCATTACACCCTGATCGGCGGTGTTCAATGGCTGGTCGACTGGGGCGTGCTGGTTGCGCTCACGCATTGGGGCATGGCGGTGGTGCCGGCCAACGTCGCCGGCCGCGTCGCCGGGGCGCTGCTTGGCTTCTGGCTCAATGGCAAGCTGACCTTTGCTGGTGACGAGCATGAAATTGGTCGCACGCAATTGCGGCGTTACATCACCATGTGGGTGGGGACCACGATCGTCAGCACCTGGTCGCTGGGCGCGGTCGACCACTCGCTTGACCTTAAATGGGTGTGGCTGGCGAAGCCGGGCATCGAATTCATCCTCGGCGTGGTCGGCTTCCTGCTGTCACGACACTGGGTGTATCGGAAGTAGGCGCTCGTTCGTCTTTCCAGCAAAAGCAGGCAGGAACGACAAAACGATAACGGAAAACAGCTCGCCCGACAGGCAAATAAAAAAGCCGGCACAACGCCGGCGTATTTCATGTCGCTGCATGATGGAACTCAGTGCTTGAGCGTCCTTCGCAACCGCTCCAGCGCTTGCATTTGCGCCATCACTTCCGCCAAGCGCTGCTGCGCTTCGGCAATTTCCATTGGCTCGCCACGATGGGCAAGCACGCGCTCGGCTTCGGCCTTGGCGGCCAGCACGGCGGCTTCGTCGATGTCCTGCGCGCGGATCGCGGTGTCGGCCAACACGGTCACGACCTGCGGCTGGACTTCCAGGATGCCGCCGGAAATCGCGAAGTCGAGCTTCTCGCCACCCGGCAGCGTCACCACGATCTTGCCCGGCTTGAGCCGGGTGATCAGCGGTGCGTGCCGCGGTGCGATGCCTAGCTCGCCGGATTCACCGGTGGCCACGATCATCTCGGCCTCGCCGTGGAAGATCTCTGCCTCGGCGCTGACGATGTCGCAGCGGATTGTGGTTGCCATGGATCTCGATTCCCGTAGGGCGGGTTTCAACCCGCCTTTTGTATTCGCGATGGCGGGTTAAAAACCCGCCCTGCATCAACTGCATCAGCCAGCGATCTTCTTCGCCTTCTCGATCGCTTCCTCGATGCCGCCGACCATGTAGAACGCCTGCTCGGGCAGGTGGTCGCATTCGCCGTCGACGATCATCTTGAAGCCGCGGATCGTCTCCTTCAACGTCACGTACTTGCCCGGCGACCCGGTGAAGACTTCAGCCACGTGGAATGGCTGGCTGAAGAAGCGCTCGATCTTGCGCGCGCGCGACACCGCCTGCTTGTCTTCTTCGCTCAACTCATCCATGCCCAGGATGGCGATGATGTCCTTGAGTTCCTTGTACTTCTGCAGCGTCGACTGCACCTTGCGTGCGGTGTCGTAGTGCTCGTTGCCGATGACATTCGGATCGAGCAGGCGCGACGTTGAATCAAGCGGATCGACGGCTGGATAGATGCCGAGCGATGCGATGTTGCGC
>JBBQTR010000121.1:0-5890 GCA_038213095.1 Lysobacterales bacterium | reverse complement strand
GACCACAAGGATGCGTTCGCACTCACCCGCATGTTTCGCGATCGCCGCCTCGTTGAGCGGAACCAGCCAACGCAGGTCGACCACGCGCACCTTCCAGCCATGCTGTTTCTCGATGGCGCGGGCGGCACGCAGGCTCATCGGTACACCGTTTCCGAAGCTGAAGATGACGCAGTCGGTCGCCTCACGGTTGTAGACGCGCTCCTCGCCCAGCAACAACGCGTGGTCTGGCGTCGGATATGCGGTCAGCCAGCCTCCGTCACCAGCTTCGTACAGGTCCTTGGCCATGTACAACGCGATCGGCTCAAGGAACGCACACACGCGACCGTCAACCTTCGCCAGCGCCGCCAGCGTGCGTAGCATCAGTGCGGCATCGTCACCGCGCGAGGGGCAGCCGACAATCAGGCCGGGAATGTCGCGCAACGCGGTGATCGAGTTGTCGTTATGGAAGTGCCCGCCGAAGCCGCGCTGATAACCCAGCGAGGCGATCCGCAGCACCATCGGATTGCGGTATTGGCCATTGCTGAAAAACTGCAGGCTCGCTGCCTCACCACGAATCTGGTCGCAGGCATTGTGGAAATACGCCAGGTACTGGATTTCCGGGAACGGCAGCATACCCAGGTTGGCATAGCCCTGCGCGAGGCCGAGGATAATGGTCTCATCGAGTAGCGTGTTGAACACACGCTTGTTGCCAAACGTCTTGTGCAGACCTTTGGTGACGGTGTACACGCCACCCTTCTGCGCCACGTCCTCGCCGAACAGCAGCGCTTCTGGATACTTCGCGAACAGATCATGCAAGGCGTTGTTGATCTGGATTGCAAGGTGTCTTGGCGCTTGTTTCTCAGGAAGTTTTGTTGCACTTCCAAAGGTCGCAATGCGTTTCTCTTCAGGGACACTACGCGTGGCTTCCGCATCGACGGCGTCTGGCGTGTAGGGGGCCAGCGACGCCATCACGTCTGCAAGCTCGGTCAGGCGCGGCCGGCTGTCGGCATCCTCTGCTGCGGCAAAGCACTTGCGGCGTGTTTCCTCGTAGAGCGCGAGGATCTCGTCCTTCGACATCAATCCCGAATCAAGCGCGATCGCGGCACTTCGCAGCAGCGGATCCCCGGCCTCCACCGCGACCAGTTCCTCGATCGGGCGCCACTCGATCTCGAAGTCGGTACCGGCGTGCCCCATAATCCGGGTCGTACGCAGGTGCAGGAATGTCGGGCGCCGTGTACGGCGGCAATGTTCGACCGCGCGCTGCACGTCGCCATAACCTGCCGCTAAATCGAGGCCATCGGCATAAAAATAATCAAGGTCGGCGCGATCCTTGAAATTGCGCGCAATCCAGTCGGTAGGCGTCTTCACCGAAATCCCGATGCCGTTGTCCTCGCAAACGAACAGCACCGGTGCCGGCAATTTCTGGTACGCCGTCCAGGCGGCGGCATTGAATGCGGTCTGCGCAGTCGCGTGGTTGCTCGACGCATCCCCGAACGAACAGATCGCGATGCTGTCATTTGGAATCGGCAACTGATGGCCGATACGACGTGCCTGTTCAATCGCCACTGCGGTGCCGAAGGCCTTCGGCAGGTGCGAGGCAATCGTCGATGTCTGCGGCAGCACCCACAGTGGCTTGCTGCCCCAGACCTTGTGGCGCCCGCCGGATGCAGGATCATCCTTGCTCGCCGCAAATGACAACGCCGAATCCATGATGGGGTCCATGCCTGGCAACTTGCGGAAACGTTCCGCCATGAATGCGCCGCTACGGTAATGAAGGAATGCCGGATCGGTATGTCGCGTCAGCCGCGCAACCATCGCATTGCCTTCGTGTCCGCTGGAACCAATTGTGTAAAAGACCTTGTTCTGCACGCGCAGCACGCGCGCCATCAAATCGAGATGGCGGCTGATCAGCTGCGACTCGAACAATTCGCGGAACCCGCGCGCATCCAGCGCACTGTCATCCAGGATCGCTTCGCCAGGCGATGGCATCGCATCGGCGTGGCCACTCCAGTCGCGCACGAATTGCTGGAAGTTGACATCGCAGATCTCAGCGCGGTTGAGGCCTTTCATTCGCGCTGGAATGGGATTGGACACTGCTGACATGTTGTATTGCCTTGGTAGGGCGGGTACTAACCCGCCGCGCGGCGATGGCGGATAAAACCCGCCCTATTTGGTGTTAGGTTGGTCCAACAATTCCCGAGCCGCCGCGTATGGCGCGGGCATCGGAACAAATACAGGCGTCACGCGCACCCGCGCCAACCAGTCGCGCACTGCCGGATAGGCTGACAGATCGAAGCCACCGTCGGCAGCTACGTCGGTATAGGCGAACAGTGCAATGTCGGCGATGCCATAGTCGGCGCCGGTGAACCACGACTGTGACTGCAGAGACCGCTCCATCACGGCAAGGGCCTGATGGCCGCGGTCATGGCACTTCGGTAATTCCACGCGTCTTGGAGAATCCGGCGGCGTGAAGAGCTGGATGAAGCGCGCCACGGCGATGTAAG
Source organism: Lysobacterales bacterium (assembly GCA_038213095.1). Lineage (GTDB taxonomy): Bacteria > Pseudomonadota > Gammaproteobacteria > Xanthomonadales > Xanthomonadaceae > Cognatiluteimonas. The sequence goes on along the minus strand of JBBQTR010000121.1, from coordinate 3,407 downwards.
GCTCATGGCTGTACTGCTCGAAGAACATCCAGCTCAGCGCTTGCGCGCGCTGCCAAGCATCGTCCGGCAGGAATGTCGAACCCTCCGCTAGCCAGTACAAGATCGCATTCGACTCGACCATGATGCGGCCGTCGTCAAGTTCCAGCATCGGCACCTTGCCGTTTGGATTCTTCGCGAGGTATCCAGGCGTGCGGGTTTCCCCAGTTGTGCTGTCGATCTCGACCCAGCGGTATTCACGGCCCAGTTGCTCGAGCAGCAATCGCAGCTTGTGGCAGTTGCCTGAGGTTGAGAATCCGTAAATCGTGATCATGACGCCCCACCGCGCGCCGACCGCCGCGCAAACCACTGCTCGCGGGTCTGGCCCCAGATTCCAATCTCCACGTCCTCGAACGGTGGCGGCAACTTGCCCGCACCTTGATACGCCGAACCCAGTCGCTCAGCCATGGTGATCGATGCGGTATTGGCCGGTTGGATGCTGTGGATGACTTCGGTCCAGCCGAGATTGTCGAAGGCCCAGTCGATCGTTGCGATGGCCGCTTCGGTGGCGTAACCCTTGCCGGTGAATTCCCTGCGCAATGACCAGCCCACCTCGGTCCCGGGCCAGCCTTCCGGCATCCACGGACCGGCCTGCCCAATCCACGAACCCGTGGCTTTCTCGACCAGCGAAAACATCGCGAATCCCTGCATCGCCCACGCACCCGGCATCTGCAGGAACTTGCGCCATGCAGCGGCGCGCAGCATATGGCCGCCGATATAGCGCGCGGTTTCCTCATCGCCCATCATTGCTGCGTAGCTGTCGAAATCCGCCAACTGCGGCAGACGCAGGATGAGCCGCGTGGTTTCGATGCTGGTGTTGGGTAGGTGCATAACCTCGCCTGTGTCTGACGTCATCCCGACGAGCTAGAACGCACTGATCCCCGTCAACTCGCGGCCGATGACCAATTGATGCACGGTCTCGGTGCCTTCGTAGGTGATGACCGATTCCAGATTGAGGGCATGCCGGATGGCGCAATGCTCGGTGGTGATGCCGGCGCCCCCAAGGAGGTCGCGGCATTGGCGCGCGATGTCGATCGCCATGCGGCAGTTGTTCCATTTCGCCAGCGACACCTGGGCCGGCGCCATTTTGCCTGCATCCTTGAGACGGCCCAGCTGCACGACCAGCAACTGCGCCAGCGTGATGCGGCGGGCCATATCGGCGAGCTTGAGTTGAGCGCTCTGTGTCGCCGCCACCGGACGCTCGAACAGGATGCGTTCCTTCGAATAATTCAATGCCTCGTCCAGGCAGGCGATCGCTGCGCCGATCGGGCCCCAGGTGATGCCGTAACGCGCCTGCGTCAGGCAACCAAGCGGCCCCTTCAGGCCTTTCACATTTGGCAAGCGGTTGGCTTCCGGGACACGCACGTTGTCGAAGAACAGCGACGAGGTCACCGACGCGCGCAGGCTCATCTTGTGCTTGATTTCCTGAGCCGCGAAACCGGGCATCTGCCTTTCGACGATGAAGCCCTGGATGCCGTCGTCGGTCTGCGCCCAGACGATCGCGATGTCGGCGACGTTGCCATTGGTGATCCACATCTTGGAGCCATTGAGGATCCAGTCGCCGCCGTCCTTCCTTGCGTTCGTCTTCATGTTGGCCGGGTCCGAGCCACCCTGCGGCTCGGTCAGGCCGAAGCAGCCGATGACCTTTGCCGCCGCCATGTCCGGCAGCCATCGCATGCGCTGCTCTTCCGTGCCGTACGCGTAGATCGGGTACATGCACAAAGAGGACTGCACGCTGACGAAGCTGCGGATGCCGCTGTCGCCGCGCTCGAGTTCCTGGCAGATCAGGCCATAACTGACGGCGTTAAGTCCGTGGCCGCCGTACTGCTCCGGCAGGGAGCCACCGAGCAGGCCGAGTTCAGCGATTTCCGGGATCAATTCCTTCGGAAACCGCGCCTGGTCGAAGGCATCGCCGATGATCGGCAGCACCCGCTCGTCAGTGAAACGCGCCACGGTGTCCTGGATCGCGCATTCCTCCTCGGTCAGCAGGGAGCGGACGTCAAACAGATCGTAGGGAGGAAGTGCCATGGCGGGGTTCGATCAGCAGGAAACCGCCATTGTATCGGGCCGTGCTGCAGTGCGGCACCCCGGCGAAGACATAAAAAAGGGCCGGATCACTCCGGCCCTTGCTAACGGCGCCTGGCATGGATCAGCCGTGCGTATTGCCGGCATCAACCGCCGCTACCTGCGTCACGACCTGGCCATCGATCACCGGCAGCTTGTCGCCGGGTTTGTGGTCCATCCGGACGGTACGTTCCTGGCCGTTGTAGCTGTAGGTGACGTTGTAGCCAATCGCCTTGTTCTGGCTACCCAGCGCGATCCGACTGCCCGGCTTGCTGCCCGTGCGCATGGTGCCAGTGGTGCCGTCGGGATTGCGATAGGTGACGTTGTAGGCCGTCACACGCGAGGATTGCGAGGTCGAGGACACGGTGTGGCACTGATGCTCGGTACGGCTGATCACCTTGTTTTCGGCATGGTGCTCTTCAATCGCGCGTCCCGCAAAACCGCCACCGACTGCCGCACCAACCGTCGCCAGCTGGCGGCCTTTCCCATGACCAACCTGATTACCCAATAGCCCGCCTATGACAGCACCGGCCACGGTCCCGCCGATATTGCGCGGATCACGACGCGGCGCCTGCTCCTGCACGACGACATCGTTGCATTCCTCATGCGGTGTGGACGTTGTCGAGGTTTCGCGCACCGGATCGGTGCCGATCACCTGCGCGTACAACTTCTGGCGCTCGTTGATCGGCACGACATTGATCACCTGCGCATAGTCGACGCGGCCCGCCGGGATCGCAGTGTTGTCGGTACGCACATCGCCTTGCATGGCAGGCGAGTTGAGCGGGGCGGGGGCAAGTTGGGCCGGGGCGGCAGCGTTCGTGAAGCTGGTCTGGTTGTCCCGGCTATGGTTGAAAGCAGCCACGGCCACGCCGCCTACCAGCAGTGAAGCCAGAGCGATGGCAAGGGTGTTGTTCTGCATGGTGGCTCCTGTGGCGGGTAACCCGCACGTGTTGATTGGACGCGCCGATTGCAACACCCACGACCTGAACAGCGGCCCAGCAAGCAGCGCTGTCCTTCAGCAAAATCCCTGCGATGCGTGCATTCGTCCCCATGCTAGGTTTGAACGCATTCATTCCTGACGCTGAAGGCCACTGGAGTTCCGTATGGGCAGATTGTTCCTGATTGGACCGCTGCTGCGCTGGCTGGCGGGATTGCGTTATCCCAAGTTGTTCCTGGTGATCGCGGTGCTGTTCATTATCGATCTGGCCATCCCGGATCTAGTGCCGTGGGACGACATCCTGCTGGGTCTCGGGACGCTGTTTTTGGCACGCTGGAAAGACCGCAGCAAGATTGCACCCACGGAACAA
>JBBQTR010000120.1:0-5911 GCA_038213095.1 Lysobacterales bacterium | reverse complement strand
GGTGCATGAGGCGTACCTCAAGCTGATCGGGCGGCAAACGGCACAGTTCGACGATCGCGCGCATTTTTTTGCCTACGCCGCCTCGGCGATGCGTAGCGTCGTGGTCGATTACGCCCGCCAGCGGCTGGCGCAGAAACGCGGTGGCAACCTGCACAGGGTCACCGAGCTGCCCGAAGACATCGAAGGCGGCCTGCGCCTGGACGAGGAAACCCTGGGCCTGGACACCGCATTGACCCGGCTGGCCGCTGTCGACGCGCGCCTGGCACACGTAGTGGAGCTGAGGTATTTCGCGGGCCTGTCGGAGCTGGAGATCGCCTCACTGCTCGGACGCTCGGAACGCAGCATCCGCCGCGACTGGCAGAAAGCGCGGCTGTTCCTGCTGGCGTCGTTGAAGGACCAGTGAGTCGTTGCTGATGGACGCCGAACGCTGGCAGCGCTTGTCCCCGCTACTTGATGCGTTGTTCGAGCTGGACGCGGACACGCGCCTTCGCAACCTTGCATTGCTGCGCGACGAAGATCCGCAACTGGCGGCTGATCTAGAAGGCCTCATGGTGCTGGAGGCCGAACGCGATGACTTCCTTTCCCAGCCGCTGGTGGCGCCGCTGCCAGGCATGCGGCCGGGATTGCTGGTCGGCCCGTACCGGCTCGAGCGGATCCTTGGCGAAGGCGGCATGGGCCAGGTCTGGCTGGCCACGCGCGCCGATGGGCTCTACCAGCGCCGGGTGGCGCTGAAACTGCTGCGGCCGGGCTTCGCCGATCCCAAATTGCGCCTGCGCTTCACGCGCGAACGCCAGATCCTGGCGCGGCTGGAACATCCGCACATCGCACGCCTGCTTGACGCCGGCATCAGTGACGACCACCAACCGTACCTGGCGCTGGAATATGTCGACGGAGAACCCATCACCGACTGGTGCCGGACACGCGACCTGCCGCTGGAGACGCGCCTGCGATTGTTCCTGCAGACCTGCGACGCCGTCAGCCATGCGCACGCCAACCTGATCGTGCATCGCGACCTCAAGCCATCGAACATCATGGTCACGCCACTGGATGAAGTGCGGCTGCTCGATTTCGGCATCGCCAAGCTGCTCGACACCGGCGAACGCGCACCGGACCGCACGGGCACCGGCATGCGGATGGCGTTCACGCTGCACTACGCTGCGCCGGAACAGATCCGCGGCGATCCCGTCACTACCATGACCGATGTGTATTCCCTCGGCGTGGTGCTGTATGAACTGCTGACCGGTGTTCGACCCTACCGGCTCAAGCGAAACAGCGATGCCGAATGGGAACAGGCGATCCTTGAAGTGGATCCCGTGCGGCCATCGCTGACGCTGATGCGCGGCGACGTCGAGGCCCATCAGGCCAGTGCGACCGATGCGCTTGCGTTGCGTCGGCGCGGGCGCGCGATCGCCGGCGACCTGGACAACATCGTCTTGAAAGCGCTTGCCAAACGCCCCGAGCAGCGCTACTCCTCGGTCGAGGCGCTGGCCCTGGACCTGAAACGATATCGCGACGGCAAGCCGGTGCAGGCACGTCCGCAAAGCGTGGGGTATCGCGCCCGCAAATACCTGTACCGGCATCGTTGGGCCCTGTCGACCGCATTGCTGGTGACGCTGGTGCTGACCACGGCACTGGGCATCGTCGCCTGGCAGGCACGGCAGGCGGTGCAGGAAGCCAGCCGCGCGCAGGCACTGCAGGATTTCATGGTCGGGTTGTTCGAGCATGCCGGCGGCAACGGGGATGGCCGCATCGACATCCGGAAATTACTCGACGTTGGCGTGCAGCGCGGGGCCAATGAGCTGGCACGACAGCCCGCGGCGCGCGCGGAACTGTTTGGCGTGATTGCGCGATTGCGGCTGGGGTTGGGCGATTATCGCCAAGCCCTGCAGTTGATGGATCGAGAAGCGATCATCGTCGCCGCGCTGGGCACGAATGCACCCAATGCACTGCGCATCGAGTCGGCGAGCGATCGTGGACGTGCTCAACGCCTGCTCGGCGAGCAGCGACAATGCATCGCGACGATGCAGCCACTGCAGTCGCTGGTGGACCGGCAACAGCAGCAACTGCCATTGCAGGCCGCGGATTTCTATTCGCAACTGGGCCGCTGCCAGCGCGGTGTCGGTGCGCGCACTGCGGCACGATCGCTATTCCAGCGCGCGCTAGGGCTGCGCCATGATCCCCTTGGCGACGCGTCCGGCACGGCCGAGAACCTCGCCGACCTCGCCGGCCTGGACAGCGATGCCGGTGACACCACGCAAGCGCTGCAAGGCTACCGCGTTGCATTGTCCCAACTGCAGGCCAATGTTGGCGCGCAGCATCCATTGGCCGTCGAGTTATGGCGAAACCTGTGCGCCATGGAAGCACGCGCAGGCGACATGGTGTCAGCCCACCGGGATTGCGACCAGGCATTGACACTGGCGTTGGCCCTGCATGGCCCCCGCCATCCAGATGCGATTGCCGCGCAACGCCAGCTGGCTGCGCTGCAACCTGCCAATGTCGCGATGGAGCAGGACGTCCGCACACCGTTACACTGATGCGCCAGCAGCGACCGCAGCAGCGGTGAAAGCATCGAACATGCACGGTCTTAATCCCCCCCAACGCCAAGCGGTCCTGCATGTCGACGGCCCGCTGCTGGTGCTTGCCGGCGCGGGTTCGGGCAAGACGCGAGTGATCGTTGAAAAAATCGCGCACCTGATCACGTCACAACGGATGTCGGCAAAGCGCATCGCGGCGATTACTTTCACCAACAAGTCGGCGCGCGAAATGCGTGAGCGCGTGGCGCGCCGCATCAAAGGTGACGCCGCCGAAGGACTGATGGTCAGCACGTTCCACGCGCTCGGCTTGAAGTTGTTGCAGGTCGAACACGCAAAGCTGGGCTTGAAACGCGGGTTCTCGATCTTCGACAGCGACGACAGCACTGCACAATTCAAGGGCCTGCTCCCACCAGGCAGCAAGCCCGACGCCATCGATGCAATGCGCACCCTGGTGTCGCACGCCAAGAATTGCGGCTTGTCACCCGAACAGGCCGCCGCCGCCGCACGGACTGCCCGCGAACACGAAGCAGCCAGTCTCTATGCGCGCTACCAGCAACGGTTGACCACATTCAACGCGGTGGACTTCGACGATTTGATCCGGCTGCCCGTGCAGCTGCTGGAGTCCGATGAAGACTGCGTTCTGGCCTGGCGCGAGCGCATTGGGTATCTGCTTGTCGACGAATGCCAGGACACCAATGACGCGCAATATCGACTACTCAAGGCGCTCGTCGGGTCGCGCGGAGACTTCACCTGCGTCGGTGACGACGACCAGTCGATCTATGCGTGGCGCGGCGCCAATCCGGACAATCTGCTGCAGCTCGGCAGCGACTACCCATCACTGAAAATCGTCAAGCTCGAACAGAATTACCGCTGCACCAACCGCGTGCTGCGTGCGGCCAATGCATTGATCGCGCACAACCCGCATGCGCACCCAAAGACATTGTGGGGCGACCAGGTCGACGGCGAGCGTATCCGTGTGTGGGAATGCAAGGACCATGCGCACGAGGCCGAGAAAGTCGCCAGCGAAATCCAGTTTCTCAATCAATTGCGCGGTGCGCCGTGGAGCGATTTCTGCATCCTGTTCCGCGGCAACTTCCAGTCGCGCGCGCTGGAAAAGGCACTGCAACTGCTGCGGGTTCCCTATCACCTCAGCGGTGGCACCGCATTCCTGGATCGCGGTGAGGTCAAGGACGCGATGGCGTGGCTCCGGTTGATCGCCAATCCCGACGACGACGCCGCGTTCCTGCGCGCCGTACAGTCCCCAAAACGCGAAGTCGGCGCGACCACATTGGCGAAACTCGCCGAACTGGCGCAACACGCGAGCCTGCCACTGGCACGGGCGGCCGAGTCGATCAACCTGCTGAAACAACTGCCGCCACGCGCGGCGAATGCGCTGGGCAGCTTCACCGACATCGTGTGTCAATTGCGCCGGGATTCGACAACGTTGTCGCCGGCCGAACTGGTCCGTCAACTCAACACACGCAGCGGCATGTTGCAGATGCTGCGCGCCCAATGCAAGGACGAAGCCAGTTTCCTGCGTCGTCGCATCAACCTGGATGAACTGGCCGACTGGTTCGACGGATCGCGCCATTCGGGCGCAGGCGAACTCGCCGCCGCGCTCGCCTTGCTGTCGCACGCCGACAAGGGCGACGCCGGCAACCAGGTGCGGCTGATGAGCCTGCATGGGGCAAAGGGCCTGGAATTCCGCTACGTGTTCATCGTCGGTGTCGAGGATGGCGTGCTGCCGCACGAGGCTTCGATCGATGAAGGGCGCCTGGACGAGGAGCGTCGGCTGTTCTACGTCGGCATCACCCGCGCCAAGGAAGCGCTGTGGCTGTCACACGCGCGCGAGGCGCAGAAGTGGGGCGACAAGCTACGCCTCAAGCCCAGTCGCTTCATCGATGAACTCCCCGCCGCAGAACTTCAGCGCGACGGCGCGGATCCCGTCGCCGATGCCGAGCGCAAACACGAGCGCGCCACCGCCGGATTTGCCGCGATCAAGGCACTACTGGACGCGTAGCCAGGATTGCTGCGCCCTCATGGCGCCGGATAGGGGTTGTCCTGCAAAAGACGCGCGAGGTGCACGGCATTGCTGGCGATGGTCTTGATGGTCGCGGCGAGTTTCGGCGGAGTCTTGTCCAGATCCTTGTAATCCACATCGCCCATTGCCACGCCCACCCAATACGGCGGGACGCCACCGGGGACGGTGAAGCCGACATCCGTCAGCGCCTGGTACAACTCGGCGCATACATGATGCGCGCCGTCTTCATTGCCGACCACGGCCGCCACGGCGACGCGGCCGAAGGTCGGGTAGCGGCCCTGCTTGTCGATTTCGCCAAGGAACGCATCCATGCGCTCGAGCACGCGTTTGGCGATGCTGGATGGCTGTCCCATCCAGATGGGTGTCGCCAACACCAGGATGTTGGCATCCATGACTTTCTGGCGCAGCGTTGGCCACTGGTCGCCGTTGCCTTCATCGGCCTTGACGCCGGGCTTGACGTCGAAATCCGCCACGCGTTCGGATGACGTCTCCAAGCCATAGCCTGCCATGGCATGCAATACCTGATCGAGCAGCTTCTGTGTCGAGGACGTCGCCGGGCCAGCTTTCAGCGTGCAGTTCATTCCAAACGCGCGTAAGGCCATGAGGTCATCCAGAGAGTGCCGGTGATTCGACTATGCAGTCGCCAGCGTGCACGCGATGTGTCTTTTCATCCAAATGGCCAGCCCGAAATCGTCTTGTTTTCTTTGCGCTCTGCATCTTGCCGGCGCCAGATTTTTATTGGTGAAGCCAGGCCTACCAGTCCGTTGGGCGGAAATCCTTCAGGAACTGCCCCCAGACATGCACGCCGGTGTTGATGCCGTCGATGATCGGATCAACGATCCGCGCCGCACCGTCCAGGATGTCCAGAGGCGGATGGAAGCGCTCCTCGACGACCTTGCGCGCCGCCAGCGCGGCGGGATCCTCGTCGGTGACCCAGCCGGTGTCGACGCTGTTCATGTGGATGCCGTCGCCGTGGTAATCCGCGGCCGAGGTGCGCGTCATCATGTTCAGCGCGGCCTTGGCCATGTTGGTGTGCGGATGCCTGGTGGTCTTGAACTTGCGGTAGAACTGCCCTTCGACGGCAGAAACATTGACGATGTGTTTGTCGCGGTTGGGGGTGCGCAGCATCAGCGGCTTCAACCGTGCATTGATGATGAAGGGCGCAATCGCGTTGACCAGTTGCACCTCGAGCAGTTCGATCGATGGAACCTCCGCCATGCGCATGCGCCAGGAATTGCGATCGCGCAGATCCACCTGCTGCAGGTCCTGATCCAGCAGTCCGTCGGGGAAGATCCCGGCAACGTCGGAATGCCGTTGCTCCAGCCACTCCTCTGGC
>JBBQTR010000119.1:0-5918 GCA_038213095.1 Lysobacterales bacterium | reverse complement strand
ACGCGCGTCCAGCCATCGGCGCAGCGCCTGTACCAGCTTGATGCGCGTGCGCATCATCTGCTGCATCTTCGGCGTGCGCAGGTCGAGGTAACGGTACTTCAGCCGTGTTTCCTCGCCCGGATTTTCGTGGGCGTGGAACGGCAGCGACTCGGCTTTGTTCAGCACTTCGATTTTTGTGGCGACAACTTCGACCTGGCCGGTCCGCAGCTTCGGATTGACCGACATGCGCTTGCGGACGACGCCAGTCACACGCAGGCAGTCTTCGTAACCGACGTTTGCGGCAGTCGCCACCACCTCTGCATTGCCTTCCACCTCGGCCTGCTCGGCGACGACCTGGACGATGCCTTCGTGATCGCGCAGATCGATGAAGCACAGTCCGCCGAGATCGCGGGCCACGTCAGCCCAGCCACACAGGGTCACGGACTGGCCAATCAATGCCTCGTCGATCAGGCCGCAGAAATGGGTACGCATGAACGCTCCGTTGCGAGGATGTCCCGGTGTTTGGCCGGGTGGATGAACGAACCAGAAGAGCAGATTGGCGAAACACGCCATTTTAACGGTATCGGGTGCATTTACTTTCCCTTGCTTATACGAGGCGGCATATCGCCGCAATCACGGGGGAACGGCAATGACCACATCACTCAAAGCACTATCGCTGGCGTTGGGCCTTACTGCGCTCAGCGCCGCCTTCATCCCGGTTACCCACGCCCAGGGCGGGTATTACCCCCAATCGCGCGCCTATGCGTCCGAGGACCTGCGCCGATTGAACTCAAACGATCAGGTCCGCGTGATCAGCCAGGAATATGCCGATCAATCCGGTGGTCGCCGTATCCCCGACGACCAGATGCGCTTTTATCTCGACCAGATCAATCGCTCCAATTGGGGGTTCAGCCAGGTCCGCCAGGACATCGCGCAATCAATCCGTGGCGGCGGACAACCCGGAAGCAATGGAACCATTCGCTGCGACAGCAATGGCAGCGACCCGAGCACCTGCCGCACGCCATGGCCCGGCCAATCGCGCATCGTTCGCACGGTCTCGGATGCACAGTGCGTGGAAGGCCGCAGCTGGCAGTCGCAACCCGGGCAGGTCAGAGTCAGCCAAGGCTGCCGTGCCGAATTTGCCGAGGCGCCACGCCCGGTGGACTTCCCCGGCCGGGGTCGCGTGGTGAATTGCGAAAGTGCTGGATCGCGACATAACGCCTGCACCGTTCCGTGGAGCGGTTCTTCGCAGCTGCAGCGGCAATTGTCGAAAGCCAAGTGCGTCGAAGGCCGCAGCTGGGGTTCGGGTCCCGGGCAGGTGTGGGTGTCGCATGGATGTCGTGGCCAGTTCACGCGGGCACGCGGGTTTAACGGGGCCCCCGGGTATGACGGTGATTACGCGGTGACCTGCGTCAGTGTCGGTGGAATGGTGCCGACCACCTGTGCATGGGATCGCAGCCGAGGCCAGCCTTATCTGCTGCAGCAACTCTCTGGCGTGCCATGCATCAATGGGCAGACCTGGGGCTACAGCGACCGCAGCGGACTTTGGGTCAGTCGCGGATGTCGCGCGCGATTCGGCGACCTGACCGCTGCACAGCGATCACGTTGACGCGGGGCCGGCGCCAGCCGCCGGCTTTGCCGGCGGCTTGGGTTCGACCTTGGCTTCGATCTTGGCCGGGACAGCAGCCTCTGCCGGCTTGGCATCGTTTTTTGATTCGCTCTTGGCGTCGTTTTTCGTCTCGGGCTTTGGATCGCCGCCGCCGGAGGCTTCGCTCTTTTCACTCAGGTTGCGCTTCTTGTCGCCATCCTTCTTGAAATCGGTCTCGTACCAGCCGCTGCCGGACAAGCGGAAACTCGGCGCGGTCAACTGACGTTTGACAGTCTCCTCGCTGCACACCGGGCACTGGGTCGGGTCGGCATCGGACAGCTTCTGCAGGCGATCGAAGTGATGGCCGCAGGCGGAGCACGCAAAGGCATAGATGGGCATGGCACTCGGGAAAGCGTGAAAACCTGAGCCCAGTGTGAGGCCTGCGCGGCCGCTTTCAAGCTGCGACGCTCATCCAGTACGCTTGTGGCAATCCGACCAGGCCGACGCCATGCCAGACAACGCACCCCGCTTCATCGTCACTCACTCCATCATTGCTGCCCTGCTGGTCGCCCTCGGTCTGGTCGGTGCTGGCTGGTTTGCCGCCCAGGGGATGGCGCGCCTCAAGACCGCCGACCGCTACGTGACAGTCAAGGGTTCGGCGGAAAAGATCGTCGATGCCGACCTTGTGGTCTGGCCACTGACACATTCGGTGGGCGGCAATGACCTGGCTGGAGTGCAGGCGAAACTCGACGCGAACACCCAGGCCATCCGCACGTTTTTTGCGCAGGCGGGATTCAAGCCCGTGGAAATCGTGGTGTCGCCACCGCGCCTGGAGGACCGTTGGGCGTGGGCGTCGGGCGACAACCGACCGCCGGATCGCTATCGCTATTCGACCACCGTGATCCTGCGTACTTCCGACGTCGCCAAAGCGCTGGTCGTGCTTCGTCGCAGTGGTGAGCTCGTTGCGCGCGGGGTATTGCTGGGCACGGGGGAAGGCGAGGCTGGCGGCCCGCAGTTCGACTACACCCGGCTCAACGCCATCAAGCCTGCACTGATTGCCGAAGCCACCGCCAACGCGCGGCAGTCCGCCGAGCAGTTCGCCAAGGATTCGGGCGCGCGCATTGGTGGGATCCGCAGCGCCAACCAAGGGGTGGTCGACATCACCGATCGCGACCAGGGCAGCCCGCAGGTCAAAAAGGTGCGGGTGGTGACGACCGTGGAATATTTCCTGGAGGATTGAACCGATGCGACCGCGCAACAATCAGGCGGCATTCGCCTCATAAAGCGCAAGCAGATCCATCTCGGCGTTTTCCAGCTGGATGCGCAGCTCGCCCTGCTGTTTGCCGAGCGCCGTTGCACGCATGCCGCCGTCGGCATACAGATCCCCGTCAACAAGCTGGCTTTCCAACGCAGCGATGGAAGACTCCAGCTCGGCGACGCGGGCTTCGGCTTTCTCCAGCTTGTGCGGATTGATGCGATTGGTAGGTTTGACAGGCGGCGCAGGCGCGATGGGCATCGGCACTGCTTTCACCGGCTTGGCTGTTTCGCTACCGGGTCTTGAGCGGAGCCACGCGGCGTATTCGTCCAGGTCGCCGTCGAACGCTTCGACCTTGCCGCCCGCCACGCGCCAGTAGGTCTCGCACACCAGGCCGATCAGGTGTCGATCGTGCGACACCATGACGATGGCACCATCGAAATCGCTGAGCGCCTCGGCCAGTGCCTCGCGCATGTCCAGGTCCAGATGGTTGGTGGGCTCATCGAGCAGCAGCACGTTGGGTTGCCGCCATGCGATCAGCGCCAGTGCAAGCCGGGCGCGTTCGCCGCCGGAGAAGCTGTCGATCGACTCGAACGCGCGCTCTCCCGGGAAATTCCATTTGCCGAGGAAGTCGCGGAAGGCCTGCGCCGGGCTGTCCGGCGACAGGTCGCGAAGGTGATCGATCGGCGATTGTCCCGCGTGCAGTGATTCCACGGTGTGCTGGGCAAAGTAGCCGATCCGCAAATCCGGATGTGCGTTGCGCTCGCCGGCCAGCAGCGGCAGTTCCCCGACCAGCGTCTTCACCAGTGTCGACTTGCCCGCGCCATTGGGGCCTAGCAGGCCCACGCGGTCGCCTGCTTCCAGGCCGAAGTTGACGTCGTGCAGGATGGTGTTCGCGCCGTAGCCCGCATCCACGTGGTTCAACCGGATCAGCGAATTGGGTAGCCGCAGCGGCACGGGAAATTCGATCCGCAAGGAGCGCTCTGCGCGCACTGCTTCGGTGCCCGCCAGCTTGGCCAAGCGCTTCATCCGCGATTGCGCCTGCTTGGCCTTGCTCGCCTTGGCCTTGAAGCGATCGATGAACGACTGCAGGTGCGCGCGTTCGGCCTGCTCTTTCTCGAAGGCACTTTGCTGCAAGCGCAGCTGCTCGGCGCGCTGGCGTTCGAACGCGGTGTAGTCGCCGGTATAGAGTTTGGCCTTGCCTTCGTGCAGGTGCAGCGTGTGTGTGGTGACGTTGTCGAGGAACTCGCGATCGTGCGAGATCACCAGCAGCGTGCCCGGGTATTTCAATAACCATTGCTCCATCCACAACACGGCATCCAGGTCGAGATGGTTGGTCGGTTCGTCCAGCAGCAACAGGTCCGACGGCATCATCAGCGCGCGCGCGACATTGAGCCGCACCCGCCAGCCGCCAGAGAAATCCGCGACCGCCTTGGCATGCGTTTCCGCCGGGAACCCCAATCCGTGCAGCAGGCGCCCGGCGCGTGCGGAGGCGTCGTAGCCGTTCAATTCCTCCAGCCGATGATGGGCCTCGGCGACGGCTTCCCAATCCTCGTTGGCGAAGGCGTTGGCCTCGGCCTGGATCGCGCTGTGAACGGCGGCATCCCCCGAGAGCACGAAGTCGATCGCGGCATCGGGCAGCGACGGCGTCTCCTGCGCGACGGACGCGATGCGCGCCTTGCCGGGCAGGCCCAGATCGCCCTTGTCCGGTTCGACCTCGCCCATCAATGCCGCGAACAGCGAGGACTTGCCGGTGCCGTTGCGCCCGACCACGCCCACCCGCCAGCCGGCCTGCAGGGTGAGGTCGACGTCGGACAACAGCAGGCGTTCGCCCCGGCGCAGGGCGAAATTGCGAAAAGAGATCATGCGGCGATTTTAACAGCCGTTGCATCCGGGCCTGCCCGCGGCTTAAGTGCCGAGGCGAATCGCCCGAAGGCTGGAGTAGCACTTCCACCAAGGGTGTGATGTCTTCACTCTTGGTGCGCCCACGCCCGGTCAGTATGTGACTGACGCCGCGCCACGCTTGCCCTGATTTCCAACTACGCGCCAGCTGGCGAACTTTCCGAGTCCAACATGGCCCCTCCCGCTCCTGCATGGACACGCTCGCTGCCGGTGCTGATTGGCTTGGCGTTGGTTCTTGGCTTCCTGTACGTCGCCAAGATGGTGGTGCTCCCGCTTGCGCTGGCCATCCTGATCACCTTCCTGCTGGCGCCCCCCGTGATGTGGATGCAGCGACGCGGGGTGCCGCGTGTGCCGGCGGTGATGCTGGCCACGCTGCTCGCGCTGGGGGCCGTGATCGGCTCGGGGTATGCCGTCACGCGCCAGATCGGCGACCTGCTCGACTCCTATCCGCGCTATGAGCAGAACATCACCGCCAAGATCGCCGGACTGCGCGCGCATGGCCGCACGGGCCTGATCGAGAAGATGCAGACGGTCGCGCAAAGCATTTCCACGCAACTCGACCAGGCCCAGGCCAGGCAACCAGTTGCGGTGCGTACCGAGGTCGAACGCGCGCAGCCGGTGCGAATCGTGGACGAAGGCCCGTTTCACCTATCGCAAGTCTGGTCGGTCGCGGGGCCATTGCTGGAACCGCTGGCCGACGCCGGCCTGGTGCTGGTGTTGGTGATCTTCATGCTGATCAACCGCGAGGACCTGCGCGATCGCATGATTGCGCTGATCGGTCCTGCGCAGGTCGCCGACACCACGCGCGCGCTCGACGATGCCGGCGGCCGCGTCAGCCGCTACCTGCTTCGGCAGCTGCTGGTTAACCTCGGCTACGGCATCGCGGTGATGCTGGGCCTGTGGGCGATCGGCGTGCCTTATGCGCCGCTATGGGGATTCTTTGCGGCATTGTTGCGCTACATCCCGTATTTGGGTCCGTGGCTGGCAGCAATGTTGCCGATCATGTTGAGCCTGCTGATCGCGCGCGCATGGACCACGGCCCTGGAGGTGATCGCGCTGTTCGGCGTGCTGGAGTTGATCACCAACATGCTGGTGGAACCGATGGTGTACGGCCGCGGGATGGGCGTGTCGCAGGCCGCGTTGCTGGTCGCGGTCGCGTTCTGGACGTGGTTCTGGGGTCCGGTCGGATTGGTG
>JBBQTR010000118.1:0-5935 GCA_038213095.1 Lysobacterales bacterium | reverse complement strand
AGCAAGGCGCGCACGACGATCATCTCCTCGCGGCAGCTCACCATCGGGATCAGCAGCCGCACCGGTCCGTACCCGGAGGCACGTACGATCGCGCGCAATTGAGTTTCGAACAACTGCTCGTGCAGCAGCGACAGACGCACGCCGCGAACGCCCAGTGCAGGGTTGGGTTCGTCGTTCAGCACAAGCCCACTGCGGTCCGCCTTGTCGGCTCCCATATCCAAGCTTCGGATGGTCACCGTGCGCCCGGTCATGCCGAGCACGACATCGCGATAAGCGCGGAACTGCGCTTCCTCGTCAGGCAGGACATGGCTATTGAGGAACAGGAACTCTGTGCGATACAGGCCGACGCCGGCCGCGCCAAGCGCATGCGCTTCGGCGACGTCATCCAGCGATTCGGCATTCGCCCAGAGTTTGATGTCGACACCATCCAGGGTGCGCGACGGCTCCCGCCGCAGGCGGTTGAGCTGCTTGCGATCACGCGCCTGCTCGCGCATACGGTCGCGGTGCGCGCGCAGGTCCGTGGCGTTGGGCTCGCGGATGATCAGGCCGCTGCCGCCATCGACCGCCAGCGCGTCGCCGTCGTTGATCTTCTGGAACGCCTGCGTCGCGCCGACAATCAACGGCAGGTGCAGGCTGCGCGCCAGGATCGCGCTGTGCGACAACATGCTGCCGCCAGCGGTGATCACGGCCATCACGCCCTGCGCCTGCAATTGCAGCAACTCGGTCGGCGCGATGTTGTCGGTGACCAGGATTTCGCCGGCGACTCCGCGCACATCCAGGTCGCGCCGATGCAGTGCGGCATGGATGCGCCCGATCACCTGGTCGATGTCATCGATGCGGCTGCGCAGGTACGCATCGTCCATGTCGTTGAACACGCTGGCGATGCGATCGCGTTGCAACCGCAATGCGTAATCGGCCGAATAGCGTTCGCTGCGGATCAGCGTATCCAGCCCGTGCAGCAATTCAGGATCGTCGAGCAGCAATGCGTGCAGATCGATGAATTCACCGACTTCCTGAGCCAATGCGCCGTGCAGGCGTTCGCGCAGCACGCGCATCTCGTCGCGCACCACGCGGATGGCGGCGTGCAGGCGGGCGAGTTCGGCATCGACATCCTCGACGCGCTCCTCGGTGACTTCCAGCGCATGCGGCAGTCGCAAGCGTGCACGCCCCAAAGCGCTGCCGCGCGAGGCGCCATGGCCGGGCAGCTCCAGCCGCATCTCAACTTTCCTCGTCGAATTTGCGCTCGAACAAATCAGCCACGGCCGCTACCGCGTTTGTTTCGTCGGGACCGTCGGCCCGCAACAGCAAGGTCATACCCGTCCCGGCCGCCAGCAGCATCACGCCCATGATGCTTTTTGCGTTCACTTCGCGGCCCTTGGCCGTCAGCGTGACGTCGCAGCGATAGCCGGACAGCAATTGCACGAGGCGCGCGGTGGCACGTGCGTGCAATCCCAGGCGGTTGGTGACCAGCAGCTCGCGTTCGATCACGACATGACCTCAGGCATCATCCTGGATGACCCCGTTGCGCGCGCCGGCGGCGGCAACGGCGGGAAGTTCATCCAGGTCAAGATCGGCGTAGTTCATCACTCGCAGCAACATCGGCAAGTTCAACGCGGACACCCGCCGCACCGGTGTTCCCAATTGCGCCAGCTTGGCGCCCAGGTTGCTTGGCGTGGCGCCATACAGGTCGGTCAGGATCAACACGCCCGCGCCCGAGTCGACCCGCCTTAACGCCGAGCTTGCCGCCGGCAGCAGGACGTCGGCGTCCGCGTCGTACGACACCTCGAACGCTTCGGTCTTCAATGGCAATTGCCGCAACAGCCGCGTTGCCGCGGCCAGTAGCGCCGTGCCGATGCCTTCATGGGTGAGCAGGAGAATGCCGACGGACATGTAGGCAACTTAACAGAGGGATGTGACCGATCGGAAGCGCGTCAATCCAGTTCACGATGGAACACGGCCACTTCGTCCCAGTCGTGCGTGCGGAAATGTTCCGCCAGGCGCTCGGCCAGGTAGACAGAACGGTGCCGGCCACCGGTGCACCCAAAGGCGACGGTGACGTAACTGCGGGTATCCGAGCGCATGCGTGGGAGCCAGCTGCCAAGGAATTGCTGGACCTGGGCCACATATTCGATGACATCCGGCTGCGTCTGCAGGTAATCGCGCACCAGTGCGTCCCGCCCGGAAAGCGGGCGCAATTCCGGATTCCAGTGCGGATTGGGCAGCACGCGCGCGTCGAAGACGAAATCCGCATCGGCCGGGACGCCGCGCCGGTAAGCAAAGGATTCAAACAAAAGCGACAGCGATGAATCGGTTGTCAAACCGAATTCGGTAATCACCTGGCGGCGCAACTGGTGCACGTTGAGCTCGGTGGTGTCGATCACCGCGTCGGCGATCTGGCGCAGGGGTTTCAACACCTGGCGTTCGAGCGAGATCGCGTCAGCCAACGACAGTCCGAGCTGGCTCAGCGGGTGTCGTCGGCGGGTGTCCGCATAGCGTTTGAGCAGGATCGACTCGGCGGTGTCGAAGAACACCAGACGCGGATTCAAGCCCAGCGCGCCGACGGCCGACAGCCATTCTGGAATATTGGCCAGATCGCTATGGCGGTTGCGGACGTCAATGCCGACCGCGAGTTTCTGCGGCGATCCGTCATCGCGTGCCACGCTGCGCACGAAGTCAGGCAACAGTTCCGCCGGGAGGTTGTCCACGCAATAAAAACCGAGATCTTCCAGTGTATTCAAGGCCACCGATTTGCCCGAGCCCGACATGCCGCTGACGATGATCAGCGAGGGGACAGATCGCGTGACGACATCCTCCACGCTCATGCCGATCGCTCCAGGAAAAGCGTGTGCCGCGCCATGAATGCCGCCGCGGGATCAGCGCCCTTGGCCCGCAGGATATGGGCGCGTGCGGCCGCTTCGGTCAACACCGCCAGGTTGCGTCCGGGCATCACCGGCAGGGTGATGATCGGCACGTCGAGGTCAAGTACGCGGCGCGCGCCGAGATCGCCGGTGATGCGATCCACCCCTGCCTGCTGAGGCTCCAGATGCGGTCTGGTCAGATGCACGATCAGACGCAGGTATTTATTGCGCTTGACCGCGGTGTCGCCAAACATCTGGCGGATGTCGAGCACGCCCAGGCCGCGGACTTCGAGCATGTCCTGCAACAGGTCGGGGCAGGTGCCATCGAGCACGTCTGGCGCGATCTGGGTGAATTCCGGCGCATCGTCGGCCACCAGCCGGTGGCCGCGCGTGATCAGTTCCAGTGCGAGTTCGCTCTTGCCTGCGCCCGAATCGCCTGTGATCAGCACGCCGATCGAATAGATCTCCATGAACACGCCATGCAGCGTGACCCGTGGCGCGAGCGTGCGCGCCAGATGATATTGCAGGTGATTGAGCAGTTCATGCCCGCGTTTGGGCGACGTCCACAACGGCGTGCCGAATTCTTCCGCCGCCAGGCGCAGGTCTTCGGGGCATGGCTGGTCCTTGCTGATCACCAGTGCCAGCGGCGCGAATCCAACGATGCGCGCGATGGTTTCCCACCGCAGCCTGGAATCCAGGCCATCGAGCCAGGCAAGCTCTTCGCTCCCCAGGATCTGCACCTTGTTGGGGTAGATGGCATTGAGATACCCGGCCAGCGATGGACGCCGGGCGACGGTGTCGACGGATTCCAGCACTCGTGTCCCGCCCTGCTCACCGGCGAGCCACCGTAGCCCCAGGCGTTCGCCCTGCTGCGCGAACAATTCTCCGGCGCTGATCTTTGCAATCATCATCAGTCAGTCATTGCGCTGGATGACCGCCAACATGATGGGACGCGGTTGCGGTCTGCGAGGCATTTCCCAGCGATAGCAAACACAACGTCACTCGAAGTGGCTCGCAGCAGGGCAATGCGGTCGGCGCTGAGGTAATCCGAAAGTGACATGAGGCAGGAGCCTGTCGACGGGCGGCGATGCGGTCAGGCGAAATCGCCGTTTCGCGCAGCACTTTCCCCGCGATGGTGATCGACGATTTTTTCCTTGTGCTTGACCAGCAGGCGGTCGAGCTTGTCGGCGAGCAGGTCGATCGCACCATACATGTCGATGGCACTGGCATCGGCATGCAGGGTGCGACCGGCGAAGGTCACGGTGGCCTCGGCTCGATGATCGGGTTTGTCCAGGCTCAGCGTGGTCCGCACATCGATGGGTTGATCGAAGTGCCGCCCAAGGCGCCCGAATTTGGTCTCGACGTAATCGCGCAGCGCGGGGGTGACTTCGATCTGCTGGCCATGGGTTTCGATGCGCATCGGCGTCTCCTGGAACAAAGTGTGGGCGGGACAGCATCGCGCGGATCTGCGTTGCTGCTGTGAAATCCTGTTAAACGATCCTGCCACGTTGCAGTCGCGAAGATAGTGGGGCCTATGGGAAAACAGTCCAGCGATAGATGCATATCCTCACGCAATGCGCACACGCTCCTGCGATGAGCCGATCCCCATGGCTTCTCGGTATTTTGCCACGGTGCGCCGCGCGACCGGCACGCCTGCCGCCTTGAGGGTTTCTGCCAGGCGGGCGTCGGATAAGGGTTTTCGCGGGTTTTCGCCATCGATCATGCGACGCAGCATGCTTTGGATGGCGATGCTGGAGGTTTCGCCGCCGCCATCGCTGTCGATGCCGGAGGCGAAAAAGCTGCGCAGTGCGATCGTGCCGCGCGGCGTGTATGCATATTTGCGTGCGATGGCGCGCGACACCGTCGATTCGTGCAAACCCACCTCTGCGGCGACTTCGCGCAGTGTCAATGGCCGCAATGCCTGGGCGCCGAATTCGAGGAACCCCGACTGCTCGCGGACCAGGCACCGGGCGACCTTGAGCAGGGTCTCGCCGCGCGCTTCGATATTCCGCAGCAGCCAGCGCGCTTCCTGCAGCCGTCCACGCAGGTAACTGTCGCTGGCACCGGCGTGGCCGATCATCTGTTCGTAGCCGCGATGGATGGTCAGCCGTGGGGCGCGTCCTGACGCCAGCGCCACACGCCAGACGCCCTGATGTCGCCACATCACGCAGTCCGGCGTGATGTAGGTATCGGCGGGCATGCCGCCGATCTGGGCGCCAGGGCGCGGGTCGAGCGAGCGCAACAACTGCAGCGCGATGGCGACGTCATCCACGGGGCATTGCAGTTCCGCCGCAATGCCGTCGACGCCACTTTTGGGCAGGCGATCGATCGGCCCGGCGGTGATGCGCAGCGCCAGCGCCTTGCCCGGCGTGTCGTCGGGGAGCGGCGTCAACTGTAGAGCCAGGCATTCGCCCAAGTCGCGTGCGCCGACGCCCGCAGGATCGAAACATTGCAACTGGTGCAGCACCGTGAGGAGTTCGGCGCAGGTGACGACGTCCGGCCGCAGTGCCTCGCATAGCGCCTCCAGCGATTCGCGTAGGTAGCCGTTGTCGTCGATCGAATCGATCAGCGCCGCGCCAATGCGGCGATCAAGCGTCGACAGATGGGTCAGGTGGAGTTGCCACTGCAGATGATCCTGCAGCGTCTGCGCTTCGGCGACCCGTTCGGCCGCATCGTCATCGTCGTCGCCGCTCTCGGATCCCGAGCCGGCGCGATGTTGCCAAGGCTCCTCACCACGCGCCCAAGGTGGTGGTTCGTCGCCAGGCGCGAGGACAACGCTATCGACATCGTCGCGTTGACCGTGGCCATCACCCTCACCCCCGGTGTCAGGAGACGAAGGCCCAGGTTCGGCCCAGTCGAGCAGGGGGTTGCTTTCGACCGCGGCGGTCAGCTCGGCTTCCAGTTCCTGGGCCGACAGCTGCAGCAGATGGATCGCTTGGCGCAACTGGGGCGTGAGCACCAGGTGCTGGCCGAGCGATGTCTGCAGGCGAGGCTTCATCACGGTCTCAGCGCGTCCAGGCGAGGACGGCCGCCCGCGATCAGAGGCGGAAGGATTCGCCCAGGTACACGCGACGGAC
>JBBQTR010000117.1:0-5940 GCA_038213095.1 Lysobacterales bacterium | reverse complement strand
GTGCTTATCGACAACTCACTTGGGGTGAGTGATCACTTCACCCCATGCATCAGCCGGTTGATCAGCGGCGCCACCAGGAACAACACCGCACCCGCGCCGAGCAGCGCCCAGAAACCGAAGGTATAGCCGCTCAGCGCCGAGGCCGTGGTCAAGCCGGTCTCGCCGCTGACCTTGCCGGCGAAGATGCCGGACAGGTTGTTGCCGATCGCCACCGACAGGAACCAGCCACCCATCGCCATGCCGACCATGCGTACCGGCGCCAGCTTGGTCACCATCGACAGGCCGATCGGCGACAGGCACAGCTCGCCAACGGACTGGATGACGTAGACCATGAACAGCGTCCAGAACGGGATCTTGCCGCCTGCACTGACCAGGCTGGACAACGCATACATCAGCAGCAGGAAAGCCAGGCTGTTGAAGATCAGGCCAAGTCCGAACTTGCGAGGGATCGACGGGTCGCTATTGCGCCGACCCATCCATACCCACAGCGCCGCCATGATCGGCGCCAGCACGATGATCGCAATGGAATTGACCGACTGGAACCACGCGACCGGGAACGTCCAGCTGCCGAAATCGCGGTTGACGATCTGCTCGGCAAGGAAGTTGAACGAGCTGCCGGCCTGTTCGAAGAACATCCAGAACAGCACGTTGAACACGAAGATGATCAGCATCGCGATCACCTTGTCGCGTTGCACCGCGCCTTCGCGGATACCTTCCACCAGCAACATCGCCGCCAGGCCGACGAACAAGGCGCTCAGGACCCATTGCAGCACGCCGGCGCCGACCGCCAGCAGGGCATAGACCACGGGGATTGCGACCAGTGCGCCTGCCAGCACGTACAGCACCCGGCGCTTGCTGGCGTTGTCGACCGGCGGCCGGCCGATGCCGTCGAGCTGGCGACGACCGAACCAGAACCACACCAGGCTGATCAGCATGCCGACGCCGGAGGCAATGAAGACGACCTTGTATGCCGGGACCGCATCGGTGCCAAACACCTGGTTGGCCAGCCAGCCGGTCAGGATCGGCGCGACGAATGCACCGGCATTGATGCCCATGTAGAAGATGGTGAAACCGGCATCGCGGCGGCCATCGCTGACGCCGTACAGCTTGCCAACCATGGTCGAGATGTTGGGCTTGAACATACCGTTGCCGACGATAACGGTCGCCAGACCGAGCTGGAAAATATGCGGATCCGGGATCGCGATCGCAAACAGGCCTGCGGCCATGATCACTGCGCCGAGCAGGATGGATCGCTGGTAACCCAGGACACGATCGGCCACATAGCCGCCAAAGATTGCCGCGGCATACACCAGTGCCAGATAAGCGCCGTAGGTGCGGCTGGCCGAAGCCTGGCCGGACGCATCGCCATTGAAGAACTGCGAAACGATGTACAGCGTCAGCGCCCAGCGCATGCCGTAGAACGCGAAGCGCTCCCAGAACTCGGTCATGAACAACATCCACAGCGGGCGCGGATGACCGAGCATCTGCGGGAAGCTGGGCGACGACTCCTGCCCAGGCGGTACGCCCTGCAGCGGTGGACCCATCGGCTCGGCGGCGTTTGGAACGTGGTTGCTCATGCAGCTTCCCCTTCAACAGACCGCGCGCGATTTGCACGCATGGGTCGAGGATCGCCCGCACCGACGCTTGACGTCAAACCGGCGGACTATTGCTGCAAAGCAGCATTCCTGGCGTGCCTGCGATCAGTACCCCGCGTTCGGGGCAGTACCGATCACCGTGCGCACTTCGAACAGCTCCGGGAAGAATGTCAGCTCCAGCGCCTGCTTGAGGAACCCGACGCCGCTCGATCCCCCAGTGCCGCGCTTGAAGCCGATGATCCGCATCACCGTGCGCATGTGGCGGAAACGCCACAACTGGAACTGCGTTTCCAGGTCGACCAGATCCTCGCACAGTTGATAGGCGACCCAATACGTGTCGCTGTCTTCATAGATGCGCTCGAACACCGGCACCAGCGCCGGATCGAACACGTGTGGCTTCGACCAGTCTCGTTGCAGATACCCGGCGGGGATCGCATGCCCGTGGCGAGCAAGAAAACGCAATGTCTCATCGTACAAACCCGGCGATTCCAGCGCGTCGCGGAGCACTTCGCTGCCTTGGACATCATGCGCGAACACCTTGAGCATTGCCGCATTCTTGTTGCCCAGCAGGAATTCCATCGTCCGGTACTGCAGCGACTGGAAGCCCGATGCCGGCCCAAGGATATGGCGAAACTGCATGTATTCCGAAGGCGTCAGCGTTTCCAGCACTGACCACATGGCCGTCAACTGGTCCAGGACGACCTTGCAGCGCGCGAAGTTTTTCTGGCAACGGCCGATCTCGTCGGCGCGCAGGTGCGCGATGGCCGCGCGCAACTCGTGGATCATCAATTTCATCCACAGCTCGGCCACCTGGTGCTGCACGATGAACAGCATCTCGTCGTGCTGCGGAGGCTGCATCTGCGGCTCCTGCGCCGACAACAGCCGGTCCAGACGCAGATAACCGGCATAGGACAACCGCCCGGTCAGATCGGTATAAATACCGTCCTCGAGCGGTCTTTCGTTATTGTCGATGGTCATGCATGGATTCTAGCCTGCATGGCCAAACCGGCTCTGCCATCTCGCATCCCTCCAGGCAGTGCGCCACCGGAATCGCACCCCGATTCGCTATCATCGGGGTTCCGTCCATTTCCTGCTGACCCGGTTGCCGCATGACCATCGCCGCGCACTTCGACATCGAATACCTGCAATACCTGGGCACTGACGGCAAGCTGGTTGCCGACCTCCCCAAAGGCTTCGATCCCAAATCGCTGCTGCCGTTGTTCAAGCAGATGCTGTACGTGCGCGTGTTCGACACCAAGTCGATCGCGCTGCAGCGCACCGGCAAGCTCGGCACCTACGCCGCCTGCCTGGGCCACGAGGCGACGCATGTCGGGATTGGTGCCTCGATGCAGCCCGAGGACGTGTTCGCGCCAAGCTATCGCGAATACGGCGCGCAGTTCATGCGCGGCGTGCAACCGCGCGAAGTGCTGATGTACTGGGGCGGGGACGAACGCGGCAATGATTTCGCCGGCCCGAAAAACGACTACCCGTGGTGCGTACCGATTTCCACCCAATGCCTGATGGCGGCCGGCGCGGCGCTGGCATTCAAGCTGCGCAAGGAGCCACGCATCGCGGTGAGTTGCTGCGGTGATGGTGGATCGTCGAAAGCCGATTTTTATGCAGCTGTGAATTCGGCCGGTGCGTACAAATTACCGCTGGTGCTGTGCGTGATCAACAACGGCTGGGCGATCTCGGTACCGCGCTCGGCGCAGACCGGCGCGGAAACGCTGGCGCAGAAGGGCATCGCCGGTGGATTGCATTGCCTGCAGGTCGATGGCAACGACCTGATCGCGGTGCTCGAAGCCATGCGCCGCGCTAGCGAACGCGCACATAGCGGCGAAGGCGGCAGCGTGATCGAGTTCCTGACCTATCGCCTGCACGACCACACCACCGCCGACGATGCGCGTCGCTATCGCGGAGAAGACGAGGTCAAGGCCGGCTGGACGCGCGAGCCGATGCTGCGCCTGCGCACGTATCTCACCGCACTCAAATTATGGGACGACGCGCAGGAGAAAACGTGGCTGGAGGAATGCGGCAAGCTGATCGATGTCGAGATCAACGCGTACCTTGAATCCAAGGTGCAGCCGGTCGAGGCGATGTTCGACTTCCTATACGCCGATCCACCACCGGACCTGCTTGCGCAACGCGCGTCGGCGATTGCACTGGAGAAGCGCAATGGCTGAGAAGACGCCCGCGCCAGTAGCAACGCCTGCTGCAATTACATTGATCGAAGCGATCACCCAGGCACTTGCGTATGAGATGCGCAATGACAGCACGGTGGTCGTGCTCGGCGAGGATGTCGGCGTCAACGGCGGCGTGTTTCGCGCCACCGCTGGCCTGTCCGCCACCTTCGGTACCGAGCGCGTGCTCGACACTCCATTGGACGAAACCACGATTGCAGGACTCACCGTCGGCATGGCCTCGCAAGGCATGAAGCCCGTCGCCGAGTCGCAGTTCGACGGCTTCATGTACCCGATGGTTGACTTCATCGTCTGCCACGCGGCGCGCATGCGGTATCGCACGCGCGGTCGGCTGACGTGTCCGATGGTGCTGCGCGTGCCGTGGGGCGGTGGCATTCGTGCGCCGGAACATCATTCCGAGGCGAACGAGTCGATCTTCACCAACGTGCCGGGCCTGCGCGTGGTGATGCCGTCATCACCAGCGCGCGCTTACGGCCTGCTGCTGGCGGCAATCCGCGATCCGGATCCGGTGATTTTCTTCGAGCCCAAACGCATCTATCGCCAGTACAAGGAAGTCGTGCCGGACGATGGAGAAGCCTTGCCGCTGGATGTCTGCTACGTGCTGCGCGACGGCTCCGACCTGACCCTGGTCACCTGGGGCGCGCAGGTCAAGGAAACACTGGAAGCCGCCGATGCGCTGGCAAAGGAAGGCATCAGCGCCGAGGTCATCGATGTCGCCACGCTCAAGCCTCTCGACTTCGCCACCATCGCAGAATCGGTGGCGAAAACCGGCCGCTGCGTGATCGTGCACGAGGCGGCGAAGACTGCCGGCTTCGGCGCCGAGATCGCCGCGCGGCTGGCCGAGGAGTCGATGTTCGACCTGGTCGCGCCGGTCGAGCGCGTCACCGGGTACGACACCCACATCCCGCTATTCCGGCTGGAGATGAAATACCTGCCGAGCGTGGACAAGATTGTCGCGGCGGCCAAACGCGCGGTCGCACATTCGTAGCCCGCTGCTGTTCGAAACATCATCGACAACCACGGTGGGCCCAGGCCCATCCTACGGAAGGCCCAAACATGGCTAACAAACAATTCCTGCTCCCCGACCTCGGCGAAGGCCTGCCGGACGCGACCATCGTCGAATGGTTCGTGAAGGTCGGCGACACGATCCGGCTCGACGACAACCTCGTCTCGATGGAGACGGCGAAAGCGGTGGTCGAACTACCCTCGCCCGTCTCCGGGAAGGTGTTGCGACTGGGCGGAGGCGAAGGCGATGTCATCGTCACCAATACCATGCTGGCGGAGTTTGAACTCGATCCATCGTTGCCGCAGCGCGCCGAAGGCCAGGACACCGGGCATCACCATGGAGGTGCGCCGGCGATGGCGCAGGAAACGCACGGTGGTGCCGGAAAAGATGCGCCAGGCGACGGCCACGACGTGATTGCGTCGGACGACGGTGGCGCCATCAGCGATGCCGGCACTGCGGCCCCGAAAGGCGAACCAGGTACGCGTACCGAAGTGTTGCGCGAGGACAGCGGCACCGTGGTCGGCGCGATGCAATCCTCCGATGCGGTGCGTAGCGAAGCCGCGGTTGCGGTAGGTGGCGTCAAGGCGATGCCCGCGGTGCGTGCACTGGCACGCAAACTCGGCGTCGACGTGGCACGCGTACGTGCGACCGGAAGCGACGGCGTCGTGACGATGAGTGACGTGAAACAGGCTGCAGCCGATGGTTCTGCGAAAGCCGGTACCGCGCCGACGAATCGCGCTGCGCAAGCCGCTGCGCCTGCTGCAATGGCCGTACCTGCCCAGCGTACGTCGATGTCAGCCTCCGGCAAGCCGATGCGTACCCAACCTCCAGGCGTCGCGGCGAGCGGTCAGCCCGAACAGCTCAAGGGCGTGCGTCGCAACATGGCGCGCGTCATGGCCGACGCGCATGCCAAAGTCGTGCCGACTACCCTGTGCGACGACGCCGACCTGCACGCTTGGATCGGCAAGCAGGACATCACCGCGCGCCTGATCCGCTCGATCGTCGCCGCCTGCAAGGCCGTGCCGGCGCTCAACGCCTGGTTCGATGGCGACAAGCTGGTGCGCACGCTGCATCCGCATGTCGATATCGGCATCGCGGTGGATACCGACGATGGCTTGTTCGTCCCGGCGCTACGCAA
>JBBQTR010000116.1:0-6017 GCA_038213095.1 Lysobacterales bacterium | reverse complement strand
GGTGGGTGTCAGCGGCGTCACGACCTCCTGGCCACAACCGCAGCAGCAGCTGTGGACCACCGTGCCGTATTCCATTGATACGTAAAGCACGCCTGGCTGGAGTCCACGCGGAACGCCTTTGACGAACTGCGGCACGAGGTGGGTATGCCGCATCATTCCAGGCCTCCGTTCACCAGCATGTTGCCGTCGGTGGTGTAAGAGCACTGGTGTTCGCGCTCCAGGTCGCGGTAAAAACACCGCAGCTTCTTCCACTTGATGACCGCCAATGCGGCATTCAACATGTTCAGGTCGGCGACCTGGATGTTTGAGGCGTAGATGTTTTCCGCGCCGCCACTTTCGAACGAGACATGCTGCCGGAAGGGTTCACGCCGTTCCGGCGTGCTGGCCGTGACCCGCAGGATGCCGCCGAGCGATCCGTCGACAAGCTCCAGCCCCATGCCGACGTCGATGAATGACACGCCCATCGCTTCGAGCTTTTCCACCGCAAGGCGCTTGGATTCCCCCGCTTTCATGCACAGGAAAGCAAAGGTCACCCCATCCAGAAGATGGAGCGTGTCCACGTTGATATCCACCGCGTGCGGCGTGATGTGGCGGTGCATGTTCGAGTAAATGCGGGCGAGGTAATCCACCTTCTTCGGCACCTCGCGGAGTGTCTCGATCGCCGGCGCTCCGGGTGCCCGAAAGGCGTTGTGCTGAAGAAAATCATCGCTGTCGAACAGCCGGATCTCCCGCACCGGCGTCTTGGCCACCTGATCGAGCACGTAGGACCCCGTGCCGCCCACCCCGATCAGCGCCAGGCACTCATGCGACAAGCGCGCGGTCAAGGCTCCGATTCCGACCCGGTCGGACGCCGTCTCCACGTAGTTGAATACGCTTTGCTCCTCCTCGTCCGGCACCCGGAACACACGTGGCGTGATGCTAGGTTGGAGCACGGCTGCAGGTCCAGAGAGGATCGTGGCGTAGGTCGCCATCTTCTCGAAGTAGTTGCCATAGCCTTGCGGCCCCGGCTTGCTGGAAAAGGTGTGCTGTGCGGTCAGGCCGTTGCCCAAATCCATCGCCGCCGATCCGGCGGCGATGGCAGACAGGGGCGAGCCGTCGGCATTGCACGGGAACTCGCCGTCGAAGTGCACAGTGTGCGGCTCAGGTTTGCACGTCACGTCCCCCGACAGGCAAAGGGACGAGATGATCGTGCCCCTCTTCACCTCGCGCTGGCCATTGACGTAGGGCACCTCGCGCATGACCAGGAAGCCGGCGAGGCACTGCACGTAGTACCCAGCCTCGCGCAGGTCCTTGAGGTCCTGGTTACGACTGAATAGTGCGCACGACATTGATGATGCTCCCGTTCTTGACGTCGACAGAGCCACCGATGCCCAACTCACCGCTGTGCGGCGCGGAAGCGACGTGGCGGAAGGTGATGGAATAGGTGATGTTGGGTGCGGGCGGGTCCCCCGGATAGGCCAGCTGGACGAGTTGCTCAAAGCTCTGGTGGCTATGGTCCACGACCGTTTCGTGACCGTTGACCACGATCTCGATGGTGCGCGGATGCTTGGCCGCCGTGATGAAGTGTTCGACGCCCGGCACCGTCAGGTCCAAGGCCTCGCTCTGCGCGATTTCACGGTCGTCGCCGCCGCGAACCACCAGGAACACCGCCTCGTGCTTGCCGGGCTTGGCCAGCTGGTAGAGCGCGTGGCCGGAAATCGCCGGTTTGCCCCAGCTGACCTCGGCGTCGTTGACCGTTAGCTTGAAGTCGCGATCGGTCTTGAATGCGACGAAACGCTCGGCGCCACGGCCGCGCAGGTCGAAGGTCTCGTCGAGGCGCATATCTTCAAAGTCCCCGCCTTCCAGGATGGCGAACAAGCTGTAGTCGCCATCGACGTTGAGGCCCCCGGCGATGAGGATCTGACGGCCCAACGGCAGCGGGTCATCGACCTCCACCGGACGGAAGTCCAGGTTTTCCTGGGCGAAGGCGATGCGATACGCCCGTGCCTTGCGCAGGTCGCGGCGCTCGGCAATAGCCTGGCCGACGTCTTCGATAGCAACGATGTCATGGGTGTTCATTGCGCGGTGCCTCTTGAGGTTCTGGCCAGACCCAATGTCCGGCCTTACCTAGGCATCGCGTCGTCGCGGACGAACCGGTAACTTTTCTTTCAGGGCCTCCTGCGAAGACGGCCGGGAGGCGTCGCGCCGCACACGAAGAACGCCGGACACCCTGGGCACACCCGGCTCGACGGGTTGGCCCGGAACTGGCCGGCGCGCACGTTCCTGAGCGACTCGGCCACCTTGGTGCTTCCGTCCGCCAGCTGTCTGGGCGTGAGGCTCACGGGAAGCACCGCACCATCGGAGAGGTAGATGAATTCCACCGTGGCATTGGCCGATGCCTGTCTGGCTGCCAACACGAAGGCGGCGGCGCCCAGCTCCTTGAGGTCGTCCTTGCGCGTGTGGCCGGTGCGTACCCGTCGAAACGTGCGGCTCCCGTCGGGGGCGATGAGTACGTCATCGGGAAGGACCACAATGGTTTCCTCGCCGAACCGCAGGCTCAGCCCGACCGGGGTCTCGGGGGTTTGTCCGTCCCGGGTCGAAGTGAAGTACCCGACCATGTCCTTGGCCAACGCAAGGTAGTCGGCGGCATAACCGTGTTCTGCCAGGCCCGATGCCGAGAAAGCACTGCCCAGCAGTGCATCCAGCGCCGTCTCCGATGCACGGCCAGCCTGCACGGATGCCTGGCATGCGGCGCGCACCGCATCGTGCATCTGCATGAACGGCGTTTGCGTGCGTTTGCCGCCCACCTGCAGGACATGGGTATAGAAGAAGCGCCGTGCGCAGGACGTGTAGAGCGCAATTTCATGTCCAGCAAAACGCAGGCCAGCTTCGACGACCAGCTCAATCGGCGCGTCCGCAGGCGGCGTTGGCGTCGGCTGCGATGGCACGACGGTCCGGATGGCGACGCTCGCGCCGAGCCGATCGACAAACGGCGACAGGTTTCGCTTGTGGCCGGCTGCGTTGCGCGATGCCGCATAGATGAACAGGCGATTGCGTGGCCGGGACAGGGCGACATAGAACAGGCATTCCTGTTCCTTCAGATGCTCCCGCTTGTGCACTTCCTCCGCATCGCCCTTCTCGCCCGCGATCATTCCTGCCGGCGGCAAGCACCGCGGTGTGGGTGCGGTCCGAGGCAATGTGCCCACATTCATGCCCGGGAGGTGCACGACCGCAAATTCGAGGCCCTTGGCCCCGTGGATAGTCATGAGGCGGACGGCATCGATGCTTTGTGCTGCGGCCGGCAGCTGCCGCAAGTCGCGATCGTCGCCGAGCTTGACCAGACGCCGGATCCGCTCGAGCAAGCGTGCTGCTGGCAGTCCCTTGCCGGCAGGCTGCACGCGCAGAAAATTCATCAGTTGCCAGATGCCAATACCTCGAGACCGGTCGGCGACCGTGTTCGATTGCGCCAGGCTCGCCGCCATGCGGGTCCGATCCAGTAGCACGGTGGCGATGACCGTCCAGGGCGCCGCGTCGCTTCCAAACCCATCCAGCGCACCAGCCAGCCTGCGCAGCCCCTCGCGACCCTGTGGGGAAAGACCTTCGATCTTGTCCAGCGCATCACGCCACGCCCCGGCTGCCTGATCGTTGTCCCTCAGGTAGCTGATGACGCAAGCGACATCGTCCAGTGTCATCGCGAAATCGGCATGGCAGCCCATGCGCAACAGTCCCATCGCGCGGCGGTCCACCAGAAGCGAGACCAAGGCCAGGACGTCCTTCACCTCCGACCGGTCGAACAGACTTCCCAGGAACAGCACGGGGACATCCAGCAGTTCGAGTTGCTGTCCCATCTCGGACAGCTTTTCGTTTCCCGTGCACAAGACTGCCTGGTCACGGTAGCTGCACCCAGCCGCACGCATCTCGGTCAAGGCATCAGCGATCGCCACGACCTGATCGTCTCCCTGGTCGACGCGGCGCACTTCCGGAATGTGGCGTCCCAGTCCCCTGACCGACTTCAGTGCGCTGTCCGCATCACCGACCATCATGCTCATCGCAAACCGCGAAGACGTGGCGAGCAGCTCATCGAAGGAACGGTAGTTCTCCTTCAGGCGACCGCGCTGGCCGTCCGGGAAATCCTCGGTTCCGAACCGATCCATGTTGTAGGACGACGCGCCGCGAAAACGGTAGATCGACTGCTTCGCATCGCCCACGACCCACAGGTTCTTGCCCTGTCCGCACAGCGCAGCCAGAAGCCGAACGCTGCTTCGGTTCACGTCCTGGTATTCGTCCACCAGCACATGCTCATAGGTAGCGCGAAGGACGTCGCGAACTGCGTGGTTATGCTCCAGCAACTGCACGGGCAAGCAAACGAGATCGCCGAAGTCAACGGCCAGCGATTGGCGCTTGAGTGCTTCGTAAGCGGCATACACCTTGGCTACTTCGATGGCCTTCTCAGCCGCGACGACCCGATCCTCGTCGGGCGCCGACACCAGCATGGCCATTGCGAGGTCGTTGTACGCAGCCGCATCGACCACCTCATCCTTGGCGCGCGAGATTGCTGACAGCATGTCAGCGATGATGTCCGTGGGATCGAAGATGTTCTGGAAGTGTTTTAATCCTAGCCGCGGAAACTCGTTCTCAAGCAATTCCACGGCCTCGGTGCGATCGAGCATCCGTGGATCGGCAGGCAACTGCAGTTCGGTATGAAAGCGACGGATGATGTCGAGGCCAAAAGCGTGAAACGTGCCGGTCCACATGGCGGCTGCAGCAGGGGCATCGACACGTGCAATGCGTTCTGCGATCTCGCCGGCAGCCTTGTTGGAGAAAGTCAGCACCAAGATGCGGCGAGGATCGATCTGCTGCTCCAGAAGGTATTGGACGCGACCCACCAGGGTTCGCGTCTTGCCGGTGCCGGGACCAGCTTCGAGCAGGTAGGGCGTGCCGAGATGCTGCGCCGCGACTCTTTGCAGTTCGTTGAGCGGGCGCTCTTCCTGATCAGGCTCTGACAGGTTCGCCATCGCCGGCAGCAGAAGCGCATCGAGCAATTGCTGGGTGACGACCTCAAACGGAGCGCCCAGTTTGCTCGCGATCTGTGAAGCGGACATGCCCTGATCGACATGCAACTGTCGGGCCCAGGACCTTGGTAGCAGGAACTCGCGTGCGAACAGGTCCATCTGGACCTCGCGACGCTGCCGTCTACCGTAGTCCACGACGCGGTCCATGCCGACCGGCGAGGCTTCGGCAGCCCGGGCTGGATCAATCGTGTAGGGCGTTGTGTCCTGGGTCTCCGCGACGTCATCGCCCAGGTGAACATGACCGAGCTCGTGTGCAATCAGAAAGGCGCGGTCGAATGCGCTTCCATGCTTTTCGTAAACGATCAACCGATCATCGCGGATGTAACAGGCATGGCCTGCATTGAGTATCGTGGCACCTTTCGTTGCCCCCTCGACATCAAGGTCCAGACGCGTGGCTTCGGCCATCGCGAAGGCCAACGGGTTCCATGGATCGTTCCCCGCAGCGACAGCAGTTACGTGTAGGGTTGCGGCGACCTGACGGCCGATCTCCACCCCGTCCATGTCATGCGTCGTCCGTTAGCAATTGCTCAATCTGCTCTTGCGGCAGATCGGCTTCACGCAGCAGTTGTTCGAAACTGATCTGCCCGCTGTCGCCAGGCTTTTCATCTGCCTTGTGGCTTCGCGCCAACGTCTGCCGTGGCAACGTAAGGGTGTCCAACAGATCCTGGATGCTGCTGCCCACCAACCCTGCCATCCGGGCCAGGAAACCCTTGGGTACAGACCCGGCAAGGACGGTTCGCTCGCGAAACGCAGCGATCACCTGGCGTGGTACGCGCAACGCCGCTGCAACCTCACGGAGCCGTTCGATCGACAAGTGCGCGAGGGGATCTGCCGGGGCCGTTCTGGGTGCACTCTGCAAGCGGGACCAGGCCGAATCAATTCGCATCTGATCTTCGACTGCCAACGGGCCTTCTCCCTGCGTCCCCAACAGAAACATTTCCTGGGAAAGGTCAATGAGTTCCCGAG
>JBBQTR010000115.1:0-6079 GCA_038213095.1 Lysobacterales bacterium | reverse complement strand
CGGCGTGGATACCAGGATGTTCCCGATCTCCTCCGGGTTGTCGCGGTACTGACGGTCCAGTCGCACGACCAGGTCGAACTGCTTCTCTTTCTGCACCACTTGGGTCGCCACGTCGCCACCGATGGCGGTCTGGATCACGGCATTGATGTCGTCGACGTTCAAACCATAGCGCGCGATGCTGGCGCGATTGATCTTGATGTCCAGGCTGGGTTGTCCGAGCTCGCGCACCAGGGTCACGTGCCGGATCCCGGGCACGTGCTCCAGCACTTGTTTGATCGCCTTGCCCTTCTTCTGCAGCGTCTCCAGGTCTGAACCGAAGACCTTGACGGCGAGCGCGCTCTTCAAGCCGGTTTCCGCTTCGTCGACGGCATCTTCGGCAGGCTGGGTGTAGTTGAAGATGATCCCCGGGAACGACTGGAGCTTCTTGTTGATGGCCTCGGTCAGCGCCGACTTGGTGTGGTACTTCCCCGACCATTGGGAGTAAGGCTTGAGTCCGACGTAGAACTCGACATTGAAAAATCCAGTCGAACTCGTACCGTCGTCGGGTCGGCCCAGCTCGGAGGCGACGGTGGTGACTTCCGGAAAGGAGCGCAACACGTCCCGGATCCTGGGCGCGACTTTCGCCGACTCATCGAACGAGATGGTGTAAGGCATCGTCGCGCGCACCCACAGCGCGCCCTCGTCCAGTTGCGGCATGAACTCGCCGCCGATGAACGGAACCAGCAACAATGCAACTGCCAGCAGGCCGGTTGCGGTCAACGTCGTCAGCCACGGCCGCGCGAGGCAGACATCGAGACCGCGGATGTAGACGGACTTGATGGCCTCAAAGACCACGTTGCGTCGCTCGGTCACACCCTTTCGCATGAACCAGGCGCACAGCACCGGCAGCAATGTCAGGGTGACGATCAGCGAACCGACCAACGCGAACACCATGGTGTCGGCCATCGGCTTGAACAGCGTTCCTGAAGGACCCGACAGCACGTAGATCGGGAGAAAGCTGGCCACGATCACCGCGACTGCGTAGAACAGCGGGCGATCCACCTCGGCCGCGGCCGCCGTAATGATCTCCCTGACGCTGGAATTCGACCCTCGTCGCTCGGCGAGCTGCCGGTAGATGTTTTCGACCATCACCACGGCACCATCCACGAGGATGCCGAAATCGATCGCGCCAATGGACAACAGGTTGGCCGATGCCTTCTGCAGGTCCAGACAGATGAACGCAAACAGAAGCGCCAGCGGGATGGTGACGGCGACGATCAATCCCGCACGGAAATCGTAGAGAAAAAATATCAGGACCACGATCACCAGCAGCATGCCGCGCAACAGGTTTTCCTGGACGATCTGGGTGGTCAACGCGATCAGGTCGGTGCGATCGTAGAACGGCACGATCCTGACGTCCTTGGGCAGGATGTGCTCGTTGAGTTCCTTCGTCTTCGCCTCGACCTGCTTCAGCACATCCTGGGTTTTTTCACCGGTGCGCAGGAAGATCACGCCTTCAACCGCGTCGTCTTGTTTTTCGAAACCGAATTCGCCCAGGCGCGGTGCAATACCAATCACCACGCGACCCACATCCTTGAGCAACACCGGCGCGCCGTCATGCACCGCCAGGACGACGTTGCCGATGTCCTCCACCGATTCCAGGCGGCCCACGCCGCGCACGTAATAAAACTGGCCGCCCTGCGAATAGAATCCGCCGCCGGCATTGCTGTTGTTAGCCGCCAGCGCACTCTCGACCTGCTGCGGCGACAAGCCGACGCCGGCAATCTTCGCCTGGTCGAGCAGCACCTGGTACTGCATGGTGCCGCCGCCGAACCCGGAGTCATCCGCCACGCCCGGCACGGTTTTGTATTGCGGCTCGACCGTCCAGTCCTCGAAGGTCTTGAGCTCCATCGGTGACCGGTCGGGACTTTGCAGCACGTATCGGTAGATCAGCCCCGAAGGCGACGTCAGCGGAGAGACTGACGGCGTCACGCCCGTCGGCAGGCCGATGTCCGCGATCCGGTTGAACACTTCCTGCCGCGCGAAATTGTTGTCGGTGCCGTCGTGGAAGGTGATCTTGACGTCGGATAACCCGTACAGCGAGATCGAGCGGGTCACGGTGGTCTTCGGGATGCCGTTCATCCCGACTTCGACGGGCACCGTGATCAAGCGCTCCACTTCTTCGGCGGCGTGTCCCGGCCATTGCGTGACGATCTCGACGATCGGCGGCGAAAGATCCGGATAGGCGTCCACCGGAAGGCGCTTCAACGACTGCCACCCGGCTCCCAGCAACAACACCGTCATGAGCATGACGAGGATGGGTTGCCCCAGCGAGGACGCCACGATCCGGTTCATGATCGAAGCCGCCCGCGACGGCGAGCCGGTGGGAGATGTTTCGTCGCTCATTGGTTTTGCATGAATTGCAGGAAGATGCCGCCGTCGATCACGATCCGGTCGCCTGGCTTGAGGCCGGAGGCGATGACGTACGCATCCCCCGTGCGCGTTCCAAGCTCAACATGCTGTCGCGCGAATTGCCCGCCCGACTGGGCGAGATAGACGAACGGCAGGTTCTCGTCATCGCGCAGGACCACCGAAGCCGGGACCAGCATGCCGGTGCCCTGCTCACGCGAATGGATCACCACCCGCACATACATTTGTTTCTTCAACACGTCGCCGGGGTTGTCCACTACAACGCGCGCGACCACGGCGCGGGTGTCAGGGTCAACAAGCGCCGAAATATTGGTCACGGTTCCGGGAAGTGGAACTGACGCCCCGTCGATCAGCACATCGGCCGCATCGCCCACGTGGACCGAGGCAAGGTCCGAGCCCGATACCTGCGCCATGACCCAGACCTTCGAGAGGTCGGCGACGGTGAAGCACGGCGTGGTGCCCGCTTGCAGGAGTTGTCCGGGCGTGATCAGTTTTTCCACCACCGTGCCCGAGATCGGCGAGCGGATAACGGCCCCGACGCGGGACATCGAATGGCCTGCGTGGATGCCATTGATTGTCCGGGGATCGACACCCAGCGAGCGCAGCGCCTGCAGCGCGGCGTCGCGGTCGGCATCGGCATTGATCGCGTCGGTTTCCGCCTGTTGCGCTTCGCGCGCGGCAACACCGTCATGCGCGACAAGATCCTTGTCCGCGGCGGCAAGGCGGCGCGCGTTCGTGGCGGTCGCCGTTGCCTTGCCATAGGCACTGATCGCCGCGGCGAAATCCGGTGAATCCACCAGCGCCAACGGATCGCCCTTGCGGACGTTCTCCCCCGGCGATACGAGCAGCCGCGACACCGGGCCGGAGAACGGTGCCAGCACGCTGGTGGCGTGGTCGTTGTCGAAGTCAACCGTACCTGACGTCTCGACGGTGTTGCCAAACATTGACCGTGCGACGGTGTACAGGTGCACGTTCTTTTGCTGGTCAGCTGTCAGCACGACGTCAGCGGCAGTGACGGATGCGGCCTGCGCATCATCCCCCGTCTTGGGCGTGCAGCCGGTAATCCCCACGAGCGTTGCTATCACGGACAGGACACATGCAATTGCAAGTTTGAATCTCACCGGACATTCCACAGGCGCAATCTCGCAGGTTGATTTATTTTTCATCGTTGTCATGGGCGAGATCCGCGCGACGCCACCAACCACCGCCAAGCGCCTGGAACAACGCCGCCGAATCGGCAAAGCGATTGGCCTGGGCCTGCACAAGGTTGATACGGGCTTGCTGATAGGCCTGCTCGGCGGTCAGCAGCGTCAGGTAGCTGCCATATCCGTCCTTGCGCTGGCGTTGCGACAGGTCAAGGGTCACAGAAGCCTGTTCTTGCGCGCTTGCAGCTGCTTTCAGCCCCTCGGCGTCCTGTTCGAGCGCTGCCAATGTATCGGCGACATTCTGGAAGGCCGTCAGCACCGTGCTGCGATATTGCTGCGCCGCCTGCTCGTAAGCCGCTTTCGCAGCGCGCTGCTGGTGCAGCAACGTGCCGCCATTGAAAATCGGTGCTGCGATCGCCGCGCCCAACGACCAGAAACCGGAACCGGCCGCGAACACCTGGCCAATGGCCAGCGCGGTCGAGCCGACATTGGCCGTCAACGTGATGTTCGGCAGCCGATTGGCCGTGGCGATCCCGACCTGCGCGCTCGCAGCATGCAGGTTGGCTTCGGCCTGCAGCACGTCCGGGCGCTGCGCCACCAACGCAGACGGAAGACTGATCGGCAGGTCCTGCGGCAAGTGCAGGCTTGAAAGCTCGAAGTGATCCAGCGGTGCCTGGCTCGGAAACCTGCCTGTCAGCACGGCAATGAGGTTGTGCTGCTGCGCCAGTTGCTTGAGCAGCGGCGGCAGCGTCGCGCTGACCTGCGCAAGCTGGGCTTTCTGCGCCGACAGATCCAGCCCGCCGACATAGCCCTTGGAGAACTGGTACTGCAGGATCTGAACCGACTTGGCGTTGATGTCGATGAGCTCACGGGTCGCGTCAACCTGCGTCTGCAATGACGCTTCCTGGATCGCTGCCGCCGCCACGTTCGCGCTCAAAGTGATGTCCACCGCGATCATCTGGAAACGCGCGGCCTGTTCCTGTGCTTGCACCGACTCCACGGTGCGGCGGTTCAGGCCGAACACGTCGGGCACATACGACACGCTGACCTGCGGGGTGATCAGGTTGTAGAGGAATGCGTTGGAGCTGGGCACTGGCGCGAGTGCACCTGGCGGATCCTGCTGGCGCGTCGCCGACACGCCCGCCGACACGCTGGGGAAATACGCGCCTCGCTGTGCGCGGACGTTTTCATGCGCGACCAGCAATGCCGCCTGCGCGGCCTTGAGGTCCGGATTGCTGACGAGCGACCGTTCGATCAGCGCGTTGAGCTGACTGGAATGAAACAACGTCCACCAGTCACCAGGGATGTCGCTTCCGTTGACGAAGCGCTGCGCTTCGCCGCCGGCGACGTTGTTGGTGGCGACGGTGTCCGAGAGCGGACCGACGGTATAGCCGCTGACATCAGGAGCAGCGGGTCTCTGGAAGTTTGGACCTGCGGCGCAGCCAGCCACCAGCAACACACCCAGTGCCGCCAGGGATTGCAAAACCAAAGGCGGCGAGGAATTGGCAAACAAGGGTATTTCCATTGCTGGATCAACTTCTGCAATCGGTCTTGACAGGCGAATTGGCCCAATGGAAGCCGGGGAGATTGCCGAAGGCTCTTGGTGATCGCTGGCCCAACCGCTGGGCATTGGTCCAAGGCTTCTGGCGTGTCAGCGTAAGTAGGTTATAACATAACACTTGCGTGGGGGACGACGTCAACATGACCTTCGGCAGGGGTCAGGCGTGCTGTGAGCCGATCGGCCCATCCCGCGCTGTTGTTGATCATTGCTACTACAGAACATCGCGCACCCGAGTCGCTGTGATCGTGGCTGTAATAGTGTCCGCAAATTGCGCGCCGCTAGAATTTCGCGATGGAACATCATCACCACGATCACAATCACAGCGTCGGGAATACACACGCTGCAACAAGCTTCGGCCGCGCATTCGCGATCGGGATTGGACTGAATCTTGGTTTTGTCATTGTCGAAGCCACCTACGGCGCGCTCGCCAATTCACTCGCGCTGCTCGCCGACGCCGGACACAACTTCAGCGACGTGCTGGGCCTGGGGCTGGCGTGGGGCGCCACCGTTTTGGTACGACGGCTTCCCACCAAACGCCGCACTTATGGCTTGCGGCGATCCTCGATCCTGGCCTCATTGTTCAATGCCCTGCTGCTGTTGATCGCCATCAGCGTGATCGCCTGGGAAGCGATCGTGCGCCTCCAGCACCCAGAGCCCATCGCCAGCGATGTGGTGATGGCGGTCGCGGCAGTCGGCATCGTGATCAATGGCATCACCGCGTGGTTATTCATGTCTGGCCGCAAGGACGACCTCAATATCCGGGGTGCCTTCCTGCACATGGCCGCCGACGCCGTGGTGTCGCTGGGCGTGGTGCTGGCCGCATTGGCGATGCGTTACACGGGTTGGCTATGGCTCGATCCGGCGGTGAGCCTGGTCATCGTCGTGGTGATTGCGATCGGCACCTGGAGTTTGCTGCGCCACTCAGTCGACCTGGCGCTGGATGCCGTCCCGCGAAACATCGATC
>JBBQTR010000114.1:0-6138 GCA_038213095.1 Lysobacterales bacterium | reverse complement strand
GGTTTCGGTGATCGTCGCGTGGTTGAGCGAGCCAAGCAGCGATTCTGCGAGCGCAACCCGCGCTGCGCCCATGTGCGTGGCGGCCGCAACATTGCTGTATGCCGGGACCGCGATCGCAAGCCCAATGGCAATCAGGGTCATCGCCATCAATGCCTCGATCAATGTAAATCCATGCTGCCTGCGTTCCATGCAGTGACGCTCCTGTTGACCGGGAGCAGAATGCGTCGGCTGGCGGCAGGCCGCAGTCGGTTCACGCCGGGCAAAAGGGTAGGAAAAAGTCCTCGTCGCCCCCATGTCACATGGACGCTAAAATTCGGCTAGACAC
Source organism: Lysobacterales bacterium (assembly GCA_038213095.1). GTDB lineage: Bacteria > Pseudomonadota > Gammaproteobacteria > Xanthomonadales > Xanthomonadaceae > Cognatiluteimonas. The sequence continues at coordinate 5,813 of JBBQTR010000114.1, read as the reverse complement.
ATTTCACCAATGACCAACCTCATCCATCCCGTCGGTTTCCAGCTGGTCTCGCCGTACTCCCCGGCGGGCGACCAGCCGCAGGCGATTGCGAAGTTGATCAAGGGCTTCGAGGCGGGCGTGGCCCGCCAGACGTTGCTGGGCGTCACCGGTTCTGGCAAGACCTACACCATCGCCAACGTGATCCAGTCGGTGCAGAAGCCCACGCTGGTCATGGCACCTAACAAGACGCTTGCGGCGCAGTTGTATGGGGAGTTCCGCTCGTTCTTCCCGCACAACGCGGTGGAATATTTCGTCAGCTATTACGACTACTACCAGCCCGAGGCGTACATCCCGTCGTCGGATACGTTCATCGACAAGGACAGTTCGGTCAACGAGCACATCGAGCAGATGCGGCTGTCAGCCACCAAGGCGCTGCTGGAGCGGCGCGACGCGATCATCGTGTGCACGGTATCGGCGATTTATGGCCTCGGCGATCCCGGCGAATACCACAAGATGGTGCTGCACATGGTGCGCGGAGAGCGCATCGACCAGCGCGAGCTCATCCGTCGCCTGACCGAAATCCAGTACAAGCGCAATGAAATGGAACTGACGCGCGGCACTTTCCGTGTGCGCGGCGAAACCATCGACGTGCATCCGGCGGAAAGCGATGCCGAGGCGTTGCGGATCGAATTGTTCGACGGCGAGATCGAGACGCTGACGCTCTTCGACCCGCTTACTGGCGAGACGTTGCGCAAGTTACCGCGCTTCACGATCTATCCCAAGTCGCACTACGTGACGACGCGCCGTAGCGTGCTCGACGCGGTGGAGGCGATCAAGATCGAATTGCGCGAGCGGCTGGAAGTCCTGTATTCCCAGAACAAACTGGTCGAGGCGCAGCGGCTGGCGCAACGCACGCAGTTCGACCTGGAAATGATGGCCGAGGTCGGCTACTGCAACGGCATCGAGAACTATTCACGCCATCTCACCGGTCACATGGCAGGCGAGCCGCCACCATGCCTGTTCGACTACATCCCGCCGGACGCGCTGCTGGTGGTCGACGAATCGCATGTCACCGTTCCGCAAATTGGCGCCATGTACAAGGGCGATCGTTCACGCAAGGAAACGCTGGTCGAATTCGGGTTCCGCCTGCCATCGGCGCTGGATAACCGGCCATTGAAATTCGAGGAGTGGGAAGGTCGCGCACCGCGTGCGATCTTCGTGTCAGCAACACCCGGGCCGTATGAGTTGCGAATGTCGGAAGGCGAGGTGACCGAACTGGTCGTGCGCCCGACCGGCCTCATCGATCCGCCGGTCGAAATTCGTCCGGTCGGAACGCAGGTTGACGATGTGCTCGGAGAGATCACGTTACGCGTGGCCATGGGCGATCGCGTCCTGATCACCACGCTCACCAAGCGCATGGCGGAAAACCTGACCGAGTATCTCGCCGAGCACGACGTGCGCGTGCGCTACCTGCACTCGGATATCGACACCGTCGAGCGCGTGGAAATCATCCGCGACCTTCGCCTTGGGAAGTTCGACGTGCTGGTTGGCATCAACCTGCTGCGTGAAGGACTCGATATGCCGGAGGTATCCCTGGTGGCCATACTGGATGCGGATAAGGAAGGCTTCCTGCGTTCGACCGGTTCGCTGATCCAGACCATTGGCCGCGCGGCGCGCAACCTGCGCGGCAAGGCCATTCTCTATGCCGATCGCGTAACCAACTCGATGCAGCGCGCGATCGAGGAAACCGACCGCCGCCGCGCCAAGCAGGTCGAATACAACACCGAACACGGAATCACGCCGCAATCCGTAGCGCGGACCATGGTCGATATCTTCGAAGGCGCGCGCAGCGAGCCCGGCACGGTAAAGGCCGGCCGTGGCAAGGGTAGGCGAGTGGCCGAAGCTGCGGAGGACTACGCCCTGATGACACCTTCCCAGCGCAACGCGCGCATGCGTGAACTGGAGCAGCGAATGTACCAGCACGCCCGCGACCTGGAGTTCGAGGATGCAGCGAAAGTGCGGGATCAAATCCGGCGTTTGAAGGATGCCAGCCTCGCGGGTTGATCGATCATGACCCGGCGGTAACGCTGATCGTGCGAGCTTGCAGCACCACAGACGCGAAAGAGGTGAGTTATGGGATTATTTGATTTCATGAAGCAAGCCGGTGCGAAGATCCTGGGCAAGGATCACGCGGGCGAGGTCACCGTTCCGCTGAGCGAGTACCTCAGGCAGCATGGCATTGATCCCAGCGGGATCACATTCAAGTTCCACGCGGATGGAACCGTGGTGATGAGCGGCTTCGTCAAGGATCAGGACACCCGCGAAAAGGCCGTGGTCATCGTGGGCAATGTCGAAGGCGTTTTCCGTGTCGACGACCAGCTGCAAGTCGGCGCGGCCGGCTCGACGATCGGCAGTGTCCAGCCGCAGGCAGATGCCGTTGTCGCGACGAGCGCCCCTGGAGCGACCAATTCGGTGGCGCGTGCGTCTGCCGGCAGCGATGGCGGCTGGACTTCAAAGACCTACACCGTCGAATCCGGCGACACCTTGTCGGCCATATCCAAAAAAATGTATGGCGATGCGGGGAAGTACCACCAGATTTTCGAAGCGAACAAGCCGATGCTGAAGGACCCGGACCATATCTACCCTGGCCAGGTCCTGAGGATTCCCACGCAGTCTTGATTCTGCGCGGGCCGCGGTTGTCCGCCGGAGGCCCGCCGGGCTAGAATGGCAGCTCGTGCGGGACTGTCGGGCGGTTAGCTCAGTGGTAGAGCATTACCTTGACATGGTAGGGGTCGGGGGTTCGAAACCCTCACCGCCCACCACGCCGGCACGGCGTGGATTCAGTCCTCCAATACCATCAGGTGGCTCGCGGAAACGCCAGCCGAGGGTGTGACATGAGCACTACCATCTTCCACTGTTGATCGTTCCCGAGTTGCATGCGGATTGCAGGCGCCTTCGGGCGTCTTTTTTTATTTCGATGGCCCATTGTCAATGCTCACGATCACGCTCCCCGATGGCAGTCGCCGCGAATTCGACCATCCCGTTAGCGTCATGGAGGTCGCCCAGTCGATTGGCCCCGGCCTGGCAAAGGCCACTGTCGCGGGAAGGGTCGACGGCAAACTGGTGGACGCCAGTGATCGCATCGACCGGGACGCGACGTTGCAGATCATCACGCCAAAAGATGATGCAGGCGTCGAGATCATCCGCCACTCTGCGGCGCACCTGGTCGGACACGCCGTCAAGCAGTTGTATCCGGCGGCGAAGATGGTCATCGGGCCGGTCATCGACGAAGGCTTTTACTACGACATCTGGAATGAACGCCCGTTTACGCCAGACGACATGGTGGCGATCGAACAGCGCATGGGTGAGTTGATCGATACCGAGTACGAGGTCGTCAAGAAGGTCACGCCACGCGCCGAAGTCATCGACGTATTCAAGTCGCGCGGCGAGGACTACAAGCTGCGACTGGTCGACGACATGCCAGACGAGCAGGCGATGGGGCTGTATTACCATCAGGAATACGTCGACATGTGCCGTGGCCCGCACGTGCCGAATACGCGCTTTTTGAAGGCATTCAAGCTCACGCGAATTTCCGGTGCGTACTGGCGTGGTGACTCGAAGAACGAGCAGCTGCAGCGCATCTATGGCACCGCGTGGGCCGACAAGAAGCAGCTGGCGGCCTACATCCAGCGCATCGAGGAAGCCGACAAGCGCGACCATCGCAGGATCGCCAAACAACAGAACCTCTTCCACCTGCAGGAAGAGGCGCCGGGCCTGGTGTTCTGGCATCCGAAGGGATGGTCGGTCTGGCAGGTCGTCGAGCAGTACATGCGCAAGGTGTATCGCGACAGCGGCTATGCCGAAGTGCGCTGCCCACAGATCCTCGACGTCGAGCTCTGGAAAAAATCAGGCCACTGGGACAACTACAAAGACAACATGTTCTTCACCGAATCGGAGAAGCGCACCTATGCACTGAAGCCGATGAACTGCCCGGGCCACGTGCAGGTGTTCAACCAGGGACTGCACAGTTACCGCGATTTGCCGATCCGATACGGCGAGTTCGGTGCCTGCCACCGCAACGAGCCGTCCGGCGCACTGCACGGCATCCTGCGCGTGCGTGGTTTTACGCAAGATGATGGTCATATCTTCTGCACCGAAGACCAGATCGAGGCCGAGGTCACCGCCTTCCACCAGCAGGCGATGGCGGTCTACGCCGATTTCGGATTCACCGACGTCCAGCTCAAGCTTGCTCTGCGCCCGGAGCCGCGCCTGGGCGACGACGCCACATGGGACAAGGCCGAGGCCGCGCTGCGCAATGCGCTGCGCGCCTGCGGTGTGGAATGGGAAGAGTTGCCCGGCGAGGGCGCATTCTATGGCCCGAAAATCGAATACCACCTCAAGGACGCCATCGGCCGCACCTGGCAGCTGGGCACGATGCAGGTCGATTTCATGATGCCTGGACGGCTTGGCGCCGAATACGTCGATGAGACCAGCCAGAAGCGGCACCCGGTGATGCTGCATCGCGCCATCGTCGGCTCGATGGAGCGCTTCATCGGCATCCTGATCGAGCACCACGCGGGCAATTTCCCATCGTGGCTGGCGCCGGTGCAGGCGGTGGTCATGAACATCACCGATGCCCAGGCCGATTGGGTCGAAGGGGTGCGGAAAACCCTTGCAAATCAAGGCATCCGCGTCGCCGCCGATTTGCGGAACGAGAAGATCGGTTATAAAATTCGGGAGCACACGTTGCAGCGTGTGCCATACCTGCTGGTGGTCGGGGACCGCGAGAAGGACAATGGCGCAGTTGCCGTGCGCACGCGCTCGGGGGAGGATCTGGGGACCATGTCCGTCGCCGACTTCGCCGCACGTTTACACGGTGAGCACGTCGCACCCTGAACACTAGATCCGGCCCTATCGGGTCGGCACGTTCCACTCCGGAGATTGCAACATCAGTACCCCTGAAAAGCAGAATCGCAAGAACAACGAAATCCGCGTCCCCAAGGTGCGCGTGATTGGTAGTGACGGTGAAATGGTTGGCGTCCTGTCGCGGGAGGAAGCCCTTGCGAAGGCCGAAGAGGAAGGCATGGATCTGGTTGAAATCCAGCCCAATGCCGATCCGCCGGTCTGCCGGATCATGGACTTTGGCAAGTTCAAGTTCGAGTTGCAGAAGAAAGCGAACCTCGCCAAGAAAAAGACCAAACAGGTCGAGATCAAGGAAATGAAGTTCCGCCCGGTCACCGATGAGGGTGATTATCAGATCAAGCTGCGCAACATGCGCCGCTTCCTCGAAGAGGGCGACAAGATCAAGGTCAACATCCGCTTCCGTGGCCGCGAGATGAGCCATCAGGAATTGGGTCGCGAGATGGCCAACCGCATCGAGACGGACCTTGGCGAGGACATCGTCATCGAGTCCCGCCCGCGCCTGGAAGGGCGGCAGATGGTGATGATGATCGCGCCGAAGAAGAAGACCTGATCGCGCCTTCCCCGCCTTCTACGCTGGCAGAAGGAAGGCAAAGCCACTGATTCGCAAGGGAATATTTGCAACCCGCCCGCCGAGACGGCATAATGCGCGGCCCGGCTCGCTGGGTTTTCACAAGCAAGAACAGGACCTGTCGTGGACTCCCGGGATAATATCATGGGGATCAACGACTTACGACCGGCAAGGGCAGGACGGAAAGCATGGCAGCAGCCATCGCCCAGCCAGTGACAGCAACCGAAAGGATCTCCCGCAATGCCCAAGATCAAGACCAATCGGGCGGCGGCCAAGCGCTTCCGGAAGACAGCTTCCGGCAAGTTCAAGTGCGGCCACGCCAACAAGAGCCACATCCTCACGA
>JBBQTR010000113.1:0-6153 GCA_038213095.1 Lysobacterales bacterium | reverse complement strand
GGATGGCGATGGCCCATGGCAATGCTCCATCAATGCAATGCGTGATTTTGAGTGGTGACTGCAGGGTCTCGACCTGCCGTTCAGGAGCGCTGGCCCGGCACCGTATAATTCCTCCCCGACACGATACGCCCCCGCGCCTTTCACAGCATGTCCCTGCAGACCACATTGACCAGGAATCCCAGAGTGGGCTTCGTCAGCCTCGGCTGCCCCAAGGCGCTGGTGGACTCCGAACGCATTCTCACGCAACTGCGGGTCGAGGGTTACGACATCGTGCAGACATACGACGCTGCCGACGTCGTGGTCGTGAATACCTGCGGCTTCATCGATTCGGCCGTCGCAGAGTCGCTCGACGCGATCGGCGAAGCCATCGCCGAGAACGGTAAGGTCATCGTCACCGGTTGTCTGGGCAAGCGCGCAGACGTCATCCGCGCCGCACATCCCGGCGTGCTGTCGATCAGCGGGCCGCAGGACTATGGCAGCGTCATGACTGCGGTGCACGCGGCATTGCCGCCGCAGCGCAACAAATACTTGGACCTGCTTCCCGATATCGGCATCAAGCTGACGCCGAAACACTACGCGTACCTGAAGATTTCCGAAGGCTGCAACCACCGTTGCAGCTTCTGCATCATCCCCTCGATGCGTGGAGACCTGGTATCGCGTCCGGTTGGCGAGGTTCTACGCGAGGCCGAAAAGCTCGCGATGAGCGGCGTGCGCGAACTATTGGTGGTGTCGCAGGACACGTCTGCCTATGGCGTCGATGTGAAATACGCCGAACACGAATGGCGCGGCAAGCAGTACCAGACACGCATGAAGGCATTGTGCGAAGGTCTCGGCGAACTCGGTATCTGGACGCGCCTGCATTACGTGTATCCATATCCGCATGTCGACGAGATCATTCCATTGATGGCGGAAGGAAAGATCCTTCCGTACCTGGACATTCCCTTCCAGCACGCCAGCCCGCGTGTGTTGAAGCTGATGAAGCGCCCCGGTGCAGTCGACAAAACCCTTGAACGCATCCAGCGCTGGCGCTCGATCTGCCCGCAGATCACGATCCGCTCGACGTTCATCGTTGGCTTTCCGGGGGAAACCGAAGCCGAATTTGATGAGCTTCTCGATTTCCTGGATGTCGTACAACTCGACCGCGTTGGTGCTTTCGCTTATTCGCCAGTTGAGGGCGCAAAAGCCAACGCGTTGCCCGATCCGGTGCCGGAAGCGATCAAGCAGGAGCGCCTTTCGCGTTTCATGGAGCGCCAGGCGGCGATCTCGACGTCGAAACTCGAAGCCAAGGTCGGCAGCATCCAGCGTTGCCTGGTAGATGCGATCGACGGAGACCTCGCTATTGCGCGTTCGATGGCCGATGCGCCGGAAATCGACGGACTGGTGCAGATCCAGAATGGGTTGGAGGCTGGTTTACGGCCGGGCGATTTCGTGGGTGTTGAAATTCTCGGCAGCGACGAGCACGACCTGTACGGCGAAACTCTCATTGAGGAAACAATCGCATGACGAAGACAACATCCGTGTTGCTGGCCTTGGCTGTTTCACTGGCGCAACTGCCTGCTGCCCACGCAGCCATCGAGAACACCGCAGGGACCTGTTCGGGAAGCAGTTCCATCTGCGTCTGGCGACAGCCAAAGTTGTCGCCACCGCCGGGCTGGCGCCATGCCGACATTGCCAGTGCGCACTACCAGGCCAATGTTTTCGTACCCGCGGGTACCGATTTCCGCAATGCCGCAGCGGTGCTGTACGCCAAGGCCGTCCCCGCGAATGGCAGAGGCGACCTGGCGACGTTCATGGCCAGTGATCTGGGGGAGTTCAGGCGGCAATATCCTGGGCTGGGCATCCAGAACGGGCTGACGTCAGCCAATGGCGATGGCCGGATGCTGCCCACGGCGCGCCTGTTGCCGGCTTCCGGTGGAAAGGGTCAATGGCAGACGATTGCATACGATCGCGAAGGCAGCGACTACGTGATCTTTACCCTGAGCGCACGGGACAAGGCTTCGCATGATGCGGGGCTGGCTGCGTTTCAAGCGATGCTGAAGGGCTATCGTTCGGGCGGCCAGGGATCGCACTGACGGGTTGAGCGAATACACATCGGAAATCCTTCGACGACGCACCGTTTGCGCCGCCTCACACCTCTGAGAGTTGAATGCTCCTTTCAGGGGCGTACCCTGCGATGGGCGGAGGAACTTGCACATGTCGGCGATACCAGTGGATGCTATGGAGGTGGTCAAGACCCGTGGCGAATGGCGCACGGTGTTGCGTCATCGCCTGCCATTGCGGGTGATGCACTGGATCAACCTGTTGTGCATGGTGGTGCTGGTCGGTAGTGGGTTGCAGATCTTCAACGCACACCCGGCGCTGTATTGGGGGGCGACTTCGCATTTCGATGCTCCTGTCTTTGCTACGGACTCACGCAGGGGTGCGAACGGCAAGGCGCACGGCATCACAACCATTGGCAGCAGGCATTTCGATACCACGGGTGTCCTGGGTGTGTCGAAAAATCCCGCGGGCGTGCGCCTTCAGCGGGGATTCCCCACATGGGCGACGATTCCCGGACCGCAATCGCTGGCGCTCGGGCGCCGCTGGCATTTTTTCTTTGCGTGGTTGTGGGTGATCAATGGCGTGGTTTACCTGCTGTGGTCGCTGGTCACCCGGCACATGACGCGCGATCTTGCGATGCAACGCCGCGACTGGCGCGGGATCCGAAAATCAATCCTCGATCACATGACATTCAACCATCCCGTCGGCGATGAAGCGGTGCGGTATAACCCGCTTCAGAAGCTGTCGTATCTCGGGATCATCTTCGTGCTGGCGCCACTGGCGGTAATCAACGGCCTGGCATTGTCGCCACAGATGTCCAGCGTTCTGGACTGGTGGTTGCAATTGGTGGGCGGGCGACAGTCGGCGCGAAGCATTCATTTCATCGTGATGTCGCTGTTCGTGTTGTTCACCCTAGTGCACGTTCTGATGGTGGTTTACGCTGGGCCGATCAATGAGATGCGCTCGATGATCAGCGGACGCTTCCGGGTGCGTTACCCGGATTCGAACGAAACGACAGCGCCCGGCGATGGAGCGAATCACCATGAATGATCGCCTGCTCATCTCTCGTCGCCGGTTGCTGCAGGCTGCCATCGCCGGCACTGGCGCCAGCTTGCTGGCAGGTTGCGATGCGCTGTCCAACAATCCACGCGTCGTCGACGCGCTCGGAGTCGCCGAACCGCTCAGCCAGCGCCTCCAGCGTGCATTGACGGGCAACCGGTTGGCGATTGAATATCCGGAATCGATGATCTCGCCGGTGTTCCGACCGAACGGTTCGATCGACCCACAGACACCCGAATATCTCGCGCTCAAGGCAGGTAACTTCAGCGACTATCGATTGCAGGTCTCTGGATTGGTGGAGCGCCCCCAGGAATTCTCGCTGGATGCGTTGCGGGCAATGCCTGCCCGCACCCAGATCACGCGCCACGATTGCGTTGAAGGCTGGAGTGTCATCGGCAAGTGGAGCGGCGTACCTTTGTCACGATTGATTGATCTGGCAGGCGTGAAACCGGGCGCAAGTTACGTCGTATTCCACTGTTTCGACGATTTGACAGGCGATGGTTCGCACTATTACGAAAGCATCGACCTGGTCGATGCGTACCACCCGCAGACGATTCTTGCGCACAGCCTCAACGGGTCGCCGATCCCGGTTGCAAATGGAGCGCCGGTGCGCATGCGGATCGAGCGCAAGCTGGGATACAAGCAGCCCAAGTACGTCAAGCTCATCGAACTCGTCGACGGGTACGGGCGAGTTGCCGCCGGCAAGGGTGGCTACTGGGAAGACCAGGGTTACGACTGGTACGGCGGGATCTGAGTCCCTGAACTCTGCGCATCGCCCGGAGTTCGTGCACAATCGGACAATCGTTGCGTCGCAGAGAATACAAGACCGAAATGCGAACCGTTGGCTGGTTTACCCGGATGGCGAAAGCGGCGTGCCGTTTCACCGGCCGGCCGCTTTGTTTCATGTTGGCTGTGGCCGTGGTCTTGGCGTGGATCGTCACTGGACCAATCTTCAGCTTCAGCAACACATGGCAGCTGGTCATCAACACCGGCACCACGATCATCACGTTCCTGATGGTGTTCCTGATCCAGAACACGCAGAACCGCGATACCCAGGCGTTGCAAATCAAGCTGGACGAGCTCATTCGCGCTACGCACGGTGCGCATAATGCCTTGCTTGACCTGGAGGAGCTTGAGGAAGCAGACCTGCAGGACTTCCAGCAGCGCTACGAGGCGTTGGCGACAAAGGCGCGGGAATGCCAGCCGGAAGACGAGGGTGATTCGGGCACGCCGTCGCTCGAAACATAGTCCCCGCCATCGTCTTGGTCGCATCCCGCTTCGATTTCGTAGCCTGCCGTTCCGGCAATGGCGGGCAGATCGCGCACCGCCGCAAGTCTCACGCTTGTGTTACTGGCTTCGCCTGTCAACACCCGTTTCGGCCGCCGTCTTTGATTCGGTATATCGCCTCGTCGGAAGAGTGGATCGTCCATCTGCGGTCACTTGGTGCGCCGGGTTGCAGTTGGTGAGCGAGAGCAACACGGAGAGCATGTGCGCAGTCACTCCGCAGCGTTAGCGTAACGCACCCGCAACACCAGCAGGCGTACGCCGCCGTCGGGCAGGATGACGTCGAACGCATCGTCGACATGCTTTTTCAGCATTGCCCGCGCCAACGGGGAATCAATACTGATCCAGCCCAGTTTTGCGTCGGTTTCGTCCGGACCAACGATGCGATAGCGCCGGGTCTGGCCATTGGCGATGTCTTCCACATCGACTGTCGCGCCGAAGAAGACCGCCGTGGAATCCGTTGGGTTAGCGTCGACGATGCGCAGGCTTTCCAGCCGCTTGCTGAGGTAGCGCACGCGACGATCGATTTCGCCAAGCTGCTTCTTGCGATAGGTGTACTCGGCGTTTTCCGAGCGGTCACCCTCGGCGGCGGCGGCGGCGAGGGCTTTGACGACATCCGGGCGGCGGACGCGCCATAAGTCGTCCAGTTCAGCCTTCAGCCGGGCATGGCCTTGCGGCGTAATCAGTGCGGTGCTGTTTTCAGGGGGCGGTCGCCAGCGGGTCATTGCGATAACGGCGGGTTGGGCCGCCGTTATCGCAGAGTCAGGCTGCTGAACTCAAGGCCTGCGAGCGTGTGTCAACGTCGCCCCCCAAAGATTCCGCCCAGCACGCCGCGCAGGATCTGGCGGCCGACCTGGCTGCCCACCGTGCGCGCGGCCTGCTTGGCCATCGATTCGACCATGCCCTGGCGGCGACTGGTGCCGAACATCGCATCCTTCACGGACTGCCCGAAGCCACCTGTTGCCGCACTCGCCGCGACAACCGGGGGCGCGCCGGCCTGCACCGTGGCGGCTTCTGTGCGTTTGGCGAGCATTTCCGTTGCCGACACGCGATCGACAGTCACATCGTACTTGCCGCCGACCGGACTGTCGGCCCGCACCTGCACGCGTTCGGCATCAGTGATCGCGCCCATGCGGCAACGCGGCGGTGCGATCAGGGTGCGCTCGACCGGCATCGGTACGCCTTTGTCCAGCAGCATCGACACCAGCGCTTCGCCGACGCCGAGTTGCGAAATGGCGGCCGCCACATTCAGGTGCGGATTGGGCACGAAGGTTTCCGCCGCGGTCTTGACTGCTTTCTGGTCGCGCGGCGTGAACGCGCGCAACGCATGCTGCACCCGGTTGCCGAGCTGGCCAAGGATGTTGTCGGGTACGTCATCGGGAAACTGCGAGCAGAAGTACACGCCAACGCCCTTGGAGCGGATCAGCCGCACTACCTGCTCCACGCGCTGGAGCAGGCCCGGCGATGCGTCGTCGAACAGCAGGTGCGCCTCGTCGAACACGAACACGAGTTTCGGTTTGTCCAGGTCGCCGACCTCGGGAAGCTGCTCGAACAGCTCCGAAAGCAGCCACAGCAGGAAGCTCGAATACAGCCGCGGATTGAGGATCAACTGTTCGGCCGAGAGGATGCTGATAACCCCGCGCCCGTCGGTATGGGTTCGCATCAGGTCCGACAGCTCGAGGGCGGGCTCGCCAAAGAAACCCTGGCCGCCGTGTTGGCCCAGCCGCAGCAGGGCGCGCTGGATCGCGCCGATAGACTGCGCGCTCACCA
>JBBQTR010000112.1:0-6158 GCA_038213095.1 Lysobacterales bacterium | reverse complement strand
CAGCCATCGATGACGCAACCGATTGCCGGGCCGTGCGATTCACCGAACGTGGTGACGCGGAACAGCTGGCCGAAGGTGTTCAAGCCCGCTTGTCCGCCAATTTCTTGATGCGCGCATTGTGTGTCACCAGGTCATGACGCTCGGCAACGAAGATGCCCATCTGCCCAACCTTGAACTCGACCCACGCCAGCGGCAATTCCGGCAACAGCTTCACCAACGCCTGCTCCGCTTCGCCGATTTCGCAGATCAGGATGCCGTCTTCGGTCAGGTGCAGCGGCGCGTCGCGCAGGATCTTCAGCGCAAGGTCGAGGCCATCGTTGCCTGCACGCAAACCCAACTCGGGTTCATACGAATACTCGCGTGGCAACGCGTCGGTTTCAGCATTGGTGACATACGGGGGATTGCTGACGATCAGGTCGTAATGCTCGCCCTGTAATTTGGAAAACAGATCCGACTTCAGCAGTCGGACATTGTCCGCATGCAGGCGCAACTGGTTCTCCCGCGCCAACGCCAGTGCGTCATCGCTGAGGTCAGCGCCGTCGACGTGCCAATCCGGATTGAAATGCGCCGTCGCGATCGCGATGCAGCCCGAACCGGTACACAGGTCCAGCACGCGTCGCACCTCGCGATCGCCGAGCCACGGCTGGAACCCGCATTCGATCAGCTCCGCGATCGGCGAACGCGGCACCAGCGCACGCGGATCGCTCTTGAAACTCAGGCCTGCGAACCAGGCCTCACCGGTGATGTACGCCGCCGGCATGCGCTCCTCGATCCGCCGCAGGAACAACCCCAGCACGTCCTCCTTCTCCGCCAGCGTCACCCGCGCCTGGCCGTAGGCCGGGCCGATGTCGTGGGGCAAGTGCAAGGCATGCAACGTCAATTGCGTGGCTTCATCGATCGCATTGTCGAAACTGTGGCCAAACGTCAGCCCCGCCGCGTTGAAGCGGCTGGCCCCGTAGCGGATCAGGTCGATGATCGTTTCGAGCTCGTCGGTCATGCGCAGGCGGACATGCTGGTGGCGTCAGGATGAATGCGAAGGATTATAACGATGCAGCCCCGGTATCATGATTGCACGCCTTACGCAGCGAGCCGCCATGTTCAACCGCACCACGGGTTATATCCTCATCGCCGCGCTCGCTGCCGGACTGGGCCTGTGGGGGGCGCAGCGTTGGTTGGAGCCGTCAAAGCCTGCGGCTGCGCAACTGCAGGTCGTGCGCTTGTTCGACCATCCCCGGGCATTGCCGCCGTTTGCGCTGCAGCAATCCGATCACACTCAGCTTGTGCCGGACGAGTTGAAAGGACATTGGACGCTGGTCTTCCTGGGCTTCACGCACTGCCCGGATGTCTGTCCGACCACCCTTGCGCAGTTGGCACAGGCACAGAAAGAATGGGCACGCTTACCGGATTCAACGCGGCCGCGCGTGCTGTTCGTGTCGGTCGATCCTGAACGCGACACGCCCGACGCCGTGGGCGAATATGCGCACGCTTTCCATCCCGACACATTGGCCGCGACCGGGACCGTCCCCGAGCTCGAAGCCCTCGCGCGCTCACTCTCGCTGGTCTTCATGAAAGTCCCGGCGCCAGCCGGCGCGCCTGCGAACCAGTACACCATCGATCATTCAGCTGCGCTGGCACTGCTGGATCCACAGGCGCGCATGGCCGGGATGATTCCGCCACCAGTGGACGCAAAAGCGATTGCCGCGGATCTCCTGCTGCTGGCGCAAGGTTCATCGCAGTGAGTCTCCTCACGCGATTAACCTACGTGATGCCCCATCGTGCGTTGTCCACACTGGCGCGCCATCTTGCACATTCGAACCATCCAGGGTTGAGCGCACAGCTGATCGACCATGTGCTGGGCAGGTTCGATGTCGATCTGTCCGAAGCACACGATCCTGATCCACGTGCGTACCCGTCGTTCAATGCATTTTTTACCCGTGGCCTAAAACCCGGCGCACGCATGCCGGATGCCGATCCCTCGGCGCTGCTCATGCCCGCCGACGGCACGGTCAGTCAGTGCGGCACGATTGCTGACGGCCGCATCTTCCAGGCCAAGGGTCGCACGTTCACGGTCGCCGAATTGCTGGCCGACGACGATGCAGCGACATCATTTGTCGATGGCCTGTTCGCGACGGTCTACCTCTCGCCCAAGGACTACCACCGCGTGCACATGCCTTGGACCGGCACCCTGCGCGAAACCGTGCACGTGCCGGGGCGGCTCTTCAGCGTCGGCCCGGATGCGGTGCGTCTGGTGCCGCGCCTGTTTGCGCGTAACGAGCGCCTGGTGTGTCACTTCGATACCGATTTCGGGCCAATGGCCCTGGTGCTGGTTGGCGCGATGTTGGTGTCGGGCGTGGAAACAGTCTGGAGCGGGATTGAAATCCCCCGCTACGGCGATGCCATCACGGTCAAGGATTATCGCGGCGCAAACATCACCATCGAGCGCTTCGCCGAGATGGGTCGCTTCAACTTCGGCTCGACGGTCATCGTGCTACTGCCAAAAGGTGTCGCCACGCTGGCTGGTGGCTTGGACGCGGAAACGCCCGTGCGATTGGGTGAGAAATTGGCGACCCTTTCGTAGGATGCAATTCACTCCTGGCAGCCTTGCAGCCTCAAGCGCTGGTTGGGTCGGATACTGTAAGCCGGCCCGCTGACGTTGTTTGCGCCGGCAAGCACGCGCATGTCGCACTGGAATTTCTGCGCGATCGAAGTGAGCGTTTCGCCACGCTGCACGATGTAGTTGCGGTGCCTTTGCGACCCAGATGCTGCCGATACCTTGGACGGTATTCCTGTTGCAATGGTGGTCGGCACGCCAGTGGCGACCGTACCGCCCGATGAGTCCGTCATAGGTAACGGCGTGTTCGGGCTAGGGCGCACGATCGCCATGTTGGGATCACTGTGGACCAGTTGCGCGGCCAGTTCCGCGCGCGGGCCCTGCAGGCAATAGCGGCTGTACATGCCGACGATTTTCGTGGAAGCGTTCAATGTCGTGCCTGCCGGAATAAAGCTGTCGGCTTCGTAACGCGGATTGAGGTTGCGCAACGGCCGCATGTATCCCTCGCGCACGCCACGATTGCCCAGGCAGATCGCCAGTTCGTAGATCGACGTCGGTTTCGCCAGGTGCAGCGGCGCGGGTTTGAAGTCGACATCCGGGAAGCTCAAGCCGTATTGGCGCGGATGCAGGAACAGCCATGCCGCGGCAATGACCATCGGCACGTAATCCTGGGTTTCCGGGGGGAACTGGTTATAGATATCGGCATCCCAGAATCCTCGCCCCCCGGCACCCTGGTACACGCGCAGTGCGCGCCCTTCGCCGCCGTTGTACGCAGCCAGCGACAACTCGATACTGCGGTTGAGCTGGCCCATGCGCTCATTGAGATAACTGGCGCTCGCTTCGGCCGAGGCGCGCGGATCGTAGCGGGTATCAAAACCGGTGCCGTCCGGACCCAGCCCGAACCGCTTGCCAGTGGCATACATGAACTGCATCAGCCCGGCCGCACCTGCGCGTGAAGTCGCATGCACCTTGCCGTTGGACTCCTTCGCCATGATCCCGAACAGCAACGCTTCCGGCAGGCCAGCACGCTGGTAGGAAGGCCACATCAGGTCACGCATGTACTCGTAATTTTCGTAACTCTGGAGCAATGGACCGCGCAGGTCGGTAAGCCAGCGGCGTATCCCGGCTTGCACCGCGGGGTTGTACTGCACCATCGAGTCGAAGCGGTGAGCGCCGTCGTTCAGCAGACTGGCGGCCTGGGCGGCTTGTGGAACCGCCGCGTTGAAGGCCACATCCCCGTCGTGATCGGGATCAGGATCGTTGGGGTCGATCTCGGCGCCACCTGCCCCAGGTCCTTCGCTGTCCGCACTGAGTTTCAGCAGGCGCTTGTAGGTGGCCAACAGCGTGGATACCTGGCATCCGCGTTGTTTGCCGCAGGCATCGACGGCGTCCTCCATGTCCTCCAGCGCCGCGTCGCTTTCCTTGCGGCCATCGGGGTCGTTGTTGCCAATCCTGACCAGCGCCTGTCGATACCGCGCCTCGGCCCTGGCCATCGCGTCGATGCTGGCCTGATCGCGTCGTGACGCGGCGGCGGCATCCGTGACAACGCTCGACAACACCAAGGCAAATAACAGCGCTGCAAGCTTCAAGGGAGCATGGCTGGACGGTTTGAAGGGCGACACAACAACAGATGCATTCATCAATGGCGGCGTGAGTGAGGGGTCATGCAGGGTAGTCCTGCGACGAGGCGCCGGGCAACCGCATGTGATGAATTGGGTACGCGATCAAGTTGGAAGATCGCCTTTTGAAGCAACAACAATACTCCGAGCGGTTTGCTGCTTAATTTGGGATTAGCTGCGTTTTCGGCACCCTCCACGTCGAATTCCGGCAATAAAACAGCTGATTGGATCGCTGGGGCATAGAATCGGGGCAACTTCCGGAACGACGCACGCATGAATCCCATTCTCGTCGGCAAGGCCATCACCACGCCGCAGTCCGGAAACGTCTACCTGCTGCCGCAATACGGAAATCGCCACGGGCTGGTCGCCGGCGCCACCGGTACCGGTAAGACAGTGACACTGATGACGCTCGCCGAGGGTTTTTCCCGGCTCGGTGTGCCGGTGTTCCTGGCGGACGTAAAAGGCGATGTCGCCGGTTTGGCTGTCGCCGGAGCGTCCAATGACAAGCTGCAGGCGCGCATTGCCGAGATCGGTGTCGCCAATTACACCAATGAAGGCAACCCGACGATCTTCTGGGACCTGTACGGCAAGCTCGGCCATCCGGTGCGGGCCACGGTGAGCGAAATCGGGCCGACGTTGCTCGGCCGCATCCTGGAACTCAACGACATCCAGGAAGGTGTGCTGGAAATCGTATTCAAGCTGGCCGACGACAACGGCTGGCTGCTGCTCGACATGGCCGACATGCGCACGCTGCTGACCTACGTGTCCGACAATCGCAAGGATATTTCGACGAAATACGGCCTTGTCAGCACGCAGTCGATCGCCGCCATCCAGCGCGGGTTGCTGCAACTTGGACAACAAGGTGGCGATGCGTTTTTCGGCGAACCGGCGCTCGAACTCATCGATCTCATGCGCACCACCCGGGACGGTCGCGGCGTGGTCAGCATCCTGGCCGCCGACCAGCTGATCCTCAAGCCTCGGTTGTATTCGAGTTTCCTGCTGTGGCTGCTGTCGGAACTGTTCGAGAAACTGCCGGAAGTAGGCGACCTCGACAAACCCAAGCTGGTGTTCGTGTTCGACGAGGCGCACCTGCTGTTCGACGACGCGCCGCCCGCGTTGCAGCAGCGCATTGAACAAGTCGTCAGGTTGATCCGTTCCAAGGGCGTCGGCGTGTATTTTTGCTCGCAGTTTCCCGACGACGTGCCCGACAACATCCTTGGCCAGCTCGGCAACCGGGTGCAGCATGCGTTGCGCGCATTCACGCCGCGCGACCAGAAGGCAGTCAAGACCGCAGCGGAAACCTTCGTACCCAATCCGCACCTGGATGTTGCCACCGCCATTTCGCAACTCGGCATCGGCGAAGCGCTGGTCTCGATGCTGCTGGACAAAGGCGTGCCGATGCCGGTCGAGCGCACCCTGGTCGCGCCGCCACGTTGTCGCATGGGCGCGATCACCGACGCGGAACGCGCGCAGGTGCGCGCCGGCAGTCCGGTCGGTGGGAAATACGATTCCACTGTCGATCGCGTGTCGGCAACGGAAATGCTCGCCAAACGCACAGAAGCCGCAACGGTGCAGGCCGGCGCGCCGCCGGTCGCAGCGGCCGGCACAGCGACAGGTGGCTTCGCGCAGTCGGTGAAGGATGTGATGTTTGGCACCAACCGCCGCCAGGGCATGGTCGAATCGATGGCCAAGCAGGCCGCGCGCACGGTCGGCAGCCAGGTCGGCCGCCAGATCCTGCGCGGCGTGCTGGGCGGGATTCTTGGCGGGCGGCGCTGAAACGGCGTTCTTAACCCAGCCGACGATGAGAGAGCCGCTCCTGATATCAGGCTCGCATCGATCCTTTCTCGCCCCTGCAATCGTAGCGGGGCTTTGATCGACCAACCGCGCGCTGATCGGTCTCGCTCGGATCATTCGTTAAAGGTCATTCATGGCTTGTGTCTGTGGGCTGTGTCCATCGCCTCCTGGCTGGACAGGCGAAGCGCGACTTG
>JBBQTR010000111.1:0-6224 GCA_038213095.1 Lysobacterales bacterium | reverse complement strand
CCGGGGTCCGCTATAATAACCGGCTTCCTAGCCAGCCTTCGCGCCGTCCCGGTGCGCTTTCAGCATGTCCGCATTCTCATCGATCGAACACCTCCGCAACATTGCCATCGTCGCGCACGTCGACCATGGCAAGACCACCCTCGTCGACTGCCTGCTCAAGCAATCGGGCACCTTCAACGAGCGGATGGTGAACACCGAACGGATGATGGACAGCAATGACCAGGAAATGGAACGTGGCATCACGATCCTGTCCAAGAACACAGCCATCAACTGGCGCGGCAACCGCATCAACATCTTCGACACACACGGCCACGCCGACTTCGGCGGCGAAGTGGAGCGCGTGCTGTCGATGGTGGACTCGGTCCTGATCCTGGTCGACGCGATGGACGGCCCGATGCCGCAGACGCGCTTCGTGACGCAGAAGGCGTTCGCGATGGGCTTCAAGCCGATTGTCGTCGTCAACAAGATCGACCGCCCCGGTGCGCGTCCGGACTGGGTGATCGACCAAGTGTTCGATCTGTTCGACAAGCTTGGCGCAACCAACGAGCAGCTCGATTTCCCGATCGTCTATGCGTCGGCATTGCACGGCTATGCCAGCCTGGACGACAGTGCCCGCGACGGCGACATGACACCGCTGTACGAGGCGATCATGAAGCACGTAGCGCCGCCGACGGTGGACCCCGATGGCCCGTTCCAGATGCGCATCAGCCAGCTGGACTACAGCAATTTCGTCGGGCTGATTGGCGTCGGCCGCATCCAGCGCGGCAAGGTCCGCACCAACATGCCGGTCAGCGTGGTCGACCGCGAAGGCAAGAAGCGCCAGGGCAAGGTGCTGCAGGTGCTGGGTTTCCTCGGCCTGGAGCGGGTGGAAGTGGACGAAGCCGAGGCTGGCGACATCGTCGCGATCTCCGGCGTGCAGAATCTTTCGATCTCCGACACCGTCTGCGCGCTGGATACGCCTGAAGCGCTGGAACCATTGACGGTCGACGAGCCCACCATCTCGATGACCTTCCAGGTCAACAACTCACCGTTCGCCGGCAAAAAGGACTTCAGCGGCGGCAAGTTCATCACCAGCCGCCAGATCCGCGAGCGCCTGGAACGCGAGACGTTGCACAACGTGGCGCTGAAGGTCGAGGAAGGATCGGATCCGGACAAGTTCCTGGTCTCCGGCCGTGGCGAACTGCACCTGTCGGTGCTGATCGAGAACATGCGCCGTGAAGGTTTCGAACTGGCCGTTTCGCGCCCGGAAGTCATCATCAAGGAAATCGACGGCCAGCTGATGGAGCCGGTCGAGCAACTGGTGGTCGACATCGAGGAAGTCCATCAGGGCGGCGTCATGGAGAAGCTCGGCGTCCGTAAGGGCCAGCTGAAGAACATGGAGTCCGACGGCAAGGGACGCGTAAGGTTGGACTACATGATCCCCGCGCGCGGCCTCATCGGCTTCCAGAACGAATTCCGCACGCTGACCCAGGGCTCGGGCCTGCTGTTCCATGTCTTCGACCATTACGGCCCGAAGGAAATAGGCGCCATCGCCAAGCGACAGAACGGCGTGATGATTGCCAATGCTGCTGGCGCAACCCCAGCCTATTCTCTCGGCCCGCTGGAGGAGCGCGGCAAGCTGTTCGCGGCCGAAGGTGACAACGTGTACGAAGGCCAGCTGATCGGCATCCATTCGAAGGACAATGACCTCACGGTCAACGCCATCAAGACCAAGCCGCTGACCAACATGCGCGCCTCGGGCAAGGACGACGCGATCAAGCTTACACCGGCGATCAAGTACACGCTGGAGCAGGCGCTGGACTTCATTGAAGACGACGAGCTGGTCGAAGTCACTCCGAAGGAGATTCGCCTGCGGAAGAAGTATCTCAGCGAAACCGATCGCAAGCGCGCCTCGCGCGTTGGCTGAGGTTCGACGGCTGGCTGTCGATATTGAAGTCGACGGCGGCCGCCATGCCGGGTTAGCCTGCGCGACTCATGCGCAATCATCAGCTCGACCCTTCCCACCCGCACTACAACCCGAATCCGCACGCGCACCCGGGACTGCATGTCATTGCCCTGGTCGAGGCGACCAAGGGTGTGCTGGCACTACTTGCGGCCAGCGGACTAGCCTTCCTGGGGCCGTTGCCGCTGCAGCGCTGGGTGCACTCGCTGATCGCACGGTTCCAGCTGGATCCCGATCACGGCGCATTGGCGCTGTTTGCCCAACAGATCAGCCCCGGCGCAGTGCATTGGGCCGCCGCAGCTGTGATGGCCTATGGCGCACTGCATCTCGTCGAGGCCTGGGGACTGTGGCGCGCGCGCGCATGGGCATCATGGCTGGGCTGCCTGACAGCCGCGATTTATCTTCCGCTGGATCTATATGCACTCTGGCACCACCCCGGCATTCCGGCCGTGGTGGTGCTGGCCATCAACCTGCTGGTGGTACTGGTGCTGGCGCGTGATCTCCGCCGACGACGCTATTGAGTTGACCGAAGGGCTGGAAGTGACCTCGCAAGCTCCGCCTTTGCAAAACGCTCGCGCGCTTTTTCAAATCCGCGATCAGGCTATAGTCGGCGACGTGAGCTGTCCCTGCTTGCGCACGATCAGCATGGCGATTTCCAGCGCCTGCTCATAATTCAGCCGCGGGTCGACCGTCGAGCGGTACGCACGCACCAGATCGGTTTCGGTCAGTTCGCGCGCACCACCCAGGCACTCGGTGACATCTTCGCCCGTGAGTTCCAGATGCACGCCGCCCAGACGCGTGCCGGCGGCCGCGTGCAGTTCGAACGCCTGCTCCAGTTCACTACGGATGTTGCCGAAGCGCCGCGTCTTGTACCCATTGCCCGTGGTCTCGGTATTGCCATGCATCGGATCGCAGATCCAAAGCACGCGCCGGCCTGCATTGCGGACGGCGTCCAGCAGTGTCGGCAACCTTGCTGCGATGTTGCCCGCGCCCATGCGATGGATGAGGGTCAAACGACCGGGTTCATCGTGCGGGTTGAGCACATCAATCAGTCGCAGCAACTGATCCGGTGTCACCGAAGGTCCGACCTTCAATGCAATCGGATTGCGGATGCCGCGAAAATACTCGACGTGCGCGCCGTCGAGCGCCGCCGTGCGCATGCCGATCCAGGGGAAGTGCGTGCCGAGGTTGAACCAGCCCCACTGGCGTGGCACTTCGCGCGTCTGCGCTTCCTCGTAAGGCAGCAGCAGGGCTTCGTGCGAGGTGTAGAAATCGACTCGATTGAGGTTATGGACTTCCGAACCCGACAGCGTTTCCATGAAACGAACCGCGTCGCCGATGCCCTCCACCATCTGATGATATTCATCGGCCAGCGGCGAATGCCCGACCCAGCCCAGGTCCCAGTATTCGGGATGGTGCAAGTCGGCGAAACCGCCGTCGATCAGCGCACGCACGAAGTTCATCGTCATCGCCGAACGCGCGTGGGCCTTTATCATGCGACGCGGGTCGGGCGTGCGCGCCTGCTCGGTGAATTCCGGGGCGTTGACGATGTCGCCGCGATAGACCGGCAGCGTCACGCCATCGATGGTTTCATTGTCGACCGATCGGGGCTTGGCGTACTGCCCCGCGAAACGGCCGACGCGCACCACCGGCCGGCGCAATCCATGCACCAGCACCAGGCTCATCTGGAGCAGGACTTTCAGCCTGTTGGAAATCACCGCCGAACTGCATTCGCGGAAGCTTTCCGCGCAATCCCCGCCTTGCAGCAGGAAGCGTTTGCCGTCCTGGGCCTCGGCCAGTTGCTGCTTGAGCGCAAGGATTTCCCAGGACGTGACTAGCGGCGGCAAGCCGTGCAATTCGTCCTGGACTTCGGCAAGCGCTGCTGCATCCGGATACACCGGCAACTGCAGCGCCGGACGCTTGCGCCAGCTGTCGGGCAACCAATCGTCGGGGACGTTCACGGGCTGCAGGTTGCGCTCGGGATTATTCATCAACGCATCCTGCCAGATCATGGCTGCACTGCAACCGACCAGTTGGCAAGCCCCAGTATCGAACCATCATGTGCTGTTTCACTCGAAGCGCAGTCGAAGTCAGCGCCTGCGAAACGCGACGTAGGCAGCCCATAGAGCCAGCAGCACGAACCACACCAGGCCCCATTCGGCCATCGACAGGCCAAGCAGGGTCCAGTCGACCCTGGCGCATTCGCCCGAGCCGGTGAGCACCTTGCGGATCACGCTGGTCAGCGGCATCAATTCGCGCAGGTAGTCCAGCCCTGGGCCGCAGGATGGCACCTGGTCGGGCGGAAGATGCTGAATCCACACGTGGCGACCGGCAATCCCGGTTCCGATGGCGGCCGCGACGAGCGCCAGGATTGCGTATGCGCGTTGCGTCGCGGCATTGCGTGGTCCATGCAAGCCTGCGACAAGGAAGACCAGCCCGGTCGCAGTGAAGGCAATGCGCTGGAAAATACATAGCGGACATGGCACGAGACCACCGTGCAGTTGTGTATACAACGCGAAACCCAGCAACGCTGCGCAGACGGCGAAGCCGAGCAGGCACTGGGCGCGAAAATTCCACAGCATGGCGTTCAGTTGCACGACAAAATCCCGGAAGGAACTGGCGCCATTATCGACGCCAGGGGGAATAAAAAAACCCCGACGCCTGGCCGGGGTTTCATCGACTGCGCTGCCTGGCGGATTACGCCGCTTCGACGGCTTCCGGGCGATCCACCAGCTCGACATACGCCATCGGCGCATTGTCGCCAGCGCGATATCCACACTTGAGGATGCGCAGGTAGCCGCCTGGGCGGGTCGCGTAACGCGGGCCAAGCACCGTGAACAGCGTGCCAACAGCTTCCTTGTCACGCAGGCATGCAAACGCGAGGCGGCGATTGGCGACGCCGTCGACCTTGCCCATGGTGATGAGCGGCTCGGCAACGCGGCGCAGCTCCTTGGCCTTGGGCAGCGTGGTGCGGATCAGTTCATGCTTGATCAGCGACGCGGCCATGTTCTCGAACATCGCCTTGCGATGCGCGCTGGTGCGGCTGAATTTGCGTCCGGATTTCTGGTGGCGCATGGTCGTTTATCCCTTCATATCTTTGTGAAACCACATCCAGGCATGGATTGCCTGGTTGCGGTGTTAGCCCATCATGCCGTGCGAAGCGACGCCCGCTGGCGGCCAGTTTTCGAGTTTCATGCCGAGCGCCAGGCCGCGCTGTGCCAGCACTTCCTTGATTTCGGTGAGCGACTTCTTGCCCAGGTTCGGTGTCTTCAGCAACTCGACTTCGGTCTTCTGGATCAGGTCGCCGATGTAATAGATGCTTTCGGCCTTGAGGCAGTTGGCCGAACGCACGGTCAGTTCCAGATCGTCGATCGGACGCAACAGCACCGGATCCACGCCCGTCGCCACGGTCTTTGCCGCACCACGATCGCGATGGGTGAAGTCGCCAAACACCGACAGCTGGTCGCTGAGGATGTCGGCGGCCGTGCGCACGGCTTCCTCGGCATCGATGGTGCCGTTGGTTTCGATGTCCAGCACCAGCTTGTCCAGATCCGTGCGCTGTTCGACGCGAGCGGACTCCACGGCGTAGGCAACGCGACGCACAGGCGAGAACGAGGCGTCCAGCATCAGCCGGCCGATCGTGCGCGTTTCCTCATCCGGACGGCGACGCGCGGAAGCCGGCTGGTAGCCGAAGCCGCGCTCGATCTTCAACCGCATGTTCAACGCCGTATCCTTGGTCAGGTGGGCGATGATGTGTTCGGGGTTGAGGATCTCGACGTTGTGGTCCGTCTTGATGTCACCTGCGGTGACCACGCCCGGACCCTGCCTGGACAGGTTAAGGGTTGAGCTTTCGCCAGTGCCCATGCGGATGGCGATGTCCTTGAGGTTGAGCAGCACCTCGAGCACGTCTTCCTGCAAGCCTTCGACCGTGGTGTATTCGTGCAGCACGCCGTCGATCTCGACTTCCGTGATGGCGAAGCCCGGAATCGACGACAGCAGCACGCGACGCAGCGCGTTGCCGAGGGTGTGGCCGTAGCCACGCTCCAGCGGCTCGATCACGACTTTCGCGCGGTTGTCGGCGAGACGTTCGATCTGCGGGCCACGCGGGCGCAGCACTTGGTTGGCGGTAACCGTCATGTAAGGCGTCTCCTGCAACCCCCGGCGAACCGGAGGCGCGTTGCAAATGAATTACTTCGAGTACAGTTCGACGATCAGCGCTTCGTTGATGTCGGCGGGCAGGTCAGCACGATCCGGCACGGCCTTGAACACGCCGGCAAACTGC
>JBBQTR010000110.1:0-6252 GCA_038213095.1 Lysobacterales bacterium | reverse complement strand
CGGCGCGCGCAAGGTGATGTATTGGACATTCGGTGTAGCCGCCGTGTGCACATTCGTGCTCGCTTATCCGGACACGCAGTATGTGGTGAAAGGCATTCACGGCGACATCACACTGCACCTCGCGATTGGAGTGGTTCCGTTCACCATCGTGGTGTTCGTACTTGGGTTTTTCATGTCGCTTGGCAAGGCGGCGGTCTACAAGCACATCCCGGTCTACTATCCGAAGCATGTTGGCTCGGTGGGCGGCGTGGTCGGCATGATCGGCGGACTCGGCGGCTTCCTGCTGCCAATTGCGTTTGGCGCGCTGAACGACCTGACCGGAGTGTGGACAAGCTGCTTCATGCTGCTGTTCTTGTTGGTAGCCGCTTCGCTGGCGTGGATGCATTTCGCGATTCGGCGCATGGAAAGTCAGCACTTCCCGGAGGTCGGCCGCGAGACCGATCTGCCGGAGATCATGAATGCCGCAGCTGTGTCGGGGCGGCGATGAGCGCATGGTAAATGCGGAGTGCTCTCGCTGCGGAGCTCTCGATCGAGCCTGTGATGCGAGGCAAATACACAATAACTCCCTGAGGTCGACCGCGCACGAGTGGAATGCGCGGACCTGCGCCGCAACCGAGCGACGGCAATCGACCCTGAGCGGTCACTTGACTAAGTTCACATCCCCTTCACAAGCCTCATGGACTTTCTCCGAAAGACCGTGAGTTTGTCGGCTCGACTTTTGTTCGCCTTACTTAAGGCTCACTCCACCCCGCGCGGCGATGGCATGATGGCCATATGGTTACCGCCCTTATAGCCGTATCGTAAATGCAGTTCGTCCGCCACGGCCCCGACATTCCCGAACGTTTGTTGCAGGCGCACGAAGAAGGGCGCGTGGTCTTCTTTTGCGGTGCGGGCATTTCTTACCCGGCGCGGTTGCCCGATTTCTATGGTCTGGTGATGAGGCTCTATCAACTCCTCTCGGTCACGCCCAGCGCTGTACAGCTTTCAGCAATTAAATCAGGCCAGTTCGATGTCGCCATTGGCTTGTTGGAATCGGATATGGTTGGTGGCCGGGAGATCGTGCGCCGCGCGTTGGCTACGATCCTAACACCCGACCTTACAGCCCCAAACGCCACGGCAACACACGAAGCCCTGCTGCACCTTGCGCGGAACCGCGAAGGCCGCACCAGGCTCATCACGAGCAACTTCGACCGCCTGTTCGAGGAAGTCAGGGCAGCGAAATCCCTACCGTTTCCAGACTTCAAGGCTCCGCTTCTCCCCGTGCCGAAGATCAAATGGGACGGCTTGGTGTATCTGCATGGCCTATTGCCCGTTACACCAACAGCGGGCGATCTGGATTGGCTGGTCGTTTCCAGCGGCGATTTCGGGCTGGCCTATCTGACCGAACGCTGGGCCGCACGCTTCGTGAGCGAACTGTTCCGCAACTTCACTGTTTGCTTCGTCGGCTACAGCATCAACGACCCGGTGCTGCGCTACATGATGGATGCACTGGCCGCCGACCGTCTGCTAGGGGAATCTCAACCGGAGAACTACGCCTTTGGCAGCTATTCCAAAGGCAAGGATGACGATCGTGCCAACGAATGGAAGGCAAAAAACGTCACGCCCATTCTCTATCGCGAGTACCGGAATCACGATTATTTGCACAAGACTCTCCGCGCCTGGTCCGAAATCTACCGCGACGGCGTGCGCGGCAAAGAACGCATCGTTGTCGAATGCGCCATTGCTCGCCCACTGGCGAGCACAAAGCAGGACGATTTTGTGGGACGAATGTTGTGGGCATTAAGCGATCCGAGCGGTTTACCTGCAAACCGTTTCGCTGAACTCGACCCTGTGCCGTCGCTGGACTGGCTGGAGCCATTGAGCAAGCAATCCTACCGCCATAACGACTTGGGTCGATTCGGTGTGCCGCCACAAGCTGCTATCGACGACAAGCTCGCCTACAGCCTCACCAGCAGACCAACGCCTTATTCGCTCGCGCCGTGGATGAAGATTGTCGATGCAGGGCATCGCAGTAGCCGCTGGGATGCGGTGATGGTCCAGCTAGCCCGCTGGCTGCTTCGTCACCTCGATGATCCGAAGCTGCTGATGTGGGTGGTCAAGCTTGGCGGCCAACCTCACGACCAACTGTTGGGGTTGATCGAACGTCATCTCGACAAACTGGGCAAGCTCGCAAGCAGCGGCGATAGCACCGAGCTGAATCGCATCCGGGCGAACGCGCCCAACGCGATACCCCGTCCAGCAATGCGAACGCTCTGGCGCCTGCTGCTCAACGGGCATGTGAAATCCAGATTGCGAGACAGGAGTCTTTACCATTGGCGCGATCAGTTCAAGCACGATGGGCTGACCGCCAGTGTGCGCTTGGCTCTTCGGGAAATGTTGACACCTTGCCTGTCATTGAGCGAACCGTTCCACTTGTCGGGCGAGGACGATGATGAGGAAACCCGGGATCGCATCAAGAGCATAGTGGAATGGGAGGTAGTGCTAGCGTCGGATCACGTTCATTCCGGCTTGCGCGACTTGCCTAAGAATGAACATTGGACTGCGGCACTGCCGGAACTTCTAGACGACTTCTGTACCTTGCTACGCGACGCACTTGATTTGATGCGCGAACTCGGCGGGGTCGACAGCAAGAACGATCGCTCCTACGTCCACCAACCGTCGATTTCAGATCATTCGCAGAACAAAGATTCCCACGATTGGACGGCGCTGATCGAATTGGCCCGTGATGCGTGGTTGGCCACTGCCGCGAAGTCACCAGAGCGGGCGCGAATCGTGGCCGAGACGTGGGCACAAGGGCCATATCCAGTACTTCGACGCCTTGCGCTTTTCGCTGCCACGCAGGGGCGCATCATTCCTCGTCGTCAGGCTATCGACTGGCTATTGGCAGATGGGCAGCGCTGGCTCTGGTCGGACGAAACCAGACGCGAATCCATCCGCCTGCTGGTTTCTTTGGCGCCGCAACTGGACGCAGCGACGCGTGCCGAACTGGAGCAGGCCATTCTTTCCGGCCCACCCCGCGAACTGTACATTGCCGATATCGAGCCCGATGCTTGGAACAAAATTGTGGATTACCGCGTATGGCTGCGGCTTGCGAAAATGGCGCAAGCAGGCTTAATCCTTAGCGGAGCGGGAGAGGCGCGGCTTGATGGCCTATCAGCACAGCACCCGCGGCAGCTCGCAGCGGACGAGAGCGACGAATTTCCAATCTGGACGGGAGGCGGATGGGTCGGCGATCGTGATCCGTGGAAGTCATTCAGTCCTATTCCACGCACGAGGCGTGGAGTGCTGGACTATCTGCTCGCGCATCCCGTGCTGGAAGACTCGCAGCAGGACGACTGGCGCAAGCTGTGCTCGGAGATGTTTCAGGCAACAGCCTATGCCTTGTCTAAGCTCGCGCAGCAGACCAATTGGCCGGTCGATCGCTGGCGAGATGCGTTGCAAGCTTGGGCCGAAGAAAAGCTGCGCGATCGTTCATGGCACTACATGGCTCCAGTACTAGTTGGTGCTCCTAAAGACTTGGTGCAAGCCTTGTCTAACAGCCTAGGTTGGTGGCTGCAAGCGGTGGCGAAAACCTTTAAGCATCATGAGGATCACTTCTTGATGATGGCCCAGCGCATCCTGCGCTTGGATTTCGAGGACGACGGCGACACTGACGATCCTGTCTTTCGCGCCATCAATCATCCTGTTGGTCATGTGACGCAGGCATTATTAGACTGGTGGTATCGCCAAGAACCAGACGACGGACAAGGGCTGCCAGAATCCATCAAACCCACCTTCACGGAGCTTTGCGATACGCAGATCACCAAATTCAGACATGGTCGAGTATTGCTGGCAGCGCATGCTCTCTCGTTGTTCCGGGTGGACAAAGCTTGGTCGGAGCAGCACCTTCTACCACTGCTCGACTGGAATCGTTCCGAAACCGAAGCGCAGGCCGCATGGGAAGGTTTCCTTTGGTCGCCACGCCTGTATCGCCCGTTGATGGAAGCGATAAAGCCTGTCTTTCTCGACACGGTGAATCACTACGCGCAGCTAGGTAACCACAATGAGCAGTTCGCCACGTTCCTGACATTCGCGGCGCTCGACCCCAGCGACATTTTCACCACAGCTCAACTGAGGATTGCCATCCGCGCACTCCCCGCCGATGGCCTGCGTGAATCGGCCCAAGCTTTGGTGCGGGCTCTGGAAGGTGCAGGCGAACAGCGCGAAGACTACTGGAAAAACCGGGTCTTGCCGTTTTGGGAAAAAATCTGGCCGAAGTCCAACGATCAGGTATCGAGCGCCAACGCCGAATCGCTCGCTCGCCTGTGCATTGCGGCAGGCAATGAGTTTCCATCGGCAATGACAGCGGTCGGAAACTGGCTTCGCGTGGTTGAGCACCCCAACTACGTGATTGATCAGTTCCAGAAATCTGGCCTGTCCGCCCGTTTTTCAGAAGACGCACTAAGGCTTCTATCCGCCATAGTGGGCGACCAACCATCGTGGCTACCATCGGAATTGCGCCAATGCCTAGATGCAATCGCGCAAGCAGCGCCCAATCTGCGTCAGCATGACAAATACAGGAGGCTCGACGAACTGGCGCGGACATTCGGCGAATAACCATGCAATCCTCGGACATCAATGACGTGTGTCCAAGCTTTCAGCCGCTACCGTCGATACAGTCATCGCCTTGGGTGCAGGATACGTGGCCGAGCTTGTCGCCGAATGGGCTGACGCTGACGCGATCGCCACCTCCATTGCTCACGGCGTCGCGGACTTACGGCACGAGGGACGAAGCGCAGCGGGAGCCAGCAAAGGCACGGTCAGCCCTATACCCCTATGAGTTCACTGGATCACTAGTTCAGAATCCAGTTCGTCCCGCCCGGTGATCTGTGTTCTACCTTGGGTCATTAGGTGGCGGACAAGCCGAATTTCCCGTGAGTATCGGCGCATGTCCCCTGGCGACATCGCTCCGAAATTTAGTGACAACCGCCCGCGCCATCGCCCTGCGTAGTGATGAAACCCTATTCTCCGGTAGCGCATTCCGCCACCAATTCAGCATCCCGGGAAACCTCGCAGGTATTCATCGAGTTCACGCTGTGGGCCGTACAGTCGTGGAAGCCGTATGCGATGGACGATGCCAACGTCCGGACGTGGCCAGTTCGGCCGATCGGTTGTGCTCGATAAACGACGCTCCGGCGTGTGGTCACCGGTTTGGCCCGCCAAAGCAATCAAGGATTCTTCACATACGCGTTCTTGCGCAGGTAGAACCACCAGTTGAGCACCAGGCACAGCGCATAGAACACCGCGAAGCCGTACATCGCCATTTCGGGTGTGCCGAGTTTGATCTGCTCGCCGATCACGACGGGCGCCGCAAACGCGCCATACGCTGCGACGGCTGAAGTCCAGCCGAGCACTGGTCCCGCTTGCTGGCGGTCGAAGATTGCGCCAATCGTGCGAAATGTCGATCCGTTGCCGATGCCGGTGGCGGCGAACAGCACGATGAAGAGCGCGAGGAAGAGGAAGAAGTATTCTTCCGGCGTCGCTGAGTGATAGGCCTTCATCATCACGTAGCCGACTGCCACCGACACTACGACCATCACGACCGAGACCCACTGCGTGACGATCGAGCCGCCGATCTTGTCCGAGATCCAGCCGCCAATGGGACGCGTCAACGCGCCGACGAAAGGTCCGATCCAGGCGTACGCAAGCACCGGCAGTCCATTCGGATTCGGCTGCGTATGCGTCATCACGCCATCTGCGTCCGGCACGTGGATGATGTCGAAGATGACCTTCATCGATAGCGGCAGCGCCATCGAAAAACCAATGAATGAACCGAAGGTGACGATGTAGAGGATCGTCAGTGCCCAAGTGTGCTTGTTCTTGAAGATCTCGAACTGCTTGGTGACGCCCTCCTTCATCGTGCCGAACGCGGCGAACTTCATCACCGTCAACATCAGCATGATGTCGAGCGGGATCGCAGCCCATACGTTGAGCAATCCGAGCCCCGTCGGCGCGGGCAGATACAACCAGAGCATGAAAATCGACGGCACGAACGCGAGCGTATAGAGGTAGGTGATCTTCGCGAACGCGACGAGTGGGTTGCCAGTGTCCGGTGAGATCGTCTTCAGGTTGTTCATGCCGAACCAGCACAGGATCGACAGCGGCACGAGTGAGAGAACCCATGCGAAGCCGGAGTTCTGGATCCAGGTTGGCGTTCCGGCGGCGATCTTTCCAAAGATCCAGCCGCTTTCCTTGAGCAACGTTTCGGGCGCA
>JBBQTR010000109.1:0-6269 GCA_038213095.1 Lysobacterales bacterium | reverse complement strand
AAGGCCTGCCACCGGTGGATCACGAGTACTACCTGATGCAGGGCGACTTCTACACCACCGGCAAGTACCGCGAGAAGGGTCACCAGCCGTTCGACATGGAGAAGGCGATCGATGAGCGCCCGACTTACGTGCTGTTCAATGGCCGCGAAGGCGCGCTCACTGGCGACAACGCGTTGACTGCGAAGGTCGGGGACACCGTGCGCCTGTTTGTCGGCAACGGCGGCCCGAATCTCGTGTCGAGCTTCCATATGATTGGTGAGATCTTCGACAAGGTCTGGTACGAAGGCGGCACGCATTTCCAGGAGAACGTACAGACCACGCTGATCCCGTCGGGTGGCGCGGCGATAATGCAGTTCCACATAGAAGTGCCCGGCACCTATGTAATCGTCGACCACTCCATCTTCCGTGCCTTCAACAAGGGCGCGCTGGCGCTGCTCAAGGCCGAAGGTCCCGAGAACAAGGCGATCTACTCAGGCAAGGAAGTCGACGCGGTGTACCTCGGTGGACGCGCAACAGGCAACCTTGACGCGGTCACCGCCGCTGCCAAAGCCAATGCCGCGGGCACCCTGACACAGGAAGACCAGATCAAGGCAGGACAGGCGTTGTTCACGGGAACTTGCTCGACCTGTCATCAGCCTGATGGTGAAGGCATAGCCGGGGTCTTCCCGCCGCTAGCTAAGTCGAGCGTGCTTGCCGCCAAGCCCAAGCGCATCGTCGACATCATGATGCACGGGCTCAATGGGCCGATCACGGTCAACGGCAATAACTACACCTCAACGATGCCAGCGCAGACGCAGTTGACCGACGACGAGATCGCCAACATCGGCACCTTCGTGCTCAACAGCTGGGGCAACCCGGGCGGACGCATCACCAAGGATGAAGTTGCCGCGCATCGCAAGGTCGACACGCCCGCTGACGCAGCGGATCACTGAGCAAAATGATGCGCGGCTACGTTGCCCTGCTGTTGCTCGCGCTTCCCGTCGCTGGCGCCCAAGCCAGCGGCATGCTCATCGGCAGCATCGGTTACGCAACGCTGCCGGGCGGCATCTTCCACAGCGCGCTGAAATACGAGGACCGCAAGAACGGCGTGCGCGTCGCGCCGTTCCAACTGATGCAGCGACCGGTCACCAATGCGCAGTTTCTTTTCTTCGTGCAGACGCATCCGCAGTGGCGACGCGACCGCGTTGCGTCTGTGTTCGCCGAGCCACGCTATGTATCGCACTGGGCCGGGCCGACACTGCTAGGCGGCACGGCGCAGCCAGCACAACCGGTCACGCAGGTGAGCTGGTTCGCGGCCTCCGCCTATTGCGAAGCACAAGGCGCGCGCCTGCCGACGTGGAACGAATGGGAGTACGCAGCCGCGGCCGACGAAACGCGCCGCGATGCACGCAAGGATCCGGTCTGGCTCGAACGCATCCTCGGCTGGTATTCCAGGCCGTCCAACCAGCCTCTCGCACGTGCAGGACTGCAGGCGCCGAACATCTATGGCGTGCAGGACCTGCATGGCCTGGTCTGGGAATGGACCGACGATTTCTCCTCGCTTCTGGTCTCCGGCGATAACCGCAACCAGGGTGACAGCGACAAGGCCAAGTTCTGCGGCGCCGGCGCATTGTCGATGAATGATCGCGAAAACTATGCGGTGCTTATGCGGGTGGCGATGCTGTCCTCGCTGGAAGCGCGAGACACCACTGCCAATCTTGGCTTCCGATGCGCAAAGGACATCAAATGAAACTGTTAAGTTCTGCTCTCGCCTGCCTGATGCTCGTTACTGCTGGTTCACTCGCCGCACCGGTCTCGCAACCGTTGCCGAAGGACTCGGTCTATCAGCTGCCGTTGCAACTCACCGACCAGCAGGGCAAGTCATGGGACTGGCGCAGCAAACGCGGCAAGCCCCAGGTGGTGGCGATGTTCTATACCTCCTGCCAGTTCACCTGCCCGCTGATCGTCGACAGCGGAAAGGCGATCGAACATGCGTTGACGCCAGCCGACAAGACCAGGGTCGGCATCCTGTTGATCAGCATGGATCCAAAACGCGACACGCCAGCTGCGCTGATGAAAGTGTTCAACAAACGCGGCCTTGATGGCAGCCGCTGGTCACTTGCCAGTCCGAAACCTGCGGGTGTTCGGACCGTCGCTGGTGTACTTGGTGTGCGCTATCGGCAGCTAGCCAGCGGGGACTTCAACCACACCAGTGAGCTGATATTGCTCGATCGCGACGGCCGCATCGTGACGCGTACCGAGAAAGTGGGGAGCATGGTCGATCCGGAGTTTCTCGCAGCGGTGCGTAACTCGCTGGTCCGCTGACGACACACCAGCACCACGTGGGATGGGTTGAGCACAGCGGTACACATCATCGGAGCATGGCTGCCAGCATGGGTATCGCCTTCGGCTCAACCGATCCTACGAGATCTCTAAACTACGACGCCGAACAAAAAAGCCTCGCTCGCACGAGGCTTTTTCTGTGATGCGCCTTATTGCCCGATGTGTTCCCTCAACCATGCATTCACGGTGTCATGCCACAACACGCTGTTCTGCGGCTTCAGCACCCAGTGGTTTTCATCCGGGAAGTAAAGATACTTGGACTCGATTCCCTTGCGCTGCAGCGCAGTGAATGCGGCGATGCCCTGGTCGACCGGAATGCGGTAATCCCGTTGGTTGTGGATGATCAACATCGGCACCCGCCAGTCCTTGACGTGCAGGACCGGATTGAATTTTTCGTAGCCTTCGGGATTGGTCCAAGGCGTGCCGCCGTTTTCCCATTCGCTGAACCACAACTCCTCGGTCTCGTAACCCATCATGCGGTTGTCGAAGACGCCGTCGTGGTCGACCAGACACTTCCATGGCTGCTGCCAGTTGCCGGCAATCCAATACACCATGTAGCCGCCGTAACTGGCGCCTAGCGCGCAGGCTTTGTCGCCATTGAGGAAGCTGTACTGCGACAGCGCGGCCTTCCAGCCTTTCTGCAGGTCCTCCAGCGGACGATCGCCCCAATGCTGCGAGATCGCATCGGTGAATGCCTGGCCATATCCGGTCGATCCGTGGAAGTCGACCATGACCACCGCGTAGCCCTGCCCCGCGTACGTCTGCGGATTCCAGCGATAGCTCCAGCCGTCGCCGAAGCTGCCTTGCGGGCCGCCGTGGATCAGGAAGGCGACCGGATAGGTTTTGCCTTCCTGATAATTCCACGGCTTGACGACATAGCCATGCACCGTATCCCCATTCCAGCCTTTGAACTGGAACTGCTCGTACTCGCCGAACTTCACGTCGGGCAGCATCTGGCCGGCGCTCTGCGTGATCGCGCGCACCGGCGTGCCGTTGAGACCCCCGGTGAACAGCTGGTCGCCGCTTTTCATGCTATTGCGTGCGAATACCATCGTCGGACCTTCGATCACGAACGAGGAAACCGAACCGTCACCGACTACTTTAGTGATACCGCCAGTGGCAATGTCGACCGCATACAACGGATGCTCGCCAATGTTTTCGGCCGTCGTGTAGATGGTCTTGCCATCGGCGGACAAGGTGATGCCGTCGACGGATCGATCCCACTTCGGATCGACCTCGCGCGTGGCGCCACTTGCCAAATCCATCGCCATCAACGCCATGCGATCGGCTTCAAACGTCGGGCGCTTCATGGCGCGGTAGTACAGCGTTTTGCCGTCGCTGCTGAACACCGGACCGGCGTCCCATGCCTTGTTTGCTGCGGTGAGGTTCTTCGCAGCTCCACTGCCATCGGCATTGAGTTGATAGAGGTCGAAGTTGGTCGAATGCGGTTCGTCGCCATTGGACAGGCGTGCGCTGACGACAAGGCTGCGGCCATCGGGCGACCATGCCATGTCCGACAAGTCGCCAAATGGCTTCGACGGCACGTCGGCGATCAGATCACTTCCGACCAGTGTCGCGGTCCTCGCGACCGTCTTGCCGCCGAGCGGCGCCACGAAGATCCGATTGATGCGGCCATCGGCCCAGGCGTCCCAGTGCCTGATGAACAGGTGATTGAAGACCACTCCGGTGGATTTGCCTTTGCCGACGCCATCGTTCTTCTTTTTCGTGCAGGCAAGATCGCTGCCGCAAGCAGCGAACGCACCGGCGCTGAAGGCGACACGTTTGCCATCAGGTGACAGTGAGAAAGCATCGACATCGACGGGGAACTGCGTGAGCTGATGCGGCGTGCCGCCGGCAGTCGACACTGCATACAGCTGCGAACTTCCGGACTTCCCGCTCAGGAAATAAACGGTCCTGTTGTCGGGCGAAAACGCCGGTGAATTAACGTTCCATCCTTTCGGCGTCAATTGCTTCGCAGGAGCTGCTGTCGCCGCGATATCCCCCATCCACAATGCGGTCGCCGACTTGTTGGCGTCGAAATCAACCACGCGTTTTGCGAATACCAGCTTGTGCCCCTCGTGAGACAAGGCCGGCGAGGAATAGCGATCCATCGTCTCCAGGTCACGTGCCTGGAATCCACGCGTCGCGCTTGTTGCCGATGACGACCAGACCAGCATCAATGCGAGCGGCAACAAAGCGTGACGTGATGTGATGGCAACTGGTTTCATGATGGCCCCCGATAGCAGAAAAAGAAAAAAAGTTGCTCAGACTGGCTGGCGGTTGAGAGTCTCGATCCAACGATATAGCGCCAATACGACTACAACGAACGCGATGCCGCCAAACCACACCGACGCGCCAGCGAAATTGTCGCCAACCAATCCCAGCGGATAGTTCTGTCCGGAAAACGCGACGATACCTGCAATCAGCACACCGATCAGGCCTTCGCCCACGATCATGCCTGAAGCGAGCAGCACGCCGAGCTGTTTGCGCGCCTCGGGCTTGGGACTGCGTTCGGCGCGGCGATCGTAGAACGCACCGGCAAACGCACCAACCACGACCATCAGCGTTGCCGAGGTTGGCAGATAGATGCCCAGACCGACGGCGAGAGGCGACAGATGCGCAGACTTGGTGAAACGACGCAGCATCGAGTCGATGATCATCAATACGACACCGATGCCTGCGCCGATTTCGATCAGACTCCAGTCGATATTGTTCTGGATGACGCCCTGCGCCAACGCGGAAATCAAGCCTGCCTGCGGCGCAGCGAGCGCGCGGCCGGCCACCGCACCCGGCGCACCAGCGAAGCCGTACGCATGGTTGAGCAGATCCATGATCGGCGGAATCACTGCAGCACCTGCAAGCACACCAACGATCAGTGCCCACTGCTGCTTGGCCGGGGTCGCGTCGACAAGCTGACCCGTCTTCAAATCCTGCAGGTTGTTGTTGGCGATGGTGGCGACGGCAAACACAATCGCCGTGACGAACAACGCGAACGCGACCAGTCCTTTCTCATGGCCAGGCGCCAGCAACGGCTTCACGCCAAACACCAGCAACAGCGCCGCGCCGATCACGACAAGGATGCCGATGCCGGACAACGGACTGTTGGAAGAGCCGATCAATCCGGCCATGTACCCGCACACGGCCGACACGAAGAAGCTCATCACCACGCAATAAATCAGCCCGCCGATCACCAGCATCCACATGTGGTCGCCAAGCCCACTGGTGATGCTGAAGTGCGCCAGCAGGAATGCGATCGGCACGAAGCACACCAGCGTGATGATGCCGACCAGCCCGATGGGAATGTCCTGTTCGACTCGCGGCAGCATCGCTGCTTGCCCACCCTTGCGCACACGCGATGCGGCCATTGCCGAGGTCAATCCGCTTACGACCGGCTTGACCAGCTTCAGCAGGGTCCAGATTGCCGCGACCCCGATCGTGCCGGCGCCAACGAAGCGGACCTTGTGGCTCCAAGTGGTTTGTGCCAAATCGGCGACCGCGCCGCCCGCAGTCACCAGCGCCGAGTAATGCGGCACACCCCAGCCCCAGCCGATCACCGCACCGAGCAACATCGCAACGCCTACCCACAAGCCGACCAGGTGGCCGACGGCGAGCAGTGCCATCGACAAAGCGAAATCGAATCCCGTCACGCCCCCCCTGTCGCTCACGCGAAAGTAATTCGCAACATCGCTGGCGAATACGCGTGTCGCCACGATCAGCGCAAACGCCGCCGCGCTGATCGCACCCCAGACAACGGCGCGCAGACCGGCACGGCTTTCCTCGATGCCCGATGCCGTGCTGTCGGCACCGCTGCCGACCTTCAGTACCTCGGCGCAGGCGACTCCTTCTGGATATGGCAGGTCGGAATTGGTCACGAGCGCGCGGCGCAGCGGAATTGAATACATCACGCCCAGGATGCCGCCCAGCGCGCAGATGGCGAACGACTCCCA
>JBBQTR010000108.1:0-6366 GCA_038213095.1 Lysobacterales bacterium | reverse complement strand
GTGATCGCGCCCTTGGTGAGTTTCATCGCCGCACAGATGTCGCCGATCGCCTTGTTGGTACCCGACGAACCGATCGCTTCGTCCCAGCCAAGGCCGCGATATATACCGGCGAATTGCTGGAATTCGGCCGCGACTTCGGTGACGCCCTCCTTCCATCGTTTCTTCGACAATTTCCCGTCGGGAAAAAACCGTCGCGTGCTTGCCACGCAACCCGCCTGCAGGCTTTCTCGTTCGAGTGCATCGAAGCCGGTGCCGATGATGCATTCGGTCGACCCACCTCCGATGTCGATCACCAGCCGCAATTGATCAGGCTTTGGTGGCTGCGCATGGGCGACGCCAAGATAGACCAGGCGTGCTTCTTCGCGACCCGACACGATTTCGATGGTGTGCCCCAGCGCAGTCTCCGCCGGCACCAGGAAGCTTTGCGGCATTGCAAGCTGGCGCACGGTATTCGTTGCGACTGCACGGACGCGTTGGGGTGGAATGTCGCGCAGGCGCTGCCCGAAACGCGCAAGGCATTCGAGCGCGCGCTGGCGCACATCGGGGTCAAGCCCACGTTTGCCGTCGAGGCCCTCGGCAAGCCGCACCATTTCGCGCAGGCGGTCGACGGTGCGCAACTGTCCCAGGACAAAACGCGCGACCACCAAGTGGAAGCTGTTGGAACCCAAGTCGATGGCCGCCAGCAGGTCGCCATCCTGCAGCGGTAAAGTTGTTGAACGGGTCAACCGGCGCGCGGTGTTCATGGCTTCAAGCCACAGAGTTTGGCCAGCAGCGACGACTGTGCCGAATGCGGTGCTGCATCGTCTTCAGGAGCCAAACGCACGTAGCGCCCATCAGGCTGCAGCGCCCAGGCGTCGAGATTGTCGGCCAGGTAATTGTCGAGCGATTCGCTCTTCGCGCGTGCGGATAGTTCTTGATCCAGCAACGGAAAACATGTCTCGACCCGGCGCAGCAGGTTTCGCTCCAGCCAATCCGCGCTGGCGCAGAACAATTCGGAATCGCCATTGTTGTCGAACCAGTACACGCGACTGTGCTCGAGAAAGCGACCAACGATCGACCGCACCCGAATATTCTCCGACACACCGGGTATCCCGGGCCGCAGCGTGCATGCACCACGCACGATGAGGTCGATCTGCACGCCCGCCTGCGAGGCGGCATATAGGGCGCGCACCACCTGCGGCTCGTTGAGCGCATTCATTTTGGCGATGATGCGCGCCGGTTTGCCATTGCGTGCGTGTCGTGATTCGCGTTCGATCCGTTCCAGCACGCCGGCGTGCAGCGTGAATGGTGATTGCAGCAGGCGGCGGAGTTTGACCGCAGGCGCCATGCTGGAGAGTTGCTGGAAGATCTGGTGCACGTCGCTGCCGATATCCGCATCGGCCGTGATCAGCGCAAGATCGGTGTAGGCGCGCGCCGTGCCGGCGTGGTAGTTGCCGGTGCCAAGATGCACGTAGCGCCGCAATTTGCGGCCCTCACGGCGCACGATCAGCAGCATCTTGGCGTGGGTCTTGTAACCGACCACGCCATACACCACCTGCACGCCTGCTTGCTGTAGGCGGTCGGCAAATCCCAGGTTCGCCTCCTCGTCGAAACGCGCGCGCAGTTCGACCACCACGGTGACATCCTTGCCATTCCGCGCGGCCTGCACCAGGTGGTCCACGATGAGTGAATCCCGCCCCGTGCGATACAGCGTCTGTTTGATCGCCAGTACGTTCGGATCTTCGGCGGCTTGCCGGATCAATTCCAGGACTGGCGTGAACGAATCAAAGGGATGATGCAGCAGGATGTCGCCGTCGTGGATGCGCTCGAAAATCGCATCGATGTCGCGCAGGTTGCGCTGCTGGAATGCCGGGTATTTCAGCTCCGGGCGTTGCACCAGGTCGTAGACCTGGATCACCCGGTTGAGGTTGACCGGGCCATCGATGCGGTACACGGCATTTTCCGGAAGCTCGAAGTTCTCCAGCAGGGTACGCACGATCGGTTTGGGGCAATTGCCGGCGATCTCCAGCCGCATCGCGCGCAGGTAGCCGCGGCCGATCAATTCATCACGCAGGGCAAGCGCCAGGTTCTCGACTTCTTCCTCGTCGACGATGAGTTCCGAATTGCGGGTGACACGGAACTGGTACGCGCCCTTGACGTCCAGGCCCGGGAATAATTCGTCCACGAATGCC
The DNA here is from genome assembly GCA_038213095.1 of Lysobacterales bacterium. Lineage (GTDB taxonomy): Bacteria > Pseudomonadota > Gammaproteobacteria > Xanthomonadales > Xanthomonadaceae > Cognatiluteimonas. The sequence goes on along the minus strand of JBBQTR010000108.1, from coordinate 4,195 downwards.
GACAGCACCGCGGACAGGAACACGAAATCGTGCTCGCCACCGGAGATTTTCTGCGGCAGCTGGATGATGCGTGGCAGCGAACGCGGCGCACGCACGATCGCCAGGTGGCCGGCTCGGCCGAACGCATCCTTGCCTTTCAGCACGACGACGATGTTCAGCGACTTGTTGAGGATTTTCGGGAACGGATGCGCAGGATCCAGTCCCAACGGCGACAGTACCGGCATGACTTCGTTGCGAAAATACGCGCGCAGCCAGCGCGTCTGTCGTGCGCTCCACTGGTCGCGCGACAACACGCGCACGCCGGCCTCGTTCAAGCTCGGGCGTAGTACTTCGTTCCAGCAACGATATTGCGCATCGACCAGTTCGGCCGCGCGGCCGTGGATTTGCTTGAGCACGGTGGCGGGGGACATGCCATCGGCAGCGACGGGAATGTTGAAATCCTGGGCATGACGTACGGTCGCGGCGCGGATCTCGAAGAATTCATCCAGGTTGGTACAGGAAATGCACAGGTAACGCAGCCGTTCAAGCAGCGGTACCCGCGCATCCTGTGCTTGCGCCAGCACGCGGAAGTTGAAGTCCAGCTGCGACAGTTCACGGTTGAAATACAGGGTCGGATCACGCAGCGGATCGTTTGGGCTGGCGGCATCGCCAGCCGCGCCGGAGAGTGCATGAGGCAGGTGGCGCTTGCGATTGCGATGGGGTTTCATCACGGGCATTGTAGGGATGCCCTTGCGCGGCGTCATGACACTGGAGCGTCAAGGGATTCCCGTGCATGCACGCGCTCGCGGCCAAAATGGCAGGCAAAGCGACTGCCGCATCCGACCTCGCTTTCGATTTCCAGCCGTGCCTGGTGCAGGCCCAGGACATGCTTGACGATCGAAAGGCCCAGGCCAGTCCCGCCACTTTCGCGCGAACGGCTGGTCGAAACCCGATAGAAACGCTCGGTGATGCGTGGCAGGTGCGTGGCGGGAATGCCGTAGCCGCTGTCACTGACAGACAGCACCGCTCCACCATCACGTTCGCGCTCCAGGCGGATGGTGATGTGCCCTTCGGCAGGCGTGTAGCGCACGGCATTGCTGACCAAGTTGGAAAACGCGCTGTGCAGCTCCTTCTGGGAACCCCACAGATCGATCTGCGCTTCATCCTCGATGACGATCGTGTGCCGGTTCTGGCTCAATGCATCGGCTTCACGTCGCAATGTCGCCAGCACGCCGGCCATCGCGACATTTTCATCCGTCAGCGAGTCACGGGCTTCCAGCCGCGACAACGTCAGCAGGTCTTCCACCAGTTGCGTCATGCGCTGCGACTGGCGCTGCATTTCCGCCAGCATCGGCGTCCACTCCGGATGCTCGGCAGGGTCGAGCATGTCCAGGTAGCCGTGCACAACGGTCAAGGGCGTGCGCAGTTCATGCGAGACGTTGGCGACAAAATCGCGACGCATCTGTTCCAGCCGCACAAGCTTGCTGACGTCGCGCGCGACCAGCAGCCAGAGCTCATCGGAATATGGAATCAGGCGCAGGTTGATGCGCACATCGCTTGAAACTGGCGAGGGCATATCCGACAGTGGCTCGGCATTGCGCCCAGAGGTCAGCCAGTGCGCGATCGGCAGTGGCTGCAGTCGTTCGACGAGCGGCGCTTCGAGATCAACCGGATGTCGCAGGCCAAGCAAACGCGTGGCTGCCTCGTTGAACCATAAAATGCGCTGGGTGTTGCGTTCGACCACGACTACCGCGTCGGGCAATGCGGCGGCGGCGGCGCGATAGGCGCGCAACATGTTGACGAGCCTGCGTTTGCGCGCACGCATTTCACTCTGGCTGCGATGCAGCAGCCGATCAAGTTCGTGCCAGACACCATTCCCGAGCGAAGGTTCCAGTCGCTGGCGTGCGGTCAGGCGCAGCAGCAAACCCCTCAGTTTCCAGTGATGCCAGGCAACGATGCCAAGAGCCGCCAGGGTGACGGCAGGCCACGGCGCATGGACCAGGATGCCGGCCACGGCCGCAACACCCAGTACCAACGAGAGTTGGCCGAGGGTGCGTAACCAGGCATTGCGTACGCTTGTGGGCATGCTCCGCAATTTAGACCGCCGCGGAGAAACGATACCCGGCGCCGCGGACGGTCTGCACCATGTGATCCAGTCGCGCGGGTTCCAGCGTCTTGCGCAGGCGCCGGATGTGGACGTCGACCGTACGCTCCTCGACATAGACGCTGCCGCCCCACACATGGTCCAGCAGTTGCGATCGGGTGTAGACGCGCTCGGCATGGGTCATGAAGAAATGCAGCAGGCGGTACTCGGTCGGGCCGATCGGGACGGGCTCGTCACCAGCGGGAGTCAGGGCGAACACACGATGCGCCGCGCCATCGATGCGCAACCTGCCGATACTGACGCTGCCATCCTCGTCGTCCTCACGCGAGCGGCGCATGACGGCACGGATACGTGCCAGCAGTTCACGCGCTGAAAACGGTTTGACGACGTAATCATCGACACCAGCCTCCAGGCCGCCCACGCGATCGTTTTCCTCGCCACGGGCGGTCAGCATGATGATCGGGACTTCACGGGTCAGGGCGTCGCGACGCCACCGACGCGCCAGCTCAAGGCCGCTGGTGCCAGGCAGCATCCAGTCGAGCAGGATCAAGTCAGGTACGTGATCGGCGATCGCCGCCTGCGCCTCACGGGCGTCGCCAGCATGCGCAGGCTCGTAGTCGCCCTTGCGCAGCGCGAAGGCCACCATTTCGCGGATCGCGGGTTCATCGTCGACGATCAGGATGCGCTTCTGCACGCGGTTACCGTGGCATTGCGAAGGGATTGGCGCAAGTAAACGACGCTTTTATGACCGGGCCGTGACAGGGCGCGGAGATGGCGCACCTTTGGCACGGACCAGGCGAATCCGGACAGATCAGCGCTGGCGGGGTTTATTGCCGATGGAGGTCTTCATCCCGAATGCCCTGCTGTCGCAATTCCAGCACGATCGGGGTGATTTGGGCGATGCGCGCATCGATGCGCGAGCGGGCGTAATAATTGACATCGCTGCGCTTTTTCAGCGTATTGAGCTGCACCAGCGCCTGCTCGGGGCGGCCATTGAGGTAGGCCGCTTCGGCATAGGCTTCACCGGCCCGCACTGGATCGCCCGCGATCTCGCTGCTGCGCGCGAACGTCTGCTGGAACACCGGGTCCTCCGCCGCGCTGGCCAGCAACGGCCTCAACACCGCTTGGGCACGTTTGCCTGCGACAGGAGTGTCGCGTTCGTCCAGCATTCCGGCATAGGTAAGCGCCACGGCGCGATTGGCCGGCATGCGGTCGAGCAGCGCCTCGAAATGTGCGTCGGCCGCAGCCACCTTGCTCGATCGCGCTTCGGCCTGGGCCAGCGCCAAGGTGATCCAGACATCGCCGGGATGTGCCTCCAGCAAGCGGGCGAGTTCGGTCGCGGCGTCAGCGGGAAGGTTGTCCAGCAGGCGCGCCAGCGCCATGCCATAACGCTGTGCGTCGTTCAATGGTTTGGCCCGGCGCATGCCTTCGTATTCGCGGATCGCGGCGTTGGGCGTGTCGGCACTGAGCACGCGCAACCGCTCGCGTGCCCACAGGAACTGGCCGCTGTCGCCGTGCAGCGGTGCGCCCGTGATCCGTATCGAACCGGGCAGCAGTGGGTTGTCATTGAAATGGCCCATGGGCACGATGGGTTTTTCGGTCTTTGCCAGCTGTTCGGCGCGCTGCCGTGCTTCGCTGATGCGGGTGGTTGTCACCGGATGCGTCTGCAGGTAATCGGGCGTGCGTTCGCGTTCGCCGCCCTGGTTGCTGCGGATGACGGTCTGCAGTTTCTCGAAGAAATCCGCCATGGCCTTGGGGTCGTAGCCGCTGCGGGCGAGGGTGCGGATGCCGATGCGATCGGCCTCGGATTCATTGTCGCGGGTGTAGTCGATCTGCCGCTGTGCCATCAATCCCTGCGCTGAGATCACCGCCGCCATCGCACCGTTGTCGGCCGAACTGCTGTGCGAGGCCTGGGAAACCGCGATGGCGGCCAGCATCGCCAACAGGATCGGAACGCTGTCGCGCTGGGCACGTTCGACCGCGCGCAATACATGCGACTGGGTCACATGCGCGATTTCATGCGACAGCACGGCGGCGACTTCATCTTCGCGATCGGCTGCCAGGATCAGCCCGGCGTTGACGGCGACGTAGCCGCCCAGCGTCGCGAATGCG
>JBBQTR010000107.1:0-6418 GCA_038213095.1 Lysobacterales bacterium | reverse complement strand
ACATTAGTCTTTCCGGGATGGCGTGAACCCAAGGCCGTCTCTTTAGCTCACGCTTTACCCGCTTTCTTTATCTGATCAAGGAGCTGCAATGAATAAGAAACTCCTCTGTGCTGCGTTACTGGCGGGACTGGGCGTGGCTCAGGCCGCTTCCGCGCAGGACGCCACCACACAGACCTACGACAATCGCTGGTACGTCACCAGTTCCGTCGGTTATGACTTCCAGGACAGCAACCGTTTCACCAAGGACATCCCGTTTGTCACCTTGGGCTTCGGCCGCTTCATCAGCCCGAACTGGTCCCTCGACGGTGAGCTGAACTACGCGATCCACCCGACCTTCAAGGGCCGCAACAACATCAGCCCCTTCAATCCGGATCCTAACGCTAGTGGAAATGATCTGAACTGGAACCAGGAAGGCATCTCGCTTGACCTGCGTCGCCATTTCATCCGCGACGGCCGTAGCTGGAATCCCTACTTGTTGGGTGGCATCGGCTATCAGCGTTCGCAGGAAGAGTACGACAACTTCCCGAACCCGAATTCGCCTGCCCGCAGCAACCACGGCAACGTGGCGGCAAAGGTCGGCATCGGTTTGCAGGGTGACCTGGGCCGCGTCGCGATCCGGACTGAGCTTGCGGCTCGCTTCGACGCCAACAGCCACAGCCACATCCAGCCGACCGACAGCTACTTCACCGACGTGCTGGCTTCGGTCGGTGTCGTGATCCCGCTTGGTGCCGCGCCGGAAGCCCCGGTTGCACCGGCTCCGGTCGCTGCGCCGAACTGCGCCGACATGGATGACGATGGTGACGGCGTCAACAACTGCAACGACAAGTGCCCCGGTTCGCAGGCTGGCCAGACCATCGGTCCAGACGGTTGCCCGGTGCCGGTGTCGATCGACCTGAAGGGCGTCAACTTCGACTTCGACAAGTCGAAACTGCGTCCCGACGCGATCGTGATCCTCAACCAGGCCATCGACATCCTGAAGCGTTACCCCGACCTGAAGGTTGAGGTTGCTGGCCATACGGATCTCTGTGGCAGCGATGCTTACAACCAGAAGCTGTCGGAGCGTCGCGCGACTGCGGTCTACAACTACCTGACCGGCAATGGCATTGATGCCGCTCGTCTGGTGGGCCCGAACGGTTACGGCGAGAGCCGTCCGCTTGAGCAGACCCCGCAGACCCTCCCGGCCTGCAAGAGCGAGACCAACCGCCGTACCGAGTTGAACGTCCAGAACTAATCGGACGACAGCTTGAGCAACACAGAAGCCCGGCCTTGTGCCGGGCTTCTTTTTGCCTGTTTAAAGAGGACGAAACGCGTGAGCGCTAGCGTGGATTTGCACGAGTAATCGACATTGGCTTGTGAGCAGACACACCGCCGCCTACACTCCCGTAAAACCGGAACGAGAGCATGACCATGCGGACCACGATCACGTTGATCCTGTTGAGCGGATTATTTAGTCCCGGGTTCGCACGCGCGATGGATTGTTCCGCGCCCAGCGCGACACAGCCATTGCGGCCCACGCTACTTGCACCGGTGGCCAATGAACTGGCGCAGTTGGGGTCTCCCCTGGGCGCCACCAATGGCGTGCTGTCGCAGGGCACCGATGAGTCGGAGTCGGTCGATCAGGTGCTGTTGCGCATCCGCATTGGAAGTTGTCAGAACATGGCGACGGTGACGCCGGCGCCAGCGCCAGGCGGTGTTGTCAGTCCCGACAATCCGGCCACCTACAAGCCGCGCACCCAGTTCGACAATGCGCCGTGGCGCTTCAACATGAGCCAGAACGGCAAGAACATGACGACCGACGAATTCAGTGCATGGATGCAATCGCGCGGCGTGCATGTCGCGCGAGGTGCAGCGAAGCCCGGCGCAACGATACCTGCCCCGGATGGCGGGATGTCGGTAGTACCTGCCCAGATGCCTGGGGTCACTTTGACGGCGCCCCCAGCTGATCCGTCGCATCCGTAATTCCGGTTGATCCCAGTGTGCGGTCCCCGGAGTCGACAAGATTCCTTTGTGACATTCCCGTAAGTCGCGAACGTTCTAGCGACCTAAATAGCGCATGGCAGTGAAGCAGGCTCGCACCGTTTCAACGCGTCACGGCTTGGCGCGCATCCTGTCCAAGCGGGGCATCTGCTCACGTACCGAAGCTGCGCGCTGGATTGCCGATGGCCGTATCTCGGTAGGCGGACGAATCGTGCGGGATCCCGAGTCTGCAACCGCTGAGACGGCCGTGATCACTCTCGACGGCGTTCCATTGCACAAGACAGAGCGTGTGTATATCGCGCTCAATAAACCTCGTGGGCTGGTCACCACCGTTGTCGATGAGCGTGGGCGCGATACCGTGTACCGCTGTTTCGACGGTGCCGGATTGCCGTGGATGGCGCCTGTTGGTCGGCTCGACAAGGCGAGCGAGGGATTGCTGCTGTTCTGCAATGATCCGGAATGGGCGGCTCGAGTCAGTGATCCAGCCCACGGCCAGGACAAGACCTATCACGTGCAGGTCGACACGATCCCTGATGCCGCGTTGCTTGCGGCCCTGGTCAGGGGCATCGAAATCGACGGTGCATTCCTGCGTGCAAAGTCAGCGCAACTGCTGCGTGCTGGCGGCAGGAATGCATGGATGGAGGTTGTGCTGGACGAAGGTCGCAACCGGCAGATACGACGGTTGCTTGGCGCGTTGGATATGAATGTATTGCGGTTGATCCGCGTGGCGATCGGTACGCTCGCGCTGGGCGATCTACCGAAAGGGCAATGGCGACCACTCGCTGACGATGAAGTGCGCGTCCTCGCTACCAGTAATGTCTAGGGAACCAACAGCACCTTGCCAATCGCACGCCGGCTTTCCAGGTGCGCATGTGCGGCAGAGCCTTCGCTCAACGGATAAGCGCGCGCATGTCAGGGTTTCAGCACGCCGAGTTCGCGGCCGATCTTGACGAAGGCGGCGATTGCGCGATCAAGGTGCTCGCGGCTATGCGCAGCCGAGAGTTGGGTGCGGATGCGCGCCTGGCCTTTTGGCACGACGGGGAAGAAGAAGCCGATCGCGTAGATGCCTTCCTCCAGCAACCGTTGCGCGAACTTCTGCGCGAGTGGCGCGTCGTACAGCATCACCGGGCTAATCGGGTGCACGCCCGGCTTGATGTCGAACCCCGCGGCGGTCATCTGCTCGCGGAAATAGGCGGTATTCCGTGCCAGCTTGTCGCGCAGGTCGCCTGCGGTCGACAACATCTCGAACGCCTTGATGCCAGCGGCCACGACGTGCGGCGGCAGCGAGTTGGAGAACAGGTACGGACGCGAACGCTGGCGCAGCAGTTCGATCACTTCTTTCCTTGCCGTGGTGAAACCGCCGAGCGCGCCGCCCATGGCCTTGCCGAGCGTGCCGGTGAAGATGTCGATCCTGTCCATGACACCTTTGACTTCCGCCGAGCCGCGTCCGGTCTTGCCGAGGAAGCCGGTGGCGTGACACTCATCGATGTGCACGAGTGCGCCGTACTTTTTTGCCAGCGCGGTGATCTCGTCGAGTGGCGCGATGAATCCGTCCATCGAGAACACGCCGTCGGACGTGATCAGTTTGGTCTTGCAGCCGGCGGTATCGGCGGCCTGCAGCTGTTTTTCCAAATCGGCCATGTCGCTGTTGGCATAGCGGAATCGCTTGGCCTTGCACAGTCGCACGCCATCAATGATCGACGCGTGGTTGAGCGCGTCGGAAATGATTGCGTCATTTTCGTCTAGCAGCGGTTCGAACAGGCCACCATTGGCATCGAAGCACGCGGCGTAAAGGATCGTGTCCTCGGTGCCGAAGAAGTCAGAGATCGTACGCTCGAGTTGCTTGTGCAGATCCTGGGTGCCGCAGATGAAGCGCACCGAGGCCATGCCGAACCCATGCGTATCCAGCGCATCCTTCGCTGCGGCGATCACATCGGGGTGATCGGCCAGACCAAGGTAATTGTTGGCGCAGAAGTTCAGCACCGTGCGGCCGTCTTCGAGCGTGATCTCCGCCGACTGCGGCGAGGTGATGATGCGCTCGGACTTGAACAGGCCGGCAGCGCGGATCTCCTCGAGAGTGTCGGCGTAACGTTGGGTCAGCGTCATCGGATCAATTCCACGACAACACGACCTTCCCGGCCTTGCCCGCTTCCATCAAATCAAAGCCCTGCTGGAAATCATTGATCGGCAACTGGTGCGTCAGCACCTTGCCCAGCGGAAAGCCACCCAATACCAGCTGCGTCATCTTGTACCAGGTCTCATACATGCGTCGGCCGTACATGCCGTGCAGGGTCAGGCCCTTGAAGATGATCTTGTCCCAGTCGGCGCCGGCGCCCTTGGGCATGATGCCGAGCATCGCGATCTTGCCGCCGTGATACATGCAGTCGAGCATGTCGTTGAACGCGCGCGGATTGCCGCTCATCTCCAGGCCAACGTCAAAGCCTTCCATGTGCAGGTCGGCCATGACGTCCTTGAGCGAGGTGTTCGACACGTTGACCACGCGCGTTGCGCCCATGTCGGCGGCAAGCTTCAGCCGAAAGTCGTTGACGTCGGTGACGACGACGTTGCGCGCACCGATGAACTTGCAGATGCCAGCGGCAATGATGCCGATTGGCCCCGCGCCGGTGATGAGTACGTCCTCACCGACGACATCGAACTCCAGCGCGCAGTGCGTGGCATTGCCGTACGGGTCGAAGAATGCTGCCAGTTCGCTCGGGATCTGGTCGGGAATCGGCCACAGGTTCGTTGCTGGCATCACGATATATTCGGCGAATGCGCCATTGCGGTTGACACCGATGCCGATGGTGTTGGGACACAGGTGCTGTCGTCCGCCGCGGCAATTACGGCAATGGCCGCAAACGATATGACCTTCGGCGCTGACGCGCTGTCCGACTTTGTAGCCAGTCACGCCGGCACCCAGTTCGGCGATGCGGCCGACGAACTCATGGCCGATCACCAGCCCCGGCTTGATCGTACGCTGGCTCCATTCGTCCCACAGGTAGATGTGCAGGTCGGTGCCGCAGATCGCGGTTTTTTCGACCTTGATCAGCACCTCGTTCGGGCCGGGCGATGGCACCGGGACGTTTTCCATCCAGATGCCCTTGCCGGGTTCGCGCTTGACCAGCGCTTTCATTGTCTGCGTCATCGGGTTCGCGTCGCTTGGGAAGGCATGAATTATACGCGCCGGTCTTTTGGCGGCTGTGACTCGCCTGCCTGGTCAACCACCGGCAGCGCGTAGTCCAGCGTGTAGAAATGCTTGCCGTCAGTGATGTCGATCGCCATGCGGCCGGTCATGCCCTGCCATTCGCCAGTGCCTGAGTCCGGGACGATGCTCAACGACAGCGTTGCCGCGCCACGATCCATGACGCCGTTGTGCTGCAGGAAGAGCGTTCCGCGGCGGCCATGGACGGTGCCCGACAGGCGCTCGATGGCGACGTAGGCGGCCGATCCCGGGACATCAGTTCCGACGGCCAGCATGTGCACGACGCTGCTTGCGTCCAGCGCGCCATGGAAGCGTTTGTCGAAGCGATAATGCCCGGAAGTCACGCCGTCGCCCATGTCGCAGGGTGGTTCAACGCTGCGCTCGACTTCGAACTCGCCTTTTGCCTGCTGTTCTTTCATCTGATCTTCCATTGGATGCTCCAGTTCGCGGGTCCCTATGATCCAGCACAACAGGGGTTGCGCGTGTGTTCTCTCAGTGGAGCTCTGCTAGGCTGCCTTCTCGCGGATATCCATGCCTGCCGGCCCGGTTTCCGGACCCGACGTTGCGCTCGCGACGCTCGTTCGCCGGCGACATGCGCCTCCATGCTGTCCCCCACAGGAGCGTGCAATGAACGTGCTGGCGTCTGATGGCATCCATGAAGGTGGTCTTGCGTTGTTCCGTGGCGCCACCGGGAATGTCATCCTTTCCGCGCGACGCAGGAGTCCAGGCCCGTTGTCGCAGGAGACCGTTTAATGCGCATCCTGCTCGCACGCCACGGCGAAACCGCGTGGAACGCCGAAGGCCGCTACCAGGGCCAGGAAGACATTCCCTTGTCGCCGGTGGGCGAAGTGCAGGCGCGTGCATTGGGCGACCGTTTACGAGACGTTCGCATTGACCGCGCGGTGGCATCGCCATTGTCGCGGGCGCTGCGCACCGCGCAACTTGCACTGGGTGAACAACGCGCGCTGTTGCTGAGCACCGACGATGGCTTGAAGGAAATCGCGCATGGCGAGTGGGAGGGCTTGCTGGCCCACGAAATCCACGCACGCGACCTCGAACGCCTGCGCGCCTGGCGCGAAACGCCGCACGAGGTGTTGATGCCGCAGGGTGAATCGCTGCAGCACGTACTGGATCGCGCATGGCCGGCGCTCACGCGTGCCTGCGCAGGCCTTGCTGCGGACGACACACTGCTGATCGTCGCGCACGACGCGGTCAATCGCGTGTTGCTGTGCCGCGTGC
>JBBQTR010000106.1:0-6513 GCA_038213095.1 Lysobacterales bacterium | reverse complement strand
TAGACCTGGGAATGGAAGCGATCTACGAATTCACCGTGCAGGACATGCCGGTGACGGTTGCCGTCGACTCAACCGGCGAATCCGTTCACGAAAAGGGCCTCGGGAATGGAAGGCGCGCATCGGGGGCGTTCCATTGACCGTCCTGGCCAGCTGAGACAAGCGGAAGATCGCTCAATCAACTTTCCGGATCAGTAACCTCGCGGTTTGTAGAGTCCAGCAGATTGTGCTCCTGCGTGGATTGCTGTGCCGCCGCCAGCTGTGCATCAATGTCACGATTTACGGAAGTGTCCTCGCCACCTGGCGGTTCAGCTGCCTCGATAGGCGGCGCGGAGATTTGCGATGCAGCAACTTTGTCAGGCAAGGTCGGCATCGTGACGATGTATTGCACTGAGCGCGGGGTTTCGATGCTGTTTTCGGCGAAGCTGGCCTTGACCATCCGCAAGGCCTCGCTGCGCACCTTGCGCAGATCGCTGTCGCGCTGATCGACCCATCCGTAAAAGCGCATCCCGATGCCACTGTCCGCGTAACCATCGACCGCCCATGACGGTGCGGGGTCGGCCAGGACGCCATTGACGCTGGTGATTTCATCCATCGCCAGTGTCTGTGCCTTGCGGATCGATGCGCCGGTGTCGATCGGAATGCTGAAATCGAAGCGGCGCTTTGGGTTGACGCTGTAATTGAGGACGACCGACTTGAAGACCAGCGCGTTGGGCAGCGATAGCCGGTTGCCATCAAGCGTCATCAAAAGTGTCGCACGTGAGGTCAACGACACCACCCGACCTTCGTATTTGTCGATGACCAGATGGTCGCCGGGTGCGAAAGGGCGACGCAGGCTGAGCAGGATGCCGGCGATGTAGTTTTCTGCGATGTCCTTGAATCCGAATCCGAGCACCAGGCCGACAACGCCGGCCGACCCGATCACCGCGCCAAGCAGTGACGTCGCGCCCAACAGGTCAAGCGCGATCAGGACCCCCACCAGCACGACCATGGTTCTGACGATTCGTCTCAGCAACCCATCCATGTACGGATTGCCACTGCGTAGCGCCAGCCAGTGCGTACGTCCGGAGAGGTAGTGGCCCAACCACATCGACAACAGCACGATTGCGATGGCGGCAATCAGCAGCGGGATCGCCGCCAGCAACCGCACGAACTTGCCGTCGACCTGCTGCACCGCAGCTGCAAAACGAGTGCGCAGGCTGGCGTCAAGCTGGATCGCGTTGACGACATCGGAAACACCACTCACCTTGCGGGCAAGAGTCTCCGCGCGGGCGCGATCGACTTCCTGCGGGACTTTACCGCCGAGGGTCACGATGCCCGAATGCACTTCCACCGCCACGCCGGAAAGCGTCGCCTGCCGCAACAGTAAAGCCGCAACAGCGGAGGCAATGCGGCTGTCGTCACGGACACCGGCACGGATTTCGGACGCGACCTGTTGGGTGTCCGGGGTCGCGGCGGCGGTAGAAGCATTGCTTGCCAAGGCCTGCGGATTGGCGATGGAGGCCATCGCCAGCAGTGGCAGGCCGCACAACGCAATGCCAATCAAATAATGCGCGATGCGGCGGGAGAATGCATTCATGGCGATCATCATCGAGTCCATCCATCCATCCTGCCGCAACATCGATGAAGTGGATGAGATTTTTTAGTTGCCCGTCAGAGTTGTGATTTGACTGGTGACAGAAAACGTTCGGCGAACTTCTCCTTGAACGGGCGATTTTTCCAGCGCTCGTAGGTGTACTGGGTGGTCGGTTTGAGATCCTGTTCGAAGACATCGGTCATGTGCTTGGCGAAACCCGCGTCATAGACGTTGAGGCTGGCCTCGTCGTTCAACTGGAACGAGCGCTGGTCGAAGTTGGTCGAGCCCACCGATGTCACCAGGTGATCGACGATCAGTATCTTGTTGTGGAACATCGTCGGGTTGTATTCGTACATTTCCACGCCTGCCAGCAGCAGCGGCCCCCAGCTGGCCTTGGATGCCACGCGCGCGGCGTCCGAATCGGTGTTCTTGCCAGGCATCAGGATGCGGATCTTGACGCCACGATGGCGCGCGGCGATGAAGGCCTTGGAAATCAATTCGTCCGGAATGAAATACGCGGCCGACAGATCGAGCGAATGCTCGGAGGCAGCAATGAGCATCAAGTACATCAGGTGCATGCTTTCCGAACCGCCAGCTGGCGAGCTGTAGAACATGTGCGCGTCCATCGTCCCGACCGGCTGCAGCGGCGGAAAATAATCGACCCCGTTGAGCACTTCACCGGTGGTCTTGATCCAGTTGTCGTTGAAGACCGACTGCATCTGCGCCACGACGGGGCCTTCGATACGGAAGTGGACGTCGCGCCAGTGGTCGGCATCCTGTGCATGGCCCTGCCACGGATCGCCGATGCCCACGCCACCGGTGAAACCGATGCGGCCGTCGACCACCAGCAGCTTGCGGTGAGTGCGGTTGTTGACCCGGCTCAGGTTGTACCAGCGTAGCGGCCGGTAGCGTTCGAAATGGACACCGGCATCCGTCATCTCCTTGATCAGGCTCTTGTCCATGCTGGTACTGCCTGCCCAGTCAATCGTGACGTTGACCTGGACCCCGGCGCGTGCGCGCTCGATGAAGGCATCGGCAAATTTCCTTGCGATGTTTCCGTCCCAAAAAATGTAGGTCTCAAACGTGACGGTCTTGGTCGCCGAATGGATTGCCCCGAGCATCGCGGGGAAGATTTCTTCGCCGTTTTCAAGATCAGTCACACGGTTGCCTGTCAGGATCGCGGGCCCCAGCAGGACGCTCATCTCACGCTTGAACTGCGGGTCATCAACGCCGTAGCGATGCTCGACCTTGCGGTTGAGTTGTTTTTCAGGCGTGGCGAAGTTCATCGCGATGACAACGATCAAAATGGTCACGATCGCGGTGATGATGATGGTCCAGATCATGCGTTTACGACTCCAAAACAAGGCCACGGGCAGCTCCGGCAACAGTAGGACGCCGACCATGGGTCGACGCGTGAAGGAGATTCTGGAAGGGTACGAACCAACAAACGCGACAATTCCACGGCGGGTGATCTCGCGTCAACTTGTTGGCCATCAGTGGAACCATGACCACACGAACAAGCCCAGCATGGCGAAGGCCAGCATCAGCTTCACCACCACGCCCAGGACAATGCCCAGTGTGGTGCCAACGCCGACGCGGGCGGCCTTGCCGACTAGCGATGCATTGAGCGATCGTCCATGCCACAACTCCCCCAGCAACCCTCCAGCAAATGGCCCGACGAGCAACCCGACTGGCCCCAGCAGGAGCCCGCAAACGGTTCCCACGAGTGCGCCGATCACAGCCAGGCGACTGGCACCCACTCGTCGGGCGCCGATCGCGGCCGCCCAGAAATCCATCCCCATCGATACAGTCGTCAATAAGCCCAGCGTGATCAGCATCCCGGCGCCGACCTTGGAAAATCCGTCGGCCCAGGCGGCAAGCAGCATGCCGACAAACATAAGGGGCAGTCCCGGCACTGCAGGCAAGACAATCCCGATCATTCCGACCACGATCAACGCGCCGGCGATGGCGTAATACAACGTCAATGCGGGCATGGCCGGGGTCCCCTCTTCGCCGGGAAGATCTCATTGCAGCGCATGCAATACAAAAAGAAGCCCGCTTGCGCGGGCTTCCGGATGCCATCCATGGATCAGGGAAAGCCAGTGATCAACGAAGGTAGGCGCGGCCATTGGTGACGCGCACGTAGGAGCCCTCGCGAATGCCGCCCAGGTCACTCTGGGTCACGACGGACTGACGTCCATCATTCATCCGCACATAGACGTTGTAGGCACCCTTCGCCTGCTCATGGTTCTGGATCGCGTTGCCTGCAAATGCGCCGGCGACTGCACCGCCAACGGTGGCGATATTCTGGTTGCCCTTGCTGCCGCCGGTTTTGTTGGAGATTTCACGGCCAGCGACCGCGCCCACGATACCGCCCAGAACCGCGCCCGTTGCATTGGGGACGTTGCTTTGGGTGCCATAGGTTGTTTCGATGCGGGTCACGGTGCCGCAGTCGTAACAGTTGGCACTGGAAACCGGCGCAGAACCGTAACCCGGGCCGTTGGTGCCATACCCATTGTTGTATCCCGGGCTGGTGGTGGCGCAGCCGGCGGCGGCGAGTGAGGCGAGTAGGGCGGTGGCCCCGATGAGACGAATGTTCATGCGTTTCTCCTGGAATGGGAGGCAGGAGCGGAACTTCCTAGCCGTCGCCAACCTTAAGAACTTGTTTGTGAATAGCCGATCAAGTGTTCCCGATCACCCGGCGCATCCTCAGCAGGCGTTCACATCCGTCGATCGTCAGTTGTTGAAATCCTGATGGCAGCTTTTGCAGTTTTCGCCAATGGCGGCCAGTGTGGTGCCGACGCCCGCGCAGTTCAGGGGCGGGCTCGCGAGGGCGCCGTCCAGCGTCGCACGCATGTCGCTGGCGTGCTTCTTGAAGCGTGCATCGTCCCGAAGGTCAGCAAATGCGGGTTCCAGGTCGCTGGCCGTCAGTCGTAACGCCTGCAGGTGGGGCAGGGTGTCGGTTGCGGCACAACGGTTCTGCTCCATATTCCCCTTGAGCTGGCCCATATGCCACGACTGCACCTGCATGAGCGCCTTGGGGAAATGATCCTGGCGTGCATCGATCGCACGCATTGCCATCACCGTGCCGAGGGCGCCGACTGCCAGGCCGATCAGGAACAAGAACAGGTAGCGCGATGCGTTGCTGGTGGCCATGAGGAAATCCGGTTGGTTGTCATGCGTGCGAAGCGGCGACGATAGCATGGGTCCGGATCGTTAGACTGCGCGCATGGATCGCCTCTGGACCGAACGTTTTGCCGGCATCGACCGCCTTTATGGGCACGGCGCATTGACGCGTTTCCGGTCCTGCCGGGTTGCTGTTGTCGGGTTGGGTGGCGTCGGTACATGGGTGGCCGAGGCCTTGGCGCGCAGCGGAATCGGCCATTTGTCACTGATCGATGCGGATGATCTTTGCGTGTCCAACACGAACCGCCAATTGCCCGCGGTCGCCGGACAATATGGTCGCAGCAAGGTTGAGGCGATGGCCGAGCGCTGTGTGGCGATCAGTCCGGCCATTGATGTCGATGCGGTCTCGTCATTCCTCACGCCTGCCAACATCGTGCAATTGCTTGATTGTAATTACGACGTGGTGATCGATGCCTGCGACAGCTTTCGTACAAAGGTCGAAGCGATCGCCTGGTGCCGCCGTCGCAAGCAGCCGATCATCACGGTGGGCTCCGCTGGCGGACGCATTGATCCTACACAGGTGCGTGTCCGCGATCTTTCGCGGACCGAACACGACGCCATGCTGTCGCTGATCCGCAAAAAACTTCGCGCCGACTTCAGCTTTCCAAAAAATGCCGACCGTTATTTCGGGGTGCCAGCCGTGTATTCGCTGGAGAACGTCAAATATCCACAGGCTGACGGCACAGTTAGTGGTCTTCGACCAAAAGTCGTGGGCGATGGTGCGCTTAAACTCGATTGTGGAGCGGGGCTGGGTGCGGCAACGCATGTCACCGGCACGTTTGCATTCGCGGCGGTCGGCAAGGCCCTGGAGTTGCTGCTCAGGCAAGCCCAGAGATGATCAGGCCAATGCGAACAGGCGCTCGGCATTGGCCGTTGTTGCGGCTGCAATGCACTCGGTATCCTGCATGCGGAGTTGCGCGATCGTCTGCAGGACATTGGTAAGCCGCGCGGGTTCGTTACGTTGGCCACGATGCTGGGCGTCCGGCTGATCGGGCGCATCGGTTTCCAGCAGCAGGTATTCGATGGGCATCGTCGCTGCCAGTTTGCGAAGGCGATTGGCGCGTTCGTAAGTGACCGGCCCACCGAGACCGATCATGAAACCCAGTTTCCACAGCTGCCTGGCTTGTTCGATGCTGCCTGAAAAACTGTGGACTACGCCGCGCACGCCATCGAAGCGCTTGAACGATACGATGACGGCTTCCACCGCGTGCCGTGCATGCACGATCAAGGGGAGGTCGAATTCCTTTGCCAGCGCGAGTTGACCGTCGAAGTATTGCTGCTGGAGGGCGGGATCCAGGCCAGGAACATGGAAATCCAGTCCGCATTCGCCGATGGCAACAGGGCGCTCGCATTGAATCCACTCGCGCAGGTCCAGCAGGTGCGCCGGCTGGTGCGATGCAAGAAACATCGGATGCAATCCGTACGCAGGAAACAGTCCGGCATGCGCGGCACAGACGCCACGCAATTTTTGCCAGCCAGACGCATCGATGGCCGGCACGACCTGCCGCATCACGCCCGAAGCATGCGCCCGGGCGATGACGTCGGCCCGATCGTGATCGAACTCACTCGTGTCCAGATGGCTATGGCTATCGACCAGCTGCATCAGGACGCAGTTGTTCCGTGGGTGCAATCTTGCTGCGGTCTTTCCAGCGTGCCAAAAACAGCGTCCCGAGACCCAGCAGGATGTCGTCCCACGGCACTAGATCCGGGATGGCCAGATCGATAATGAACAGCACCGCGATCACCAGGAACAA